>NZ_QWEZ01000001.1:1529897-1859794 GCF_003864255.1 Aestuariirhabdus litorea
CAGCTGGCGCAGCGGGAAAAGGTACGCATCTATACCATAGGGGTGGGAGCCGATGAGATGATCCAGCCTGGTATTTTCGGCTCATCGTTTGGGGCACGGCGTGTCAACCCCTCCTCTGACCTGGACGAAAAGGGATTGACGGAGATCGCCGAGCTCACCGGGGGGCACTATTTCAGGGCGCGCAACCCCGAACAGCTGGAGCAAATCTACCGCCAACTTGACACCCTTGAACCGGTGGCACAGGAGGCACAAAGGGTTCGCCCCCATCGCAGCCTGTTTCACCTGCCCTTGGGGGCCGCGATGGGGCTGGTGCTCCTGCTCTGGCTGGGCCGGCTCATTGGGCAGCTCGGTCAACGCCTGCCGCAACAGGAGAGGATGCCATGATTCTGCAGGACTGGCTGTCCGACCTTCACCTGCTGCGCCCCCATGCACTGTGGTTGCTCCCGCTGGGTTGGGGGGTTCTTTGGGCGCTCGCCCGTTTCCGCCGGGCCCACTCGGCCTGGAGCCGGGTAATACCGGAACACCTGCTTAAACACCTGCAGGATGGCCGGCAGTCAGCCCAGTCTTCCTCGCGCCTGGGTTGGATGGTGACGGCCTGGACCCTGGCTTGCCTGGCCCTGTCGGGCCCCAGCTGGCAACGCTTACCGGAGGCCGTATACAAAAACGAAGCCCCTCTGGTGGTCATTCTCGACCTTTCCTGGTCGCTTTACGCAACCGACCTTTCCCCCAACCGGCTAACCCGTGCTCGTCACAAAATTCGGGACATCATCGATAGTCGGGACGAGGGCACCACCGCCTTGATCGCTTACGCTGGCGACGCCTATCGGGTGGCCCCCCTGACCGACGACCGGGCCACCATCACCAACCTGCTCTCGGTTCTGGAGCCGTCACTGATGCCCGTCGCAGGCAGCCGTGCCAGCCAAGGTGTGCGCCTGGCCCTTGAGATGCTGGGCAATCAGCCAGCAAAAGGGGCTCATATCCTGATCCTCACCGACGAGATCAGCCCCTCTGAGGCGGAGTTGATTCGCCAGCTGATGGCGAAAAATTCCGTAACGCTCTCCATTATCGGGGTAGGTACCCCGCAAGGGGGCCCCATTCAAGTGGAAGGGGGGGGCTATCTACGCGACGGCAACGGAGCCATTGTGATCCCCCGCCTTGACGCGCCGACTCTCCAGGCCCTGGCGCGATCGCTGGGTGGCCGTTATGCCACCATCAGCGTCAAGGACAGCGACTGGCTCTGGATTCAGGCAGATGCGCCCGCCGCGAGTCAGGAGAGCCAGCTGGAACGCACCTTTGACCAGTGGGCGGATGCGGGTTACTGGTTGCTGCTGCCACTGCTGTGCCTGACCCTGGCCAGCTTTCGGCGCGGCTGGCTACTGACCCTGCTGCTGCCTCTGCTGGTTCTGCCCGCCAAACCCAGCTACGCACTGGACTGGGACGCTCTCTGGAAAACACCCGACCAGCAGGGCGCGGACCTGCTGCAACAGAACCAGCCCGCTGAGGCAGCCCGCCACTTCCACGACCCCCAGTGGCGAGGCTACGCCCAGTTCAGGGCCGGTGACTATGCCGAGGCCGCCAACAGCTTCGCCCAGGGGGAAAGCCTGGATGACCGCTACAACCAGGCCAATGCCGAGGCGATGGCCGGCAACCTGCAAGAAGCCCTCAGCCTGTATGAGCAGGTGCTCGAGCAGCAGCCGAACCACCCGCACGCCCTCAAAAACAGAGACCTGATTGAGCAACTGCTGCAGAAGAGTGAGGAGGCCTCAGCCTCGGAAGAGTCCCAACCGAGCTCGGAGCAGCAGAGCGGATCGCAAACCGATGCCGGCAACAGCGAGACAGGCCAGGAGGGGCAAGCCCAGGGCGCCGGGGAGGCTACCCGGTCCACCGACTCGGCCGAGATGGGTGACCCTGAGGAGACGTCCCGGGGCGCGCCGGGATCGTCCGGCAACACCACAGGACAACCGCCCTCGGAGCAGGTCGACCAACCGGCGAACCCCGCCGCTAGCTCTGCTGAAGGGGGCCGTCTGGAGCCCCCTAAAAGCGATCAACAAGGCGTCGAACAGGCGTCCAGCGTCCCCTCCCCGTCGCAAGAAGCGAGCGCCGATGATTCGGCAGCACAGGATAGCCGTAGCCTGGCCGACACAGCAACCGATGAAGCGACACTCCCCCTGTCGGAAGACCGGCAGGCCACCGAAGGCTGGCTCAGGCGTATAAAGGACGACCCATCGGGTCTGCTCAGAAGAAAGTTTGAGTTGCAACAGCGCCAGCGCGCCCCCCAGCAGGCTGGAGAAAAAATATGGTAACCCCTAACCCCATGATTAGCCGAAAACACCCCGCCCTGCTCAGGGTTGTGTTTGCCCTGTGCGCTCTCCTGTGGATCTCCCCGCTCATGGCGGAGAGCTTTGTCGCCTCGGTAGACCGCACCCAAATCAGCCTCGGCGAAACCGTCGAGCTGACGCTGCGCAGCGACAAACAGCAGTTTTTCACAACCCCCGACCTCTCTCCCCTGATGGAGCATTTTGAGATACTCGGACAACGCCAGAGCAGCCAGTTCACCATCACCAACGGCAAGAGTGTCTCCTGGACCGACTGGATCATCGAGCTGCGCCCGAAACGCAGTGGCTTTGTGGTGATCCCCCCGATCGTACTCGAAGGGCTGGCGACCGACCCCATTACCCTGGAGGTTGGCGCCGCGGGCGCCCAGACACAAACGCCCAGGACAGACAGTGCTGCTCCGGTCTTTATTGAAGGCGAACTCGACCGTGAGGAGGCCTACGTCCAGCAGGAGATCATCTATAACCTGCGCATCTACCACTCGGTACCGCTGTTTGATGACAGCCAGCTCAGCGAACTGAAAATCGAAGATGCCATTGTGCAACAGCTGGGGGAACCCAACGCACGCTCTGAAGTGATCAACGGCACCCGCCACGGCGTATTCGAGCTACGATACGCGATCTACCCCCAGCGCAGCGGTGAGCTGGTTATCCCTTCGCAGATATTCACCGCGACAGCGGCCAACAACCAGGGTCGGTTTGACCCGTTCCTGGGGGGGCGGCCTGGTAAGCGACTCGCCATCCGCTCCGCGGAGATCCGCATAGAGATTAAGGCGGCCCCGGCTGGAAGTGAGGGTAAGCCCTGGTTACCAGCCAGGGAGTTAACCCTGGAACAGCAGTGGAGCGGCGATCCCAAGGCCATGAAAGTGGGTGATGCCATTACCCGTACCCTGGTGATGCGGGCAGACGGGCTGACCTTTGCCCAGCTTCCTCCGCTACAGGCGGATGAGGTAGCGGGGCTCAAAGCCTATCCCGACCAGTCACAAACTGAAAATCACCGCTCCGAGCAGGGGGTTCTTGGCGAGGTCCGCTTCGCCAGCGCCTACGTCGCCACGGAGCCGGGTACCTATCGACTGCCGGCACGCAGCATCCAGTGGTTCGATACCGAACGTGGTCAGTTTAGCCAGGCGACTCTTCCCGAGGAGACCCTGACCGTGCTGCCCACGGCCAGGCTGTCACCAACGCCTCCCACCCCCCAGCCCCAGCCTCTGCTGCCGCCCCCCACCACGGAAGCTACCACTGGCCCGCTCGCCCCATCGAACGAAGCCGACCGTACAGATCTACCCTGGCCATGGATCAGTGCCCTGCTGGCAATGCTTTGGATAGCAACTCTTATATGGGGCCTACAGCGCCGCAAGCCGCTCCCCGTCAGTGCGGCTTCCCGCCCCCCGCTTACGTCGGGGGAGGAGTCTGCTTTCCAATCGCTGGTTGCCGCCATCGAGCAGGAGGTGGATGGCCCAACCCTTCTTCAACACCTGCGCCAGTGGCTGGGACAACTGCTGCAGCAACCGGCGGACCGATCGCTGGCCAGCCTCAACCAAGAGTTGAGTGATACCGAGTTGAATGCCTTTATTCAGCAGCAGGAGCGGTCGCTATACAGCCCCCAGCAGCAACCCTCCCCTACCCCGGCTACGCTGCTGGGGATCATTCATCGACTCAGGCGGCAGCACCTCGACACCGGGAGTGCTCCCCAGCTTAAAGCGCTGTATGGTTGATTAGCGTTGGTATAAACGGGGGTATAGACACCCTGCTCTGCAGCAAGGACTGCCTTTAAGGGGGCGGTAAAGTTCGCGATCCCCAGTGATGTCCACTGCCCTGTTGGACACTGGCTGTCAGGTGCTGCGTTGCGTTGCTGCTCATGACCTGCAATAACCGCTTTTTAACCCATAGCGGACATTGAGAGAACGGTGCGGCGGGCATCTTCCAGCTCCCAGCAAGCGTTCGGCAGGTCTGCCTGATGCCGCTTGCGGCGACTTAAGAGACATCATACCAGTGCCCCGCAGACCTTAACTTTTGACTCAGTAGCGACCATTTGTGCGGGACTAAGCCATGACTCTCTACCAGAGATAGGATACGGCTAACATCAAGCGAAATACCTGGTTTTCCCCAGTCGGAGCCCGGCTGTGCGCTGTTATCGGAAGGAGCCATGCAAGGCAGCCTATTGAGGCTTGGCGAACGTTTTCAACACCTCATTCAGCTCCTCGAGCGCTTTATTGTCGTCTTCAGTCAGCGGTGCTGAAGCGCTACAGCGCGGGTCGGTCTTTTGCAGGGCAGCCAGCATGCGTCGGGTAATGGGTATTGGGTCGCAGCCATGACCCATTTCGCAGATCATATCGAATTCGGGGCGCGCTTTAACGTGGCAGGCAAAGCAATTACCACCGAATTTATTAACCACATCGACAAAACCGCGTTTACCAATGCGGGTTCCTTCTTTCGAGACATCCAGTTCAAAGAATTCCCAGTCTTTAGTCGCGGTGTTGAAGCCTTTGGGGTGCTTTACCATCACCTCACCCGGAATAAGTTGCACCACGGACCCCGGCGGATAAACGCCCTCACCCTTCTCCGCAACCTCCGTGGTGGCTTGGAGATTACCCAGCAGGTTATCAACAAAGAAATGACGAACCTTAACCATATCGGTCAAACACTTAAATGAGTCATCGCTGACTTCTATCGGCTCAGGGGGGGCGGCTACCGCAAGCCCATGAGAAATGGCCAATAATGCAGTGATGGATAAAATCCACTGACGAAGCGAGAGACATCGGGATGAATGGACAGACCGGTATAGAGAGAGAATATTCATATCGGCACCCTCAATTGTTGCACGGCAAGGAGAAAAGTAGTTGACCTACAGCAGGTCTGCTACTTTTTATTCGCTACCCTTGAGGCTCTCAGTTGGCTAGCTTCATAAGCGGCCCGCTCAGTGTTGGTTAATCTCTGCTTTGGAGCAAAAACCACCCGCGGGCTTTCGATGGTTCAGGGGATGCCTGGCAACACTGGACAAAAGCTTCCCGCGCTTTAACGCACATTACTCAAAGGGCACAGTATCGATTTTGTATTCTTCGAGAACCTTCTGCGCTTGAAGCCGCTTATGGCCAGCGGCTACAGCCATAGCTTTGGCTAAAACTTCAGACAGTTCGCCCTTCGTTACCCCTTATTTCTTAGCTTGATGGGGATAGTAGCGGGGGCAAGGTTGGCAATTCATCGCCATTGCAGCGGCCAGGCCAACCAAGACTCCAGTTTTTTCATTCTGGTGAGTAGACTCAAAGAACGCATCGTAAAGCTCTTTTTGGTGATCGTTTAGCACTAAAATTTCCTTGTGCACTTTAATACTTCATAGCGAGACCCTGTAATTTGGTCTAACTCTAAAACTTGGTGAATACTTGGTATGAAAAGGGTTTTTTTGGAGCGAACCCGACCGTTCAGAGAGGGGCTCAAACCACCTTAAAATTTTGCAAGACACCCTGAAAAGGGGGTGGAATCTGGCATGCAGCCAGAGCGTTCCCCACACCAATACGCACCGTATGGACAAAAAAAACCGCGCCGGGGCGCGGTTTTTTTTGGGCGAGGGTAGGAATTACCCCTTAGCCGCCAACTTCTCAGGCCGTACAAAGAAGCGGGCCAATGCAGGCAGCAGCCAGAGGGCGCCCACCATGTTCCAGAGGAACATAAAGGTCAGCAGGATACCCATGTCCGCCTGGAACTTGATCGGTGACCAGATCCAGGTGCCCACACCGATCGCCAGGGTCACACCGGTGAAGCTCACGGCCTTGCCGGTGGTCCGCAGGGTAGCGTAGTAGGCCGACTGCAGGTCCATGCCCTGGCGCAGGAAGCTTTCCAGTCGACTGTAGATATAGATACCGTAGTCCACACCGATACCCACACCCAGCGCGATAACCGGCAGGGTCGCCACCTTCACACCGATGCCCAGGTAGGCCATCAGGGCCTGGCACAGCACCGAGGTCAAGCCAAGCGGGATGATGATGCAGATTACCGCACGGATGGAGCGGAAGGTGATCAGGCACAACAAGCTGACCACTCCGTATACCCACACCAGCATCTGGTCCTGGGCCGCTTCGATCACTTCGTTGGTGGCCGCTTCGATGCCCGCGTTTCCGGCAGCCAGCTTAAACTGGATGCTGTCGGAGTTGTTGGCTTCGGCAAACTCGAGGCTGGCCTTAACCACCGCTTGCAGCGTCTCCGCCTTGTGGTCCTCAAGGAACAGCAGAACCGGTGCCAGGCTGCAATTGTTATTGAACAGGCCCTGTGCACGGCTTATGGAGTTGTTCAACACATACTGGTTACGCGAAAGCGTTTGCCACTTGAGGTTACCCTCATTCAACCCCTTGATCACCAGCTTGGAAACAGTGACCAATGAAGCTGCCGACTGGACGCCCTTTACGTTCTCCATCGTCCACATGTAGCGGTCGATCGCCTCCAGAGTGGCGTAGGTGGCACACTGCTCGGGGGCCGTTTCCACCATGATCACCATCACATCAGCACTGGTTGAGTAGTTCTGGGTGATGAAAGCGTTGTCCTTGTTGTAGCGCGAATCCGGGCGCAGTTCAGGCGCACCCGGGTCAAGGTCACCGATTTTCAGCCCCTGGCTGGCGTAAAGCCCCACGAACAGCAGTACAAAAGCGATCCCGACCGACACCGGGGCTACTTTTGGGCTGGCAAAGCTGGACATCAGCTTCCATCCCTTAGGCTCTTCCTTAGCGTGGCGCTGCGCACGTTCGATGGAGCTCTTGCTGACACCGATGTAGGACATCAGCACCGGCAACAGCACCAGGTTGGTCAGGATAATCACCGCGACCCCGATACTGGCGGCAATGGCCAGGTCGCGGATTACGTCGATTTCGATCACCAACAGAGTCAGGAAGCCGATGGCGTCAGATACCAGAGCCAGCATCCCTGGAATGTAAAGCGAACGGAAGGTTCGACGCGCCGCCGTCAGGCTATCTGCCCCCGCCGCGGACTCGATACCCATGGCGTTGATAATCTGCACACCGTGACTCACACCGATGGCAAACACCAGGAAGGGAACCAACACCGAATAGGGGTCAAGGCCATAGCCCAGAGTAGCCAACAGGCCCAGCTGCCAGACCACCGCTACCACCGAGCACATGAGCGGTATTACGGTACTCTTGGGGCAACGGGAGTAGAGGTAAAGCAGAATCAGGGTGATGCCAATGGCCATCGCGAAGAAGTAGGCGATAGAACCAATACCATCGATCAGGTCGCCAACCTTTTTGGCGAATCCGATAATGTGAATCTTCACGCCATGATCGGAGAACTTCTCCCGAACTTTCTCCTCCAGCTGGTGCGATAACTCCTGGTAGTTGAGTCGCTCACCGGTCTGGGGGTTGATCTCAAACAGAGGAACAAAAATGATCGTGGATTTGAAATCATTGGCGACCAGGCGTCCAACCTGACCCGAGCGCAGCACATTGGTGCGCAGCTCTTCCAGATTGGCCGGGTTGGTAAAATCGTCATCCTCGGGGATTACGGGGCCGCCTTCGAATCCCTCTTCAGTGACCGCCAACCAACGAACATTAGCGGTCCACAGAGACTTGAGTCCACCCCGGTCCACGCCAGGCAGGTAGAACACCTCGTCATTGATTTTTTGCAACGCTTCCATGTATTCGGGCGTAAAGATGTCGCCCTCTTCGGCTTCGACCGAAATGCGGATCGAGTTACCCAGGTTTTCCAGGTCGTCGCGCTTTTCCAGCATGTTTTTAATGAAGGGGTGCTCCAGAGGGATCAGCTTCATAAAGCTGGCATCGGGACGCACATCCAGCATTTTGTACCCGAGGAAAAGGGTAGCCAGCAGGAAGAAGGCAAGAACAATAACGCGGTTGTTGAAAAAGAGACGCTCGAGAAGAGGAGCTGCCTCACCGTGATGCATACGTGTTGACATGAGTATCCCCTGAATCAGTTATCGAGTGGCTTACGATCAGAGCCACCAGCAAGCACTCGATGAGCACCGCCCTGCCCTACCAAAATCCAACCACCATCCGGTGCCTGCTCAATACCATTGATGAGCAGGCGGTTAGCCCGGGATGTCAGGGATACGCTATTACCGTCATCGCGGCTGATCAGGATATTACCCGAGTCGCCGACGATCACCTGGGACCCATCGCCCAGCAGACGACCGGCAAACAGGCCCTGCTCAGTGCCGCTGTCAACCTGCTGCCAGCTGTCACCAGTATCGTCGGTCCTGAAAAGGTGTCCGCGCAGGCCAAAAACCAGTGCGGATTCGGGCTTCTGGCTGGGAACAGCCCCGAAGAAGGAGCCATCATAGGGGCTTTCCAAGGCTTCAAAATAGGCGCCCTCATCAGTGGAGCGGTACAGAGTACCCTGCTCACCGGCAATCAACAGAGTGCCATCACCCAGCGCGATCATGGCATTCAGGTGCAGCTCCTCCACATTATCAATATTCTCTTTCCACTCATCCCAGGTAGTGCCACCATCTTCGGTGCGCAGGAAGTAGCCGTACGCACCGATGGCAAACCCGTTCAGGTCATCCTTGAACCAGACATCCAGGAAAGGGACTTCGGCATCCGGGTCATCGTACTGCTTAACCCAGGTCTCACCCCCATCGACTGTTTTCAGGATCACGGCATCGTGGCCCACTGCCCAGCCGACCTTTGGGGTTGGGAAGCTGGTTGCGGTCAGCATCTGCTGGGTAGGCACCTTGGCCTGGGTCCAGTTAGCACCGCTATCATCCGAATAGAGGATATGGCCACGATCACCGACCGCGACCATCCGGTCGCCAGCTCGGGCAACATCCAGCAAAATAGAGTGAATAGCCTTCTCAGCTATTACGGAATAACGCACAGCTTCCTCAGCTGAGGCGCTCGAAGCGGCCACCCCTAACAGCAGCAAGGCAAGATACCTAAGGCTCAGCACCAGATTATCGTAAGTCGTTTGCAGCAGAGTCATAGCGGGGACAGAGTGAGATGATTGCCAGCGGGCATCTCGCATACAGAAACTCCCTTATTGTTATCGTTGTTCATCATTTTAAACAAACGTTTAAATTGCGGGGGCATTATATCGAGTTAGATTAGAAGTTTCTTGCCCTTTCTGCGGAAAAGCGGCGGGATAGATAAAAATCATCCCTTAGAGTGAAGCCGCTCAACACTGACTCTAACCCCATGAAAAACATAAAAAAGCCGCCCAATGAGGGCGGCTTTTTTCAACCTGCAGGAGACTCAGCGAGTTCCGCGACGACGCAGGGATGATGAGGTGAAATAGTTCTCTTTGGGGATAGGCTGAGAGAAGTCCACAAAGGCGGGTTCCTCGTTCGCCAACCCCTGAATGTGGTAGCGACGAGCCTGCAGATCGTGGAACACATCCAGGCCTGTCCAGGTGGTGGGCAGGTCATAGTAGTTGATCAGGTACGCCATGCTAACCCGCCACAGCTGGCCGCGACCGTCGTACTGATCAACCACTGCCGCACCCCAGCTATCCTCATCAAGATAAAGAGTACGCTTGGAGTAGACATGGCGAGCCCCCTCTTTCAGCACACCCTCAACGACCCATACCCGATGCAGTTCATAGCGAGTCAAATCGGGGTTGACGTGACCGGGCTGCAACAACTGCTCGTAGCTCACCTCGGAAGAGATCAGGCGGTAGTTGTTGTAGGGAATATAGATCTCCTTCTTGCCCACCAGCTTCCACTCGTAGCGATCGGGAGCCCCGTTATACATATCGGTATCGTCAGCTGTACGCAGACCATCCGCATCGGTAATGGGGGTATCGTAGGAGATGCTGGGAGCGCGACGCACCCGTCGCTGTCCGGCATTGTAGGCCCATGCCTGGCGAGGCTCTTTTACCTGATCCAGCGTCTCGTGAACCAGTACCGCACCACCGGCCAGACGCGCTGGAGCCTTGGTAAAGGAGAGATAGTAGAAGAGGATATTCTCCAGCTCCGCCTCGGTCATGCCCGGATAGTAGTACTTGAACCCCGCCTCCTGCTGCGAGGAGACCAGCGTATAGACACCGGTACGATGCACGGCCACTTCCGATGCACTGCGCACCACATACTCACCGCGGTATCGAACCATGTGGTTCCACAACGCCTCAAGACCATTCTTCGGAATCGGGAAAGGAATCGCACCGATAGAGCCAGTCACACCATTCCCCCCCTCAACCAGCTTTGCCTTGGTGGCCGCGGCGATGGTGGCATCGTACACGCGCTGTGGAGAGGAGTGGCTGCGATGGGTCTTATAGATCGGCATCTTGAAGCTTTCCGGATAGGCTTCAAACATCGCCAGCTGGCCCGGTGTCAGCTTATCCGCATACTGCTGGACATTGGCCGCGGTGATCACAAACTCGGGCTTCTCCCCCGCGTAGGGATCGGGATAATGCTGACCCGGCTGCTTATAGGCGGCGGGGATCTTGTCCTTGGTAATACCGCCCGTCCAGGCTGGAATTGTACCCGCAGCGTTACCCGCCTTTTCAGCCCCGAAGGGGGTCAACTCATTGCCCAGTTTTGCGGCTTCCTCGGCGCTGATGGCCGCCATGGCGGAACCAGCTGTCATGGAAAGCGCCGCAACGGCACTAATTATCAGTTTCTTTTTGAACATAATGCTTGCTCTGTATCTTAAGTAATCGGGATAACTGAGGATCGAGCCGTCGCACGGACGACGGGCTCGATCACAGTGCCATTAGAACGAGTACTTGATGTTGAACGCGACGTGGTCGCGATCGGTGTTGTTGTTGGAGCTACCGGCACCCTCATACTGGGTATAGGAGATCCCTCCGGAGAGTGTACTCAGGTAGTCAGCATTCAGCCCCAGACTATAGGCAGAGCGCCCCTCCATGAAGTTCCCCGCGCGGTGCGAGTTACCGTCAATGTCGCTCTTGACCACCAAAACCGGGCTCAGGTTAACGCCGGCAATCACATCGTTCCAGCGCCCCTGAAGCACGGCAGTGGCTCCATAGGCGGTTCGGGTCAAACGCTTTGACTTGACGCTGTTATCGCCAGAGTTCTGGGCGGTGGAGTTCATCACCTTCATCTCATTACTGGTGAGTTCAGGCAGCCACTCACCCGACACCTCCACAACACCGATCAGGCGATCGAAGCTGAGAACCGGCCCAAAATTATGGATCGCATTGAGGTTCCAGTTAACGGTCTGGGTTTCAACCCAGTTATGGACGGTTTCACCTACACACACGGAGTCCAGAAGGTTCTGCTTCTGACCGGTGGCGCCATGGGGAACGTTCAGATCCGCACAGTCGGCATTGGTACCACCAAAGAATGAAGGCGCGTTCCTTACTACGGAGCCCAGCAAGTCATCCTCATGGTAGGCAAAGATCGGATTGTTGGGACGATAGGCGATATCGCCCGACACCGAGGTATCCCCGACGAGAGTGGTAAAACTGGCCCCCCAAAGGTCGATATTCTCCTCATAGGAACGGAAAGCACGAACGCTCTGCATAACGTCAAGAGTACCGAAACCCACAGCTCCCTGAAATGCCGGGTTTGCAAGGTTCACTACACAGGCGCCCCCCTGAAGCGCAGAGCAAATACCAATAAAATTAGTACCTGAATAGTCACCCAGATTGGCAGAAATCAATGGAGTTTTGTGGTGGTAGTTGAGGTAATAGAAACCAAACTCGGTCTCGTTCAACTCTTCGGCAATGTAGCGCAGTGCTACACCGAACTGCCCACTGTCCTTGGCCTCATCGTCGTTGACGATCTGGCCAAAATTGGCCCAAGCACCATTGTTGAGGGTATTTGCGTCGATATTAAGGGAACCACTGCTGACAAACGGGTCAACAGCTGCGCTTGCTCCGCCCAGATAGGCACCAAACAATCCCTCCAGTGGTGTCCCGGCAACATCCTGCCAGATCAGGTTCCCTTCTCCACCCGGGGAGAAAAGGTCGGTGGTGCTGAAGTAGGTGCCCACCGGGTTCAAGCGGGTCTCATTCCACTCCCACTGGACAAAGGCCTCGGCACTGAGGTTATCGGTAATCCCCAGGTTGGCATAGAGCATACCGGCCGGTAGCAGCGCATCCTTCACCTCGGAGCCCGGCAGGTTGAACGCTGCCGCATCCAGGGCGTTGATGGAATTGACCCCTTCACGGTAGAAAATCCCCTCGCCCCAGCTGATTACCTGCTTACCAAGACGCAGGCTCAGGGGCATCTCGTTTTCGCCCAGATAAAAGTTGCCATACACGAAGGCGTCCATGAACTCGGCACGGGAACCCGCGTAATCCTTGGCCTTGTCGCTGTACTTACGGCCATAGCCGCTGGGCTGGTAAGGCAGGTCACCGCTGTCATTCTTCTTGTCCATGATCTCGGCATCGTAATAACCGCGAGCGCGTACAAAGGCACCGTAGTCCAGGTAGTTCATCTCCACTTCGGTATTGATTTTGTAGACTGAGGAGACGAGCCCGGTATCAAAGTTACGGTTTCCGTCGTTATCGTTAACGCCGCCATTATCGATATTGGTCTTACGCGACTCTACCCGCCACAGCGCACCATAGGCGACAGTGGTATCGACGGAACCGGTCACTTCACCGTCCGCAAAATCAAACTCTATGGCCTGTACCGGCAGTGCTGCCATCAGGCCAGCGAGAGCGAAGCCCGCTTTAGCTGGGGCTATACGCAGAGACAGTGGATGGCTGTTCTTGGTGTTCATTGACTACTCCGTGAATAGTTCATTTTTAGTGTTGTTTTGTTGTGCGACCTCCCAAGCCCAGCAGAATAACGGATAGAGGCCATATGCCCCCTCTGTCCCACAGCCAGGGTGATTGAGACGCCAACACTTTCTAACGAAGGTTTTGTGTTCTATCCGAATTAAAGGCAATTAAAGCGCCAACCCTTATAAAAACAGAGCCAAAAGTGGAACAAATGTACTATAAAACGCTGCTCATCTATGCCGTAACGCTGGCGCAAATCATCGAACTGAACACAAGCCAAGGCATCATACCGAGGTTTTACGGTTTTAAACAGACGTTTAAGCGGCAAAAATGAAAAATGCGCCCCGCCAAACTTCAGCGAAAAACAGGGTAAACTGGATGAAAATTAGAGGTATTTAACAAAAAAAGAAGACCGAAAGCAGAAAATTAAGGCAACCCACCAACTCCTTGGCGCAAAATAAAATCCCAGCTCACCGTTGACGGCTCAGAAGGTAACAAAATATCAGAATTGGCGTAACAAAGAGCACCCATGCGGTAACACCCGCAAAAAGTTACAAACACTAACGTTCAGGTAACGGACGGCTTATAGTGGCGCTGTAACAGGGTTTCCCATCAGGGCCACCCGCGATGGTGTTGGCTGGGAAGGCACATTGCAGGCCAGGAGCAGCGAGCCCAGAGCCATCACGGCGCCGATCAGGAACACCGCTGACGGTGAACTGAGCCAAATCACACCAAAAAGCGCGGGAATCACTACCGCCGCGATATGGTTGATGGTAAAAGCCACCCCTGCCGTCGAGGCGATATCAGCAGGATCGGCTATCTTCTGGAAGTAGGTCTTGATGGCAATCGCCAGGGCAAAAAACAGGTGATCGACGACATAGAGGGCTCCCGCTACCCAGGCCTGCTCGACGAAAGCGTACCCGGTAAACACCAGTATCAACCCAATATATTCAATCACCAGCGCCCTGCGCTCCCCGATCCGCCCGATCAGCGCCCCGATGCGGGCGGCAAAGAACAGGTTGAACAGGTGGTTAATAATGAATAGCAGAGCGATCTCACCCACCCCATAACCAAATTTTTCCACCATCATAAAGCCGGCAAAGACTATAAAGATCTGCCGCCGGGCACCGCTCATGAAGGTCAGGGCGTAATAAAGCCAGTAGCGCTGGCGCAACACCAGGTGTTTATTCTGGATGTGGGGCTGGGGAAACAGGGGATAAGCCAGAGCGCAGAAGGCCACGATCAGGAGCGCCAGCCCTCCCCCGACCAGGTACATGACCACATAGCTTAGTCCCAGCAATTCACTCATCAGCCAGACCAGAGAGTAGACAAAGAGTGAGCTGAAGGATCCTACCGCAATCAAGCGGCCCAATACCCGAGGGGCTTCCCTCTGGTCGAGCCACTGCAGTGAGAGTGAGGTTTTCAGGGTCTCAAAATAGTGAAAGCCAACCGACATCAGTACCGTTGTGCAGTAGAGCCCAATCACCGATGGGAACCAGCCGGTGATGGCCACCCCGGCCCCCAGCAGCGCCAGGGAGAGAATGGCAAAGCGTTGTTCGCGGATCACCAGTAGCACAAACACGGCGGTAAAGGCGAGAAAACCGGGCACCTCCCTGAGGCTCTGCAGCAATCCGATCTCGGCGCCATTAAAACCCGCCTGGTCGATCACAAAGTTATTGAGCAGGGTCTGCCAGGTTGCAAAGGCCAGCGGGGTTGCCATCGACATCAATACCAGCAATCCAGAGGGGGTTTGCCAAACTTCGCGTTTCAGCCAGCGGCGCATCGGTGGTCCTTATCAGGTCAGGTTAGCGCCCATTATAAGCCGTGTGGCCCGGGGAGAACCATCCTCGGCCCGCAACAAAAAAGCCACGACAGAATCGTGGCTTTTTTGTGACCGGTGGGAAGGCCCCTACCCTCAGCGAGGCTGACTAAAAGGTATCGCCCGGAATGCGGACTGCCCCCTCCATAATCACCCGCGCGCTGCGGCTCATCACCGCCTTGGTCGCAGTCCACTCCCCATTAACCTCTGCGGCGGCAGCCCCTACCCTCAGGGTGCCAGAGGGGTGGCCGAAGGTGACCGCATCACGCGCTCCCCCACCGGCGGCCAGGTTGACCAGGGTGCCCGGCACCGCGGCCGCCGTCGCAATCGCTACTGAAGCCGTCCCCATCATGGCGTGGTGCAGCTTGCCCATGGAGAGCGCCCGTACGCAAACATCGATATCGCTGGCGGCGATCTGCTTGCCGCTGGACGCTTGGTAGTCGGTTGCCGGCGCGACAAAGGCAATCTTCGGCGTGTGCTGGCGGGCCACCGCTTCACTGATATCGGCGATCAACCCCATCTTCACTGCACCGTAGGCACGCATGGTTTCAAAGCGTTCCAGTGCGGCGGCATCCGAATTGATGTCTTTCTGCAGCTCGGTACCGGTGTACCCGATATCCGCCGCGTTAACGAAGATGGTCGGAATGCCGGCGTTGATCATGGTGGCCTTGAAGGTGCCAATACCCGGCACTTCCAGATCATCGACCAGATTGCCGGTGGGGAACATGGAGCCCTCGCCGTCAGCCGGGTCCATGAACTCGATCACCACCTCTGCCGCCGGGAAGGTAACGCCATCCAGCTCGAAATCACCGGTTTCCTGCACTTCACCGTTGGTAATAGGCACGTGGGCGATAATGGTCTTCTGGATATTCTTCTGCCAGATGCGAACAGTGCAGATGCCGTTCTCAGGAATCCGCGCCGGATCCACCAGGCCGCCGCTGATGGCGCAAGCACCTACGGCTGCGGTCAGGTTACCGCAGTTGCCGGACCAGTCGACGAACGCCTTGTTGATAGCTACCTGACCAAACAGGTAATCGACGTCATGGTCGGGCTGGCTGCTCTTGTCGAGAATCACGGTTTTGGAGGTACTGGACGTGGCACCGCCCATGCCGTCGATCTGCTGACCGTAGGGATCGGGTGAACCGATAACGCGCAGCAAAATCTTGTCGCGCGCCTCGCCCGGCTCCTGTGCCGCGGCAGGCAGGTCCTGTCGGCGGAAGAAAACACCTTTGCTGGTGCCACCTCGATAGTAGGTGGCAGGAATCTTGATCTGCGGTACGTGTGCCATAGTGAGTCAATCCTGTGTGGAATCTGTTGCTATGAAACGGGTCGTTATAGGGCTGCCACCGAACCGGGTCGGCACCATGCCTATAAGGGCCTGATGATTTCTCTGATAACCAAAAGTCCGGTTAAAAATAGAAGCGTGGACGGACGGCTCCGTCCACGCTTTTTCGGTTTAGGCGTTACCTTCCAGGAAGTCCTGAGCGAAGCGCTGCAGAACGCCGCCAGCGGCGTGAACCACCACCTCTTCGGCGGTATCCAGACGACAGCGAACTGGTATCTCGACCTTTTCACCGTTGGTGCGGGTCATGACCACGGTCATGTCGCAACGCGGGCTGATCTCGCCGACCACATCGAAGGTTTCGGTACCGTCGATGGCGTAAGTCTTGCGGGTCTCACCGTCCTTGAACTGCAGCGGCAGCACACCCATGCCCACCAGATTGGTGCGGTGAATTCGCTCGAAGCCTTCGGCAACGATGGTTTCAACACCCGCCAGGCGAACGCCCTTGGCCGCCCAGTCACGGGAAGACCCCTGACCGTAGTCGGCGCCGGCGATGATGATCAGCGGCTGCTTACGTTCCATATAGGTTTCGATCGCTTCCCACATGCGGCTCTCTTTGCCTTCCGGCTCGATTCGCGCCAGCGAACCCTGCTTCACCTCTCCGTTTTCGTCACGGCACATTTCATTCAGCAGTTTCGGATTGGCGAAGGTCGCCCGCTGGGCCGTCAGGTGATCACCCCGATGGGTGGCGTAGGAGTTGTAGTCCTCCGGCGCCAGCCCCATTTTGCCGCAGTACTCACCCGCTGCGCTGTCGGGCAGGATCGCGTTGGAGGGAGACAGATGGTCGGTGGTGATGTTGTCGCCCAGTACCGCCAGCGGACGCATGCCCTTCATGGTACGCTCACCGGCCAACGCCCCTTCCCAGTAGGGAGGACGACGAATATAGGTGGTCTGCGGGCGCCAGTCGTAGAGCGGACTCGGCGATTTTTCGATCGCACCCAGGTCAAACATCGGGATGTAGATCTGGTTGAACTGCTCCGGCTTCACGCTCCTGGCGACCAGCGCGTCGATCTCCTCATCGCTCGGCCACAGGTCTTTCAGGGTGATCGGGTTACCGTTCGGGTCGGTGCCCAGCACGTCCTGCTCGATATCGAAACGGACGGTACCGGCCAGGGCGTAGGCCACCACCAGCGGCGGTGATGCCAGGAACGCCTGCTTGGCATAGGGGTGAATCCGACCATCGAAGTTACGGTTACCGGACAACACCGCAGTGGCGTACAGGTCACGGTCGATGATCTCTTGCTGGATCTTGGGATCCAGCGCACCGGACATACCGTTACAGGTGGTACAGGCATAACCGACGATACCGAAGCCCAGCTTTTCCAGCTCGGGCAGCAGGCCCGCTTCTTCCAGGTACAGTTTGGCGACCTTGGAACCCGGTGCGAAGGAGGTCTTCACCCAGGGCTTGCGAACAAGACCCAGCTCATTGGCCTTCTTGGCCAGAAGGCCTGCCGCCACGACGTTGCGCGGGTTGGAGGTGTTGGTACAGCTGGTGATGGCAGCGATGATCACCGCGCCATCCGGCATCAGCCCTTCAGCCTCTTCTGCCTTGGCGGCGGCCAGTTTGGCTTCGTCAGCGATACCGCGCTCTTTCAGCGCAGAAGTCGGCAGACGGCGGTGCGGGTTGGACGGGCCGGCCATGTTGCGGCACACGGAGGAGAGATCGAACTCCAACACCCGCGGATACTGTGCCTCAACCAGATCGTCCGCCCACAGGCCGGTTTCCTTGGCGTACTGTTCCACCAGTGCAACCTGCTCCGGCTCACGACCGGTGAGCTTGAGGTAGTCGATGGTCTGCTCATCGATGTAGAACATCCCCGCAGAAGCACCGTATTCGGGCGTCATGTTGGAGATGGTGGCGCGGTCGCCGATCGACAGGGACGCGACACCCGGGCCGAAGAATTCCAGGTAAGCGGAAACCACCTTCTCGTTACGCAGGAACTCGGTCATCGCCAGGGCGACATCGGTCGCGGTGATACCCGGCTTACGCTCACCGACGATCTTAACGCCGATGATCTCGGGCAAACGCATCATGGAGGGACGACCCAGCATGACGGTTTCCGCTTCCAGGCCACCGACACCGATAGCAATAACGCCCAGGCAGTCAACGTGCGGGGTATGACTGTCGGTACCCACGCAGGTATCCGGGAAGGCCACGCCGTCACGGGCCTGGATCACCGGAGACATCTTCTCCAGGTTGATCTGGTGCATGATGCCGTTACCGGCCGGGATCACGTCAACGTTGTCGAACGCGGTCTTACACCAGTTAATGAAGTGGAAGCGGTCGTCATTACGACGATCTTCGATGTCTCGGTTCTTTTGGAAGGCATCAGGATCGAAACCGGGGGCTTCAACCGCCAGCGAGTGATCGACGATCAGCTGGGTCGGCACCACCGGATTAACCTTGGCCGGGTCACCGCCCTGATCGGCGATGGCGTCACGCAGACCGGCAAGGTCAACCAGCGCAGTCTGGCCGAGAATGTCATGACAAACAACGCGCGCCGGATACCAGGGAAAATCCAGTTCCTGCTTGCACTCGATGAGCTGCTTGAGGGAATCGGTCAGCGCTTCCGGCTCGCAGCGGCGTACCAGCTGTTCCGCCAGGACGCGGGAGGTGTAGTTCAGTTTTGCATAAGCACCGGGCTGGATCGCCTCGACCGCCGCACGGGTATCGAAGTAGTCCAGCGTAGAGCCCGGTAGCGGCTTACGGTATTCAGTGTTCATGGGTTACTCCACCGACAAGATTAACGGGGATGAGCAGCCTTAGCGGCTGCTCTTTAATGAATAGGAGCCGAATGGGCTCAGGTTGTGCATCGCGCCTCAGGCACGGTCTTCGATTGCCACCCATTCACTGCTATCAGGCCCAACGTAATCCGCACTGGGGCGGATGATGCGGTTGTTGGCGCGCTGTTCCATCACGTGGGCGGTCCAGCCTGAGGCTCGCGAGCAGACAAAGATCGGCGTAAACAACTTGGTGGGAATGCCCATAAAGTGGTAAGCAGATGCATGGAAGAAGTCAGCGTTGCAGAACAGCTTCTTCTCGCGCCACATCACCGCTTCACAACGCTCGGAAACCGGATAGAGCACGGTGTCTCCTACATCAGCCGCCAGCTTCTGGGACCAGCCCTTAATCACCGCATTACGGGGATCGGACTCGCGGTAGATGGCGTGGCCGAAGCCCATGATCTTCTCCTTGCGCTCAAGCATGCCCATGATTTCAGTCTCGGCTTCATCGGCGCTCCCCCATTTTTCGATCATCTCCATCGCTGCCTCATTGGCTCCGCCGTGGAGTGGCCCGCGCAGGGAGCCGATTGCAGCGGTAACGCAGGAGTGGATATCGGAAAGGGTGGAGGCGCACACGCGAGCGGTAAAGGTGGAGGCGTTAAACTCATGCTCCGCATAGAGAATAAGGGAAACGTTCATCACCCGGGCGTGCAGATCATTGGGCTTTTCGCCCCGAAGCATGTGCAGGAAGTGGGCACCAATGGAGTCATCATCGGTTTCCGTATCGATGCGCACGCCATCGTGGGAGAAGCGGTACCAGTAGCAGATGATGCTGGGGAAGAGCGCCATCATACGGTCGATGTGGTCGATCTGCTCGGAGAAATCCTGCTCAGTTTCCAGGTTACCCAGCACCGAGCATCCGGTACGCATCACATCCATGGGATGAGCCGATGCAGGAATCAGCTCCAGCGCCGATTTCAGCGCCTGGGGCAGTCCCCGGAGGCTCTTGAGCTTGGCCAGGTAGGCATCCAGCTCCGCCTGGTTGGGCAGTTTGCCCCGTGAAAGCAGATAGGAGACCTCTTCGAAACGCGCCTTCTCCGCCAGCTCGACCATGTCGTAGCCTCGGTAAGTTAACCCTGCGCCCGTTTTACCCACGGTACACAGCGCGGTTTCACCCGCTGATTGACCGCGCAGACCCGCGCCGCTCAGTTTCTTCTCAGTCATCATCTCTCTCCTCTGTAATGCTTCGCTGTCACTCCGCTAGGCGACAACAGTGATCAGGTTTGAATCGTTATTTGTTCTTGCCGCTGGCAAACAGGGCGTCCAGCTTCTGCTCGTAGTCGTGGTAACCCAGGAAATCGTAAAGCTCCATCCGGGTTTGCATCAGGTCCACCACATCCTTCTGGTCACCCTTCTCCAGGATATTGCGGTACACCGCCAAAGCGGCCTTGTTCATGGCACGGAAAGCGCTGAGGGGGTAGAGCACCATGGCGCAACCCACCTCGGCCAGCTCCTGCTTATTGAACAGGGGCGTGGCACCGAATTCGGTGATATTGGCCAGCAGCGGCGCATCGATCGCCGCGCTGAAGGCCTTGTAATCCTCCAGAGTGTGCACCGCCTCGGCAAAGATGCCGTCGGCACCCGCTTCGATGCAGGCTCGCGCACGCTCTACTGCGGCCTCAAGCCCCTCCATCTGGAAGGCATCGGTACGGGCAATGATAAAGAAGTCATCATCGGTCTTGCCGTCGGCCGCCGCCTTGACCCGATCCACCATCTCATCCTGGGAGACGATCTCCTTGTTGGGGCGGTGACCGCACCGCTTCTGCGCCACCTGATCCTCAATATGGACCGCAGCGGCACCCGCCTTGATCATCTCCTTGACGGTACGCTGAATATTGAAGGCCCCGCCCCAGCCGGTATCGATATCCACCAGCAGCGGGGTCTCTACCGCGCTGCTGATGCGACGCACATCCTCCAGCACATCATTGCAGGAGGTCATTCCCAGGTCAGGCAGACCGTAGGAGGCGTTGGCAACACCACCGCCCGAGAGATAGATCGCCTGGTGCCCCACCTGCTCGGCCATCATAGCGGAGTAGGCGTTGATGGTACCGACGATCTGCAGCGGAGAATTCTCCCGCAACGCTTTGCGGAAACGTCCGCCTGCACTCAGTTTGTTACTCATGCTTCTCTCCTTTTGCTTGTTCGTTCGCGTGTTAGTTGGGACAGCGTCAGGCAATTCGATTCTGTGGTGCCAGCGCCTGCTCGCGCGCCAGACGCTGCTCCAGGTGATTTCTGGAGGCGGCGATATGACGCCGCATCAGCAGCTCGGCCAGCTCGCCATCGCGGTCGCTGATGGCGTTGATGATCTGCTGATGCTCAGAAAAGGCGCGCTGGGGACGGTTACCCGAGGCGCTGAACTGGTAGCGGTACATCCGCACCAGGTGATACAGCTCACCGCCCAGAATCTGGATCAGGGTAGCGTTCTTGGAGCCCTGGATAATGCGGTAGTGGAAGTCGAGGTCACCCTCCTTCTGGTAATAGGCTTTCCCCTCCTCCTCCTCAATCTGGCGTTCGTGCTGGGTCAGCAGCGCCTGCAGGCCGTCGATATCCTGCTGGGTCATGTTGTTGGCGGCCTGGCGGCAAGCGAGCCCCTCCAGGGACTCCCTGACGTGGTAGATCTCGATCAACTCCTGCGCACTCAGGGACACCACCCGCGCGCCCACATGGGGAATGCGCACCAGCAGCTTTCGCCCCTCCAGGCGTCGGATCGCCTCACGCAAGGGGCCCCGGCTGATGCCATAGGTGCGAGCCAGTTCGGGTTCGCTGATTTTACTGCCGGGTGCAATGTCACCTTTTACAATCGCAGTTTGAATCGACTCGAACACGCGGTCCGCGATGGTTACTACATCTGCATCCTGAGTCATAATTGAACGGCTCCCTGAAATTGTCGACAATCCTAGCACGCCGATCCGAAGATTCCCAAGCGCGAACCTCATATCTCATACTATTGTCTACAATCCACCAGAACCTTAACCTCCCCCTGCCAAGGGCCGCCAGCACAGGGGACAGGAGTTGGACTTGGCTACCATCCCCAGTACAATGCAGCGCTTGCAGAGCGAGTACCCATGTCCGCGCCATTCCTGACCGCTATCCCTTACCACTGCGACAGCAGCCTCTACTTCGAGCGTCTTCGCCATCTCCCCTATCCGGTTTGGCTGGACTCCTGTGCCCACCAGCCTGGGCTGGAGGGGGGGCGCTACGACATCCTCAGTGCAAAGCCAGAGGAGTTGATCGAATACCGTCAGGGCCAGTGCCGGCATACGGTAGACGATGGCAGCACGCGGCTGGAATCGCTACCACCGATGCTGCTGCTGGCCCAAAGGCTGGCCCGCTATCAACAGGTCGCCTGCGAACTTCCCTTCTGTGGTGGCGCCCTTGGGCTGTTTGGCTATGAGCTCAAGGCCCAGTTTGAGCCCACCCGCTGCCCCAACACCCGCCACCACGACGAAGCCGAGATGCGGGTAGGCATCTACCTCTGGGGGCTGGTACAGGATCACCAGCGCCGTCAAAGCCAGCTGGTATTCCATCCAGAGGCGCCTCCCCGCTTTCGCGAACAGATTCAGGCCCTGGTTCTTGAGGGAGGGGCAGCTACAGCTTCCCCGCCAGGCCGGTTTCAGCTGCTTACCCCTTTTCAGTGCGACACCTCCGCCGAGGGTTACCGAGTCAGTTTTGAGCGAATCCAGCACTACATTCGCGCCGGTGATTGTTACCAGATCAACTACACCCAGCGCTTCAGTAGTCGCTACCAGGGTGACCCCCTGACGGCCTATCTGAAGTTGCGCCAGACCAGCCCCGCCCCTTTTTCCGCCTATCTGGAGACCCCGGAGGGGGCAGTCCTTAGCCACTCACCGGAGCGCTTCATTGAGTGTCGCGGACGCCGGGTCGAGAGCAAACCGATCAAGGGGACCGCCGTGCGCGGTGCCACACCGGAGGAGGACAGGCAGAACGCCCGGCAGCTGCTGGAGAGCGATAAGGACCGGGCCGAGAACCTGATGATCGTCGATCTGCTGCGCAATGACCTGGGAAGAGACTGTCGCCCGGGGAGTATCAAGGTCCCCCGTCTCTTTGCCCTCGAGAGCTACGCCAACGTCCACCACCTGGTGAGCACGGTGACGGGGACACTGGGCTATGATCGTACGGCGCTGGACCTCTTTACTCACGCCTTTCCCGGTGGTTCCATCACCGGCGCCCCCAAGATACGCGCCATGGAGATTATTGACGAACTGGAGGACCAGAGTCGCAGTATCTACTGCGGATCCATCGCCTATCTCAGTTTCAACCGACGTATGGACAGCAGTATCTGCATCCGCACCCTGCTCGCCCACCGCGGAGAACTTCACTGCTGGGGGGGGGGCGGCATCGTCGCGGACTCTGAATACGAGGCCGAGCGGGAGGAGTCATTTGCCAAGGTACGCAACCTGGTGCGGGCACTGGAAGGCTACCTGCCCGACGGCACTGTGGCTCCCGAGGAGAGGGATCTTTAAAGGGGGAGAGGGCTCTCCCCCGGCAGCAACGTGTTAGAGGCTCAGCTCACGCTCGCTGGCTTTGATGAACTCGCGCTTGAGCTCCTCGTAGGAGTGAACCGCTGGAAACTGCGGAAACTCGGCGATCACGTTATCGGGAGCTTTAAAGAGGATGCCCGCCTCAGCTTCCGCCAGCATACTGGTGTCGTTGTAGGAGTCTCCCGTCGCGATCACCCGATAATAGAGTGAATGCAGGGCGATCACCGACTGTCGTTTGGGGTCTCGCTGGCGCAGTTGGTAGTCGGTAATTTTCCCCTGCTCATCCACCACCAGCTTGTGGCACAACAGGGTCGGAAAACCCAGCTTGCGCATCAGCGGCTGGGCAAACTCGTAAAATGTATCGGAGAGGATCACCACCTGGAAGCGCTCTCGCAACCAGGCAACAAATTCAACCGCTCCAGGCAGAGGCTCCAGGGTATCGATCACTGCCTGGATATCCGGCAGTCCATACCCCTCCCGCTCCAGAATCGCCAGCCGCTGCTTCATCAGCACATCGTAATCGGGGATATCGCGAGTGGTCGCTTTCAGCGCTTCGATCCCAGTTTTTTCGGCGAAATTAATCCAGATTTCCGGTATCAAAACGCCTTCGAGGTCCAGACATGCGATCTCCACTAACGACTCCTGAAGTTGATCAAAGATAATAGAAGGCGCCAATCTACCCCGTTGCGGATAACCATGCAAGAATCCCATCTACCCCCGCTAGCGAAGGGCCAGCGGCCAACATATAGCAGGCGCGCCTAACCATAGAAAAACATATTATTACTTTTCATATTCATAAAAAGCTAAAATCCAAAGCCAACTTATAACCCTTAATTTTAAAAGCCGTAACGAGGTGGCAGGTGAGCGCTGAATTCAATACCAAGCAACTCAACGAGACCTATCAGGATCAAACACCCCAGCAGATCCTTGAGTTGGCCTTCAAGCAGTTTGATAACATCGCCCTCTCCTTTAGTGGTGCCGAAGACGTTGCCCTGATCGAGATGGCCAGCAAACTGACCGACCGCCTGCAGGTCTTCTGCCTCGACACCGGTCGACTGCATCCGCAGACCTACCGTTTTATCGAAAAGGTCCGCAACCACTACCAGATCGAGATCGAGCTGATCTACCCTGAGGCCGCCGCAGTCGAAGAGCTGGTCAAGTCAAAAGGGCTGTTCAGTTTCTACGCGGACGGCCATAGCGAGTGTTGCTCCATCCGCAAGATCGCCCCGCTCCGCAAAAAACTGTCCGGTGTTGATGCCTGGATTACCGGCCAGCGAAAAGACCAGAGCCCCGGCACTCGAAGCGATATCCCGGTGATCGAAACCGACCCTACTTTCTCCGGCGCCCGCAGAGAGCTCGTCAAATTCAACCCCCTTGCCAACTGGAGCTCCAGGGAGGTATGGGACTTTATCTGGATGTTCGACGTCCCCTACAACGAACTGCACGACCAGGGTTTTATCAGCATCGGTTGCGAGCCCTGCACCCGTGCCGTACGACCCAACCAGCACGAGCGCGAGGGACGCTGGTGGTGGGAAGAGTCGACCGCCAAGGAGTGCGGGCTGCACGTGGGCAATATCCAGAAATCCTGACCCCCACACCGGCGTGGGGCAAGTGTTGCACCCACCGCCGCCACAAAAACAACAACGGGGCCGATGGCCCCGTTGTTGTTTCCCCTGCGATTAATGAGTGGGTATATCGATGGTGCTGAACAACTCGTCCAACTCCGCCTTGTTATGACGACGATAGGCTTCATCCACCACCTCCCGGGTGAGGTGAGGGGCAAACTTCTGGATGAAGTGATACATAAAGCCCCGGATAAAGGTGCCCCGTCGGAACCCTATTTTGGTCACGCTGGCCTCAAACAAACGACTGGCATCCAGAGCCACCAGGTCCGAGTCGGATTGCGGGTTATAGGCCATACCGGCAATGATGCCGACTCCCAACCCCAAACGAACATAGGTTTTGATCACATCGGCATCGGCGGCGGTAAAAACAACCCGAGGGGTTAACCCCTCATTCATAAAGGCCTCATCCAGCTTGGAGCGACCAGTAAACCCAAACACATAGGTCACAATGGGGTACTGGGCGACATCCCTCAGGCTGAGCTCCTGGATATTGGCCAACGCATGGCCGCGGGGAACCAGAATACAGCGGTTCCAGCGGTAACAGGGCATCATCACCAGATCGCTAAAGAGCTCAAGCGCCTCAGTAGCGATGGCGAAATCGACGGTCCCGTCAGCGGCCATTTCGGAGATCTGCATAGGGGTCCCCTGATGCATATGCAGAGATACCTCGGGGTAGTCCCCGATAAACTCCTTGATCACCTGGGGTAAGGCATAACGCGCCTGGGTATGGGTGGTGGCGATGGACAGGCTACCGCGTTTCTCGTCGCTGAACTCCTGCGCTACCTGTTTGATACTTTCGACCTTGCGCAGGATCTCGCCGGCCTTTTCGATAATGGCCTCTCCGGCAGGGGTGATGCGGGTCAAGTGCTTACCGCTGCGAGCAAAGACCTCAACGCCCAGCTCATCCTCCAGCAGGCGAATCTGCTTGCTGATACCCGGCTGCGAGGTGTAGAGACTCTGTGCGGTGGCCGACACATTCAGGTCGTGGTGTGCGACTTCCCAGATATACCGCAGTTGTTGCAGCTTCATACAGCCCTCCGTTATTGGCTTATATGCTACAGACGTCTAAAAATATAAGGAAATATTCTTTTATAGAATAGATGCTAGTCGCTACATTAGCATCCAGAAGCACTCCATTCCTTTACGTGCCCTCTCTTGGGCTAGTTATAACTTTAGACCATATTTAATGGATATATTAGCTTATATTTTAGCCGGCGCCGGTGTTGGCCTTGCCGTGGGTATCACCGGGGTGGGCGGCGGGTCGCTGATGACCCCCTTGCTGCTGCTGTTTGGGTTTCCTCCCCATATCGCCATCGGCACCGACCTTATGTACGCCTCGTTAACCAAGGCCAGTGGTGTCGCCATGCACCATCGCCGTGGGACCATCGACTGGCGCCTGGTGCTGTTGCTGGGCCTGGGGAGTATGCCGGCCGCGCTGATCACCGTATTGATCCTCTACCTTTACTTCCCCGACAGCAGTAGTTATGGGCACATACTGACCAGCAGCCTGGGTGTGATGCTGATTCTCACTGCACTGGTATTGTTGTTCAAAAATAAGTTGGTGAAGTTCCACAAGAGCGCTGGCGACAAGCCCGGATTTTTACACCATCACAGCACCACCCTGACCTGGGTGATGGGGGTATTCCTCGGTACCTTTGTCACTCTGTCATCGGTAGGAGCTGGCGCCTTCGGTACCGCCGTGCTCATGGTGCTCTACCCGGCCCTGCTCTCGATTCGTGTGGTCGGAACCGATCTGGCCCACGCAGTCCCCCTTACACTGGTGGCGGGCCTTGGCCACCTGCTGCTTGGCAACGTTGATTTTTATCTGCTGGGCTGCCTGTTGATGGGCTCCCTGCCCGCGATCTACCTGGGGACCCGGCTGGGGTCACGTCTGCCCGACCGGGTATTGCACCCGATTCTGGCCAGCACTCTGCTGGCCCTGGGCCTCAAGTACGCCTTCTTCTAAGGCTGCTCCTTGACCTGGTTGGCAATACCGTGGGGGACATGACCAGTGGCCACGTGCTCACTGGCCGACTCGCAGTGGACCATGTGATCGTCAAAGAAGACATCCGCCCCAAACGCCTTGAGGAAAGTTCCCTTTTTCATCCCCCCTAAAAACAGGGATTCATCGAGACGAATATCCCAGGCGCGCAAGGTACGCACCACCCGCTCATGGGCAGGGGCCGAGCGGGCCGTCACCAGGGCGGTGCGCACCGGGCAATCATGAGGGTCAAGCGCCGCCTGCAAACGATGCAGTGCGGCCAAAAAGGGTTTGAAGGGCCCGCCGCTCAAGGGCAGGTTAGCGGCCTCCTTCTCGCTGCGGGTAAAGGCTTCCAACCCTTCTGATTTATAGATCCGCTCAGCCTCATCGGAAAACAGCACCGCATCCCCATCAAACGCAATTCGCAGCTGTTCACTTTCGACCGCACCCGCTGGCGCCGCCAGGATGGTGGCTGCCGCTACGCCAGACTCCAGGGCATGACGCACATCGTCGGCATGGGTAGAGAGAAACAGCTGGCAGCCGAACGAGGTCACGTACCTGTAGGGGCTGGCCCCACCGCAAAACGCGGCCCGTGAGATATCGAGCCCATAGTGCTCAATGGAGTTAAATACCCGCAGCCCCGTGTCCGCGCTATTGCGGGACAGCAGGATCACTTCAACCTTGGGTCCATCCTCGAAGAAGCGGTTCAAGCCCAGCAGTTTACTGACCAGGGAAAACGCATCCCCGGGTGCCAGTACCTGGTTTTCATGCTCAATCTGGTAGCGAGCAAATGCCTCGAGCCCCTGCGTCTCATAGACCGCATGGCTATCGCTCATATCAAATAGCGCTCGCGAGGAGATCGCCACCACCAGCTTATCCTGTGTTAGCACACCCATCCTTTTCCCTTTATTCATCCGCGTTAGCCGATTATCTCCCTATGCCCTCTTAAACTCTACTCTCGGCAGGTCAACGCTTACCAAGGCGGACAGGAAGCAGTATCATACCCCGACCAGAATAACGAACGCACCGCGCGCAGATGTACTGATACAGGAAACGGAATGACAAACCTACCCATTGAGAACCTCAACATAGAATCCCAGGAGATTCTGATTACCCCCGGCGAGCTTAAGGCTGAAATCCCCCTCAGCGAGTCGGCGTACACCACTGTCGACCAGGGCCGCCAGGTCATCCGGGATATTCTGGATGGCAAGGATCACCGCCTCTTTGTGGTGGTAGGACCCTGTTCCATTCACGATACCAAAGCGGCCATGGACTACGCCCATAAGCTCAAGGTTCTCGCCGAAGAGGTCTCCGACACCCTCTACCTGGTGATGCGAGTCTACTTCGAAAAACCCCGTACCACCGTAGGCTGGAAAGGGCTGATCAACGACCCCTACCTCAACGACTCCTTCAAGATCCAGGACGGGCTGCACATTGGACGCCGCCTGCTAATGGATGTCGCTGAATTGGGACTGCCCACCGCCACCGAGGCGCTGGACCCGATCTCTCCCCAGTACCTGCAGGACCTGATCTCCTGGTCTGCGGTGGGGGCGCGCACCACCGAGAGCCAGACCCACCGTGAGATGGCCAGCGGTCTCTCCTGTGCGGTGGGCTTCAAAAACGGCACCGATGGAGGCCTAAGCGTTGCCATTAACGCCCTCCAGTCCGTATCCAGCCCACACCGCTTTCTCGGAATCGATCACGCCGGTAAGGTCGCGATCACCCACACCAAAGGCAACCCCTACGGGCACGTGGTGTTGCGTGGAGGGGACGGCAAACCCAACTACGACTCGGTTAATGTCGCACTCTGTGAACAGGCCCTGGAAAAGGCCGGCATTGCTACCAACATCATGGTTGACTGCAGCCACGCCAACTCCAACAAGGATCCGGCCCTGCAACCGCTGGTGCTGGACAACGTCAGCAACCAGATTCTCGAGGGCAACCGCTCCATCGTCGGTTTGATGATAGAGAGCAACCTTGGCTGGGGCGCGCAAAAGATGAGTGACAATCTCGAATACGGCGTATCCATCACCGATGCCTGCATCGATTGGGCCGCCACCGAGAAAGCGCTTCGGGAGATGCGCGACAAGCTCAAGACAGTACTTCCCGGCAGGCGCGAGGATTAAACCAGGCCCACCCTCGTTGCATAAAAAAACCGGGAAGCCCCGGTTTTTTTTATGCAACGAAGCCGACCAGTGATGCTAGCCAAAATCAAACCCCATTTGTTGAGCGGGTATCACCTCATCACCAGCGGGTAGATGATGAACCCTTCGCCGTTTGGGCACAGCCGGCTCTGACTGACGGACAAAAACCGACCGGCACACAGAGCAGGTAAGGGCAAGGTGCTCCCGGGTCAGCAAGGTACCGGGCTCCGGCACTGGCTGGCCGCAGAGCGCCCGGTCATGCTCCAACTCAATGTCATAGTTCGCGGTTACCAGATGGAGAGGTTTCCCACCAGGCGCCCCAACAACCCTGTAGTTGGATAAGAGTTTTTGTGGATAGCGCTTCACGTTAGCTTCTCTGGCACAACCGTCTTTGCCCGGCGAAAAAAGGCCGCTAAGATAGCCGATTAATCGGGCGACGCCCACCTTTTACTGCCTCAGGATTTTTAATCAGCATGGCTCGATACCGCGCGCCCCTCCCCCCCTCATCTGCCTACATAACCCCCCAGGGGGCAGAAACCTTGAAGCAGGAGCTGGACTACCTGTGGCGCAAGAAGCGTCCGGAGGTTACCCAGGCGGTATCGGAGGCTGCCGCCTTGGGAGACCGGTCTGAAAACGCGGAATATATCTATGGCAAAAAGCAGCTGCGCGAGATTGATCGGCGGGTGCGTTTTTTACGCAAACGGTTGGAAAAACTGGTCATCGTCGATCACCCACCGGAGAACCAGGGGCGCATCTACTTCGGCGCCTGGATCGAACTGGAAAAAGAGGATGGT
This sequence comes from Aestuariirhabdus litorea, assembly GCF_003864255.1. Lineage (NCBI taxonomy): Bacteria > Pseudomonadati > Pseudomonadota > Gammaproteobacteria > Oceanospirillales > Aestuariirhabdaceae > Aestuariirhabdus > Aestuariirhabdus litorea. The sequence goes on from NZ_QWEZ01000001.1 coordinate 1,559,872, forward strand.
GCCCGGGTCAACTACCGGATCGTCGGCCCCGACGAATTCGATCTAAAACGGGGGTGGATCAGCATGGATTCACCGCTGGCCAAGGCGTTGATCGGCAAGGCGACCGGTGACGAGGTATGGGTGACGCTACCCTCGGGCGAGGAGTGTTTTTACATCGAAGCGGTACAGTACAGCGACCCAGCACAGACTGAGAGCCCCTGACACAGCAGGTCAGTAAGGCTCTCTGTGCGAGCTGAAGGTTACTTGTAGTAGGCGTTGGCCCGCTCGCTGTGGTCGGTCACATCGCGGACACCCTTGAGCTCGGGAATACGCTCGAGGAGGGTCTTCTCGATTCCCTCTTTGAGGGTGACGTCGGCCATACCACAGCCCTGGCAACCCCCACCAAACTGCAACACGGCGTAGTCGTCCGCCACCTCAACCAGGTTCACCTGGCCTCCGTGGGAGGCGAGTCCGGGGTTGATCTCGGTCACCAGGTAGTAATTGATGCGCTCGGTGATGGAGCTGTCGTCGCTGATGCGCGGCACCTTGGCGTTGGGTGCCTTGATGGTCAGCTGCCCCCCCATACGATCGGCGGCATAATCCACCAGCGCCTCTTCGAGATAGGTCTCGCTCTCCGCTTCGATATAGGCGTTGAAGCTTTTCAACTCCATCACTTTATCCTCAGGCTTGCTCTCACCGGGCTTGCAGTAGGCAATACAGGTTTCGGCGTAGGGGGTACCGGGCTGGGTAACAAAAACTCGAATACCGATCCCCTCTACCTCCTGCTTGGCAAGCAGTTCGGCAAGGTAGTCCTGGGCTGACTCGGTAATAGTGATCAACATCGGGTATATCCATCCACAACAATAGTTTGGTTACTCTACCCCAGGCAGATTGCCATGGGTATCCTTAACCTATCATGTTACTAGGTTATTGAGTAACTTCCCAGACCTTGTGAATCCCCTTCATTACTGTCCCCTTCCATTCTCTGATAAAATCCCGCCCTACCTGAATCGGAACCACCCACGAGCGAACCGGAACCCCTCAATGACCATTCATAGCACGCGTTACGCCGCCCTCCTTACAGCGCTGGAATCCCGCATCCTTATACTGGACGGGGCCATGGGCACCATGATCCAGCGCCACAAGCTGGAGGAGGAGGATTACCGGGGCGAACGCTTTGCAGAGTACCCGATGGACATCAAGGGCAATAACGACCTGCTGTCGCTCACCCAGCCCCAGATCATCAAGGAAATCCATCGCCAGTACCTGGAGGCCGGGGCCGATATCATCGAAACCAACACCTTCAATGCCACCCGGGTCTCCCAGGCTGACTACCAGATGCAGTCCCTGGTGGACGAGATCAACCGTGAATCTGCTCGCCTGGCGCGGGAGGCCGCCGACGAGATGAGCGCCTTGACACCGGACAAGCCCCGCTTCGTCGCCGGCGTGCTCGGCCCCACCAGCCAGACCTGCTCCCTCTCCCCCGACGTTAACGACCCAGGCGCACGCCACATCACCTTTGATGAACTGGTGGAAGATTACCTGCAGTCAACCCGTTCCCTGGTCGAGGGGGGAGTGGATATCCTGCTGATTGAAACCATCTTCGACACCCTCAACGCCAAGGCCGCTGTCTACGCCGTACAGGAGTATTTTGAGCGCAGCGGCACCCGTTTGCCGATCATGATTTCCGGCACCATCACCGATGCTTCGGGTCGCACCCTCTCGGGACAAACCACTGAGGCCTTCTGGAACTCCCTCGCCCACGCGGCACCGCTATCAATCGGCCTTAACTGCGCCCTCGGTGCCAAGGAGCTGCGTCCCTACGTACAGGAGCTGTCCCGGGTAGCCAGTACCTATGTCTCCGCACACCCCAACGCCGGCCTGCCCAACGAATTCGGTGAGTACGACGAAACGCCGCAGCAGATGATCGCCGTAGTGGAGGAGTTCGCCGCCAGCGGCTTCCTCAACATCATCGGCGGCTGCTGTGGCACCACCCCCGAGCACATTCGCGCGATCAGCGAGGCGATGCAAAACCATGCTCCCCGCCCGATTCCGGAGATCAAGCCGGCCCTGCGCCTGGCGGGTCTTGAGCCTTTTAACGTCGATGCTGATTCGCTCTTCGTCAATGTGGGTGAACGCTGCAACGTCACCGGCTCGGCCCGCTTCAAGCGCCTGATCCTGGAGGAGGATTACGACACCGCCCTGGAGGTGGCTGCCGAGCAGGTGGAAAACGGTGCCCAGGTGATCGACGTCAACATGGACGAGGGGATGCTCGACGCCGTGGCCGCCATGCGCAAATTCCTCAACCTGATCGCCTCCGAGCCTGATATTGCGCGTTTGCCGATCATGGTGGACTCCTCCAAGTGGGAGGTGATTGAGGCCGGCCTGAAGTGCATCCAGGGCAAGGCGATTGTCAACTCCATCAGCCTCAAGGAGGGTGAGGAGGAGTTTATTGCCCGTGCACGCACCTGCCAGCGTTACGGAGCCGCCGTGGTGGTGATGGCCTTCGATGAGGAGGGTCAGGCCGACACCTTCGCCCGCAAGACCGAGATCTGCAAGCGCTCCTACGACCTTCTGGTCAACAAAGTTGGCTTCGCCCCCCAGGACATTATCTTCGACCCCAACATCTTCGCCATCGCCACCGGTATCGAGGAGCACAACAACTACGCGGTGGATTTCATCGAGGCCTGCGCCTGGATTCGTAAGAATCTGCCCTACGCCAGCATCTCCGGCGGGGTCAGTAACGTCTCGTTCTCTTTCCGCGGCAACAACCCGGTGCGGGAAGCGATCCACTCGGTATTCCTGCTGCACGCCATCCGCGCCGGTCTCAACATGGGTATCGTCAACGCCGGCCAGCTGGCTCTCTACGATGACCTTCCCGCCGAGCTGCGTGATGCGGTCGAGGATGTGGTCAACAACACCAGCCCCGAGGCCACAGAAGCCCTGCTGGCGATCGCCGACAAATTCCGCGGTGATGGCAGCGCCAGCAGCGCGCGCAGCGAAGACAAGGAGTGGCGGCAGCTGCCGGTCAACGAACGCCTTCAACACGCACTGGTAAAGGGGATCTCCAACTTCATCAACGAGGACACCGAAGCTGCCCGCCAGATCGCAGTGCGCCCCATCGATGTCATCGAGGGCCCGCTGATGGACGGCATGAACGTAGTGGGCGACCTGTTTGGCGCCGGCAAGATGTTCCTGCCCCAGGTGGTGAAATCCGCGCGCGTGATGAAACAGGCCGTGGCCTACCTGCAACCCTATATTGAGGCGGAGAAGAGCGAGGGGCAGCAGAGCAACGGTCGCATCCTGATGGCCACCGTTAAGGGGGATGTGCACGATATCGGCAAGAACATTGTCGGCGTGGTCCTGCAGTGCAACAACTTCGAGGTGGTCGATCTCGGGGTGATGGTGCCCTGTGAGAAGATCCTGCAAACGGCCATCGAACAGAAGTGCGACATCATCGGCCTCTCCGGACTGATCACCCCCTCACTGGACGAGATGGTGACCGTTGCCAAAGAGATGGAGCGCCAGCAGATCACACTCCCCCTGATGATCGGAGGTGCCACCACCTCCAAGGCCCACACCGCGGTTAAAATCGATCCCCAGCTCCACTGCAGCCAGGTGGTCTATGTCCCCGACGCCTCCCGCGCCGTGGGGGTCGCCAGCGCCCTCATCTCACCACAACAGCGCCCCGAGCTGGAAGCCCGGCTGGCGCTGGAGTATGAGGAGGTGCGTGAACGAGCGTCCAAACGTACGGTCCGCGGCACCGTTCACAGCTACTCTGAAGCGATCGCCAAGGGCCCCCGCCTCGACTGGGACAACTACAACCCGCCCGCCCCCCTGCAGCCGGGCCTGCACCATTTTGACGACTACCCCCTGGCGGAGCTGGTGGACTATATCGACTGGACCCCCTTCTTCATCAGTTGGGACCTGGCGGGCAAATTCCCCGCCATACTTGAAGATAAAGTCGTGGGTGAGGCGGCCCGTGAGCTGTATGAAAATGCCCGCAAAATGCTCACCCGCATCATCAACGAGAAGCTGATCCGTGCCAGTGCGGTGGTCGGCCTGTGGCCCGCCAACAGCATCAACCACGATGATATCGAGCTCTACGCCGATGAGTCACGGGGGCAGGTGATAGGAACCCTTTGCCACCTGCGCCAACAGCACCAGAAACCCGGCAACACCAAGCCCCTGACCTCGCTGGCCGACTTTGTGGCCCCCAGGGAGAGTGGCCTGAGCGACTACGTCGGCGGCTTTGCGGTCACCGCGGGCATCGGGGCCGACGAGCTGGCCGCAGAGTTTGAAAAGGCCCACGACGACTACAACGCTATTCTGGTCAAATCCCTCGCCGATCGGCTGGCCGAGGCGCTGGCCGAGCGCATGCACGAGCGGGTGCGCAAGGAGCTGTGGGGTTACCAGCCCGCCGAAACACTGGATAACCATGCGCTGATCCGCGAGCAGTATCAGGGCATTCGCCCGGCTCCCGGCTACCCGGCCTGCCCGGACCATACCGAAAAGAGCAAGCTGTTTGAGTTGCTGGACGCCGAGCGCCTTTGCGGCATGAAACTGACCTCCAGCTACGCCATGCACCCGGCGGCTTCGGTATCGGGCTGGTACTTCTCCCACCCCGAGTCCCGCTACTTCCCCGTTGGCAAGATCAATCGTGACCAGGTGGAGAGCTACGCCGCCCGCAAAGGGATGAGTATCGACGAAGTGGAGCGCTGGCTGCGCCCCGTACTGGCCTACGATGCCTGATCCGCGGGACGCTCCATGCAACCAGAGCGTATAAGGCGCGTAAGCTCGCTGGCACTGCCCATCATGGGCGGCATGCTCTCCCAGAGTCTGCTTAACCTGGTCGATGCGGCCATGGTGGGCAGTCTGGGGGAGGTGGCGCTGGCGGGGGTCGGCGTCGGGGCCTACATCAATTTCCTGGCGGTCTCCATGATCATGGGCCTCTCCTCCGGGGTGCAGGCGATCGTTGCCCGTCGCGTCGGCCAGGGGCGCAGTGACTTGTGCGCGCAGCCCCTCAATGTGGGGCTGCTCTGCGCCCTGCTGATCGCCCTGCCTATCAGCCTGCTCTTCTACGCGTTCTCCCCCTGGCTGGTGGCGCTGATCAGCAGCGAACCCGCCGTTACCGAGGTGGGTGTTGCCTACTTTGATGCCCGCATTATGGCGCTGAGTGCGGTGGCGATGAACTTCTCCTTCCGGGGCTACTGGAACGGTACCCACCGTTCCTCTACCTACCTGAAGGTGATTCTGGTGATGCACGCGGCCAATATCCTGATCAGCTACGCCCTGATCTTTGGCGCCTTTGGCCTGCCACGACTGGACGCGGCCGGGGCCGGCTGGGGCACCAGCATCGCTATGGTGCTGGGCTCCCTGCTCTACTTCAGCATCACCACCCGCAAGGCCCGCGAGCACGGTTTCCTGCGTACCCTTCCCGACCGCACAACCCTGCGCTCGGTACTTCGTCTGGCGATCCCCAACTCCCTGCAGCAGATGCTGTTTGCCCTCGGTATCACCCTGCTGTTCTGGATCATCGCCCGCATCGGCACTGAAGAGCTGGCGGTCGCCCACGTCCTGATCAACCTGGCCCTGTTCCTCATCCTGCCGGGGGTTGGCCTGGGCATGGCGGCCACGACTCTGGTGAGCAAATCCCTGGGAGCCAATGAACCCGATGAGGCCTATCGCTGGGGCTGGGACGTCGTCAGGCTGGCGGTAGTGGTCCTGCTGGTACTGGGCATCCCCTTCTGGCTCTTCCCGGACGCTGTCCTCAGCCTCTTCCTCCACAATGAAGCGGCGCGCGCTATCGGCCACCTGCCCCTGCAGCTGACCGCCGCCGGCATGGTGCTGGACGCCACCGCCATCGTGCTCACCCAGGCCCTGCTGGGCGCTGGTGCCAATCGGACGGTGATGCGCATCAGTGCCTCTGTTCAGTGGCTGCTGTTCCTGCCCCTGGCCTGGCTTCTGGGCCCCGTACTGGGCTACGGACTAAGCGCTATCTGGGCGCTGCAGCTGGGCCAAAGGGCCCTATCCTCACTTCTCTTTGCCTCCATCTGGCGCCAACGGCAGTGGATCAGCATCCGTATCTAGGGTGGTGTCGGCGCTTGGTCGTCCCGCTGCTCTCGCTGCTGCTGGGGGGCTGTGAAAGCCTCGGCTACTACTGGCAGGCCGGTGAAGGACAATGGCGGATCTATCGGGCGCAAGCGCCGGTCGGCGAGCTGGTCGACTCCCCCCAGACCGCCCCTGAGCTACGCGAGCGCCTGATCCGTAGCCAGGCGATCCTGGAATTCGCCCACCAAAGCCTGCTCCTGCCGGATAATGGCAGCTACCGCCACTACGCCGACCTCAAGCGTCCCTACGTGGTCTGGAACCTGTTTGCCAGTGACGAATTCTCCATCCAACCCCATCACTGGTGCTACCCCCTGGTGGGATGCCTGAGCTACCGGGGCTATTTTGACCCCGACTCGGCCATCCGCGCCGCCTCCCGCCTGCAAGCACAGGGGATGGATACCTGGGTAGCCGGTGTCCGTGCTTACTCCACCCTCGGCTGGTTGGATGACCCACTGCTCAACACCTTTATCGAGGAGCCGGAGCAGCAGCTTGCCGAACTGATATTCCATGAGCTGGCCCACCAACGGGTGTTTGCAGCGGGGGATACCGAATTCAACGAAAGCCTGGCTACCGTGATCGCCGACGAAGGGGTACGCCGCTGGGCCGCCCTGCACCACCTACCCCACAACAGCGAGCAAGCCGCCCTCGAGCGGCGCGCACGCGAGCAGGTGGTGGCACTGGTCAAGCAAACCCGAGAGCGGCTGGACAGGCTTTACCGGGAGGATCTCCCCACTGCCTCCATGCGGGATCAAAAACAGCGGTTGCTTGATCAGCTGAGAACCGAGTATCAGCAGTTGCGTCTTGGCCCATTACAGCGGCATGCACGTTATGACCGCTGGATGGCCGGAACGCTGAATAATGCCAAGCTGGCAACGATCGCCAGCTACCACCGCTGGGTACCCCAAATCGAGGCGCTGCTGAAACAGCAGGGAGGCGACCTTGATGCCCTCTACCGGGCACTCGAGGAGCTGGCTGCCCTGTCCGCTGACAAACGAAAGCGGGTCCTGTCCACCCACCCCAAATATAACCAATAAGTTATAACATATAGAAAAACATTCATTTATCGAATAAGTAAAAACTGCTACTCTCGCCCCATTCAATTTGGAATACCGCTAACAACCTGACTGGTGCCCCGGGCACCTTCGAGACCGGAAACCCTCGATGTATAAATACGACGCTATTGACCAGCAGATCGTCAATGACCGCGCCCGCCAGTATCGCGGGCAAACAGAACGCTACCTCAACGGAGAACTCAGCGACCCCGAGTTCCTGCCCCTGAGACTCCAGAATGGCCTCTACGTCCAGCGTTTTGCCCCGATGCTGCGTATTGCCGTTCCCTACGGCATGCTTTCCAGCCAACAGCTGCGCAAACTGTCAGATATCTCGCGACGCTTTGACAAGGGCTATGCACACGTCAGTACCCGCCAGAATATCCAGCTGAACTGGCCCGCGTTGGAGTCGGTACCCGATATCCTTGAAGAGCTGGCCAGTGTGCAGATGCACGCCATCCAGACCAGTGGTAGCTGCATTCGCAGTGTCACCTCCGACCACTTTGCCGGCGTCGCCGCCGACGAGCTGGAGGACCCTCGCCCCTGGTGTGAAATCATCCGCCAATGGTCGACCCTGCACCCGGAGTTCGCCTACCTGCCCCGCAAGTTCAAAATCGCTGTCAATGGCGCTGCCGAGGACCGGGCTGCGGTCGGCGTCCATGACATCGGCCTCACCCTGGTAAAAAACAGTGCGGGTGAGACCGGATTCCAGGTCCAGGTGGGTGGCGGTTTGGGTCGTACCCCGATCATCGGCAGCCCGATCCGCGACTACCTCCCCTGGCAGCACCTGCTGACCTATCTGGAGGCTATCCTGCGGGTCTACAACCGTTATGGTCGTCGCGACAACAAATACAAGGCTCGCATCAAGATCCTGGTGAAGGCGCTCTCGCCTGAAACCTTTGCCGAAAAGGTGGAGCAGGAGTGGGAACACCTCAAAGAGGGACCCGCCACCCTCACCGAGGCCGAAGTGGAGCGGGTCAGCGCTTTCTTTACGCCCCCCGCTTACGAGCGCAATCTCGCGGACAACAGTCTGCAGGAGCAGCTGGCACAAGCGCCCGAGTTTGCCCGCTGGCACGAACGCAATGTCATGGAGCATAAAATCGCGGGCTACGCAGCCGTCACTGTCTCCCTGAAGGCAACCGCCCAGGCCCCCGGCGATATCAGCGCCGAGCAGATGGACAGCCTCGCCGACCTGGCCGACCGCTACAGCTTCGGCGAACTGCGTACCACCCACATGCAAAATATGGTGCTGGCGGATGTTCGTCAGGACCAGTTGTTTGAACTCTGGCAGGCGCTGGCGGAGGTCGAGCTGGCCTCCCCCAACATTGGAACCCTCAACGATATCATCTGCTGCCCCGGCGGTGATTTCTGCTCATTGGCCAACGCCAAGTCGATACCGGTAGCAGAAGCGATACAGCGTCGCTTTTCGAGCATGGAACGGCTTTATGACATTGGTGATGTCAGTTTGAACTTCTCAGGCTGCATGAATGCCTGTGGCCACCACCATGTCGGCAATATCGGTCTGTTGGGTGTCGACAAGAAAGGGGAGGAGTTCTACCAGATCCAGCTTGGCGGCAGTGCCAACCAGGATACGGCACTAGCCAAGATTATCGGCCGCGCCTTCAGCCGTGAAGAGATTCCGGATGTCATTGAAAAGCTGATCGATCTCTACCTGGAACAACGCGAACCCAATGAGCGCTTCATTGACACCTTTAACCGTATCGGAATTGAACCCTTTAAGGAGCGGGCCTATGCCAAAGCTGATTAAGAACCGCCGCCTCGTCGAGGACGAGTTCTCGATCAAGTGGAGTGCGGAGGAGAGTGACCCGAGCGGCAAACTACTGGTATCGCTGGAGGAGTGGCAAGCACGCCGCGACGAGCTACTGGCCTCAACGGGCACCCATGGTGTCTGGCTCAAGCCCGACGATGAACCCGAATTGCTGGTAGAGGACCTGAGCCAGCTCCCCGTCATTGCCGTTCAGTTTCCCGCCTTCACCGACGGTCGAGGCTATTCACTGGCCCGCCTGCTGCGCGAGCGATATGGCTATGAGGGTGAGCTACGAGCAGTCGGCGATGTCCTGCGCGACCAGTTGTTTTATATGCACCGCTGCGGTTTTGACAGTTTCGCAATTAGGGAAGACCGGGATGCCGAAGATGCCCTGGCCGCCCTGGATGAGTTTTCCGACGTCTACCAAAGCGCCGTCCAGCAACCGCTGCCCCTGTTTCGCCGGCGCTGAAACCCCGCACCACAAGGCAGCCGGCCAGCCGGTCGACTGCCTTGTTCAACGCCGAGCCTCGCCCCCACCTGTGGCTCGTGATAATCTGGAACCACCATCTTTGCTGAAGGGATCGGCCAGGTACTATGGATAGCGGTTCGATAGTTTTTTCTTTCTTCCTGATCTTTGCCGGTGCAGCCGTGCTGGCATCGGTTGCGCTTTATACCCGTCAACCTCTGCTGATTGCCTACATCGTGTTGGGAGCCCTGATTGGCCCTTCCGGTCTGGCGATGATTAACGACACCCAGTTGCTAAGCGATATTGCCCACGTCGGCATCATCTTTTTGCTGTTTCTTCTGGGACTGGACATGCAACCTGCCCACCTGGCCCATATGTTGCGCAAAACCTCCTGGATCGGTGTCGCCAGCTCCGTTGCCTTTGCCCTGATCGGTTACGCCACCGGCCTGCTGTTCGGTTTCAGTACCCAGGAAGCGATTATCATGGGCGCGGCCATGATGTTTTCCAGCACCATCATCGGTATCAAGCTGCTGCCCACCACCGTGCTGCATCACAAGCACACCGGTGAGTTGGTGGTCAGCATCCTGCTTCTGCAGGACTTGATAGCGATCATGGTGCTACTGTTCCTTTACTCCAACGAGGGAGACAGCCCAACCCTGGCCATGTTCACCGCCCTGCTGGCACTGCCCCTGCTGCTGCTGTTCGCTTTCGGCTTTGTGAAATACCTGCTGCTGCCACTGATGGGAAAGTTCGACCGTTTTCACGAATACCTGTTTCTGGTCGCCATCGGCTGGTGTTTGGGGCTGGCCGAACTGGCACACGCTATCGGCCTGTCCGCGGAAATCGGCGCTTTTATTGCCGGCGTTTCGGTCGCTACCAGCCCCATCTCCCAGTACATTGCCGTCAGCCTCAAACCCTTGCGGGATTTCTTCCTCATCCTCTTCTTCTTTTCAGTGGGCGCGAGCTTCAACCTGGCGCTGCTGGACGACGTCTTTATCCCGGCACTGGTACTGACTATTCTGACCCTGGGGGCTAAACCCCTGGTGTTTAAATACTGCCTGAGCAAAAGCGGCGAGGACGCGTCGACCAGCTGGGAGGTGGGCTTCCGCCTGGGCCAAACCAGCGAGTTTTCGATCCTGATCGCCTATATTGCGGCGTCAGCGGCGCTGATCGGTACCGAAGCCTCCCATGTTATCCAGGCCACCGCTATCATGAGCTTCCTGATCTCCTCCTACATAGTGGTCTTTAACTTCAAGTCGCCGATCGCGGTCTCTGACCGGCTTAGGAGAGACTAGCCGCCACTAAAAAGCCCGGCATTGGCCGGGCTTTTTAGTGGCGGGCTGAACGGTTAATCCACTCTGACCAGAATGCGACCCACCGCCCGTCCGCGAAAGATCTGTTCAATGGCATCGGGCAACTCTTCCAGGGCGATTTCGGTGACCACCGACTCCAGGCACTCCAGCTGCCACTCACCGGCCAGGCGCTGCCACATCGCCTGCTTAACCTCGATCGGCTGCTCAACCGAATCCACTCCCAGCAGGTTGACCCCACGCAGGATAAAGGGGAACACATTGGCCTGGAAGTTGGGTGACGCCACCATACCGCAACAGGCCACACTCCCCCCGTACTTGAGGGACTTGACGATATTGAAGAGGATATCCCCCCCCACGGTATCGACTGCTCCGGCCCAGGTCTCCTTCAGCATCGGGCGATCGGTGCCCTCACTGATGGTGTCACGATCCACAACCTTTTTGGCGCCCAGGTGGATCAGGCGATCAACCATCTCCAGCTTACCCGTGCTGGCAGCCACATCGAACCCCAGCTTGGAGAGCAGCGCCACACTGATGCTGCCTACCCCGCCGGTAGCACCACTGACAAACACCTCGCCCAGGTCCGGTTTTACCCCGGCGGCCAGCAGTTTATCGACGCAGAGCGCGGCAGTAAGGCCGGCCGTACCCAACACCATCGCCTGGCGCAGGCTCAAGCCGCGCGGCAGGGGTACCGCCCATTCAGCGGGAATACGAATGTATTGGGAAAATCCACCGGCGGTGTTCATACCGAGGTCGTAACCCGTCACGATCACCTCATCACCCGCCGAAAACAGATCACTTCCGGAAAACTCCACCACACCGCCCGCATCGATGCCCGGCGTATGGGGGTAGCTCTTGGTTACCCCCTTGTTACCCTTGGCCGATAGCGCATCCTTAAAGTTCAGGGAGGAATACTTTACCCGAATCAGCAGATCCCCGGGGGGCAGATCATCAAACTCCCGCTCAACCACCTGTTGACTGTAGAGGCTCTCTCCCTCCCTGCGTTCCACGAGTAGCGCTTTAAATCGGCTCACAATCAATCTCCTTGGACCTTTATCAAGAGAGCAGCCGTATCTGCTGCACTCGACTCCACCATTTTACCAGCAAGCGGTCCGCTGACTGCTCGGCTGCCAGCCCTAACTTTTCAGGCAAGGATCGCTTGTAGACATAGCTCACCTGAAAAATATCACGCTCGTCCTTGAGATCAAACAGATACTCATCACTGGTTTTCAATTCATCGACCAACTGTTGCTCCAGCGCACGTTTACCGAACCAGACCTCACCGGTGGCGATCTTCTCCATATCCAGCTGTGGTCGGTGCTCAGAGACAAACTCCTTAAACAGCCCGTGGGTATCCTCGAGCTCCTCCATGAATTTCTGCCGCCCCTTGTCGGTGTTCTCACCAAACATCGTCAGGGTACGCTTGTGTTCACCGGCCGTCAGCAGCTCCACATCCACGTGGTTTTTCTTCAGCAATCGGTGGAAATTGGGCAATTGGGCCACCACACCGATGGAGCCGAGAATGGCAAAGGGGGCCGCAAGAATGCGGTCGGCGATACAGGCCATCATGTAGCCTCCACTGGCCGCCACCTTGTCCACAGCCACCGTCAGGGGAATGCCCTTATTGCGGATACGCTGTAGTTGGGAGGCTGCCAGGCCGTAGCTATGCACCATCCCCCCGCCGCTTTCGAGGCGGACCAGCACCTCATCCCTGGACCGCGCCAGCCCCAATACCGCCGAAATCTCCTCTCGCAGGGTCTCCACATCGGAAGCCCGGATATCACCATCGAAGTCTAGGACGTAGAGTCGGGGCTTACCCTCATCCCCTTCGTCCTCTGCCCCTTCGTCTGCGGGTTTGCTATGCTGCTTGGCCTGCTGCTTGGCCTGCTTACGCTCCTGCTTCTCCTTACGCTTCTGCTCCTTCTGCTCGGCCTTTATCTGCTCCTCATCCAGCACCTCGGCTTTGAGCTGATCCAGCATGTCACGATACTCATCGTTCAGTCGGGTAACCTCAAGCTGTCCTGAATGGGCTCCACGCTTGTGACGGCCGGCAATGGCAACCACCCCCATCAGCAGAATCAGGATACCCAAAATCAGGGTGAAGGTTTTAGCGAAAAAGAGGCCGTATTCGGCAAGGAATTCCAAGATAGTGATCTCCAAACAGAGTTGATGCGGGTAACGGATAGCGCAGTTTATGTGAAACGGCCATCTCCTGACAAACCCTGTCGAACCATAACCTTCAGCTGTCTCAAGCCTTGAAAACCGGACGAGCCATCGCCAAACAAAATTCAAACAAGCGTATGATTATTGTGTTGACAGCGCAGTCCAATCCCCCTAACCTGCTGGTGTTTGCTTCTGTTACATATTGAAACAAACCATAATTGAGAGCGCAGAATTCATCTGATAAACGCCAACCCAGCCGACCCAAAGAGATTAAGCCCTTCGGTCGGCCTAACCGTTAAGGAATTAGAAGAATGCCAACAGTAGCTGAAATCATCGATCAAATGAAAGCCAAGTTTAACCCCGACGCGGCCGCCGGACTGGACGTCGTCTTTCAGTTTGATATCGAAGACGGAGAAACCTACAACCTGACGGTGAAAGATGGCACCTGTGAAATCGCCAACGGAGCACACGACGCTCCATCCGTTACCCTGATCATGAGCTCCGATACCCTGGCTGGCATCATGTCTGGCGAAACCGATGGCATGCAGGCCTTTATGGGCGGCAAGCTACGTGCCGAGGGCAACATCATGCTGGCGACCAAGCTGGCCGACCTGTTCCCGGTCAACTGATCCCAGGCGGGTAGGGGAGCCACTCCCCTACCCTCTACTCGTCCCCTCTTTATTCTCTCAACCGCTCCAGACCCGACCCGCCCAAAATGGCTCAGCGCCACTGGGCAAGCGCAGCCCGGGCAGAATCATTGACCGCCTCAACCCGCACCTCGCCTGCCACTATATCAACACGATAGAGCCCACCATCGACCATGGGGAGGTAGTCGGATTGCGCCAGCCCCGCCTGCAACAGCGAAGAGGTGCCCACCAGCTGAATCAACTGCCATCCATCGACACCATACTGACTGACAGCCAAGGGTTCCGCCTTGCGATCCGCCTGCTGCTCCTGCTCGATGGATAGGTAACGTGCCGTAATGTCCGCCAGCCGGTAACCAGGACTCAACCCCAGCCGGGACAGCACAGGGCTCCAGCTTACACGGCGCACCCCAAGGCGCCAGAGCTCCCCCTGCAGTTCAACCAGGCTTTCCGCTCCCTTTCGATCAGCGACCACCGCGCGAAACTGCTGCTCCCCCTGCTGGGAAAAGCTGATGGTCGCCAGGGTTTCCGTACCGGAGACCGGGGTATAACTGTAGGTATCCCAGCCGAGTAAAGCGGTCACACCGGCGGCAGCCAACACCAGCAAGCCGGCGCTGCCTCGCAGCCAGGCCAGTAACCAGTTGCCCCCCAACAATTTGAATGCGACGTATAACAGCAGCAGAGCTACCAGGCCGACGCCGACGGCGATTCCCCCATAGATCATGAACACCTATCCCTATTGGTTTTGCTAGCTCGATTATGCGTTGTCATCAACCAATTGGCCAGTTATGCTCAGCGCTTTTCAGCGATCCTGTGACCCAACCAAGATGATCGAAGCACTATTCGGACTGGCACCGTCACTCCTCCTGTTCCTTGTGCTGATCGCCTTTCTCGCAGGCTTTATTGACGCTATTGCTGGTGGCGGCGGACTGCTAACCATCCCCGCCCTGCTGACCGCCGGCCTCCCCCCTCACCTCGCGCTGGGTACCAACAAGCTCTGCGCCACTTTCGGCTCACTGACCGCCTCCATCACCTTTTACCGTCGCGGTATTTTCAACCCCCGACTGTGGATTGCCGCCGCCTGCGCAACTGCCCTGGGGGCCGCTTCGGGAGCTCTCGTAGCCGATCAGGTGAGCGCCGACTGGCTCAACAAACTGTTGCCCCTGATCATCATACTGACCGCGATCTACGCCCTGCTGGTGAAACCTCTCACCGACGACAACCAGGGCACAGAGCCACAAACCCACGGGAAAGCCACCCAATGGCTTCAGGGGCTCGGGATCGGCTTTTATGATGGTGTGGCGGGACCAGGAACCGGTTCCTTCTGGACGCTGAGCAGCCTCTCACTCTATCGCATGAACCTGCTGTTCAGCTCCGGGCTGGCACGGGTGATGAACTTCATTAGCAATGCCGTGAGCCTGGTGACTTTTGCCCTACTCGGCCACGTCAACCTGCTGCTCGGCGTCAGCCTGGGACTCGCGCTGATGGTGGGCGCCTATGTAGGGGCTCGCTCGGCTATCCGCTTTGGCGGCCGGTTTATTCGACCGGTATTTACCCTGGTGGTACTGGCCATCGCCTGCCGCCTGGTGTGGCAGCACTGGCTTCAGTGATCAGACAGGAAAACCCAGTTCCTTCACCGCCGACTCCGCCAGCTTCAGCACATCATCCCCCTCATACTTGCCGCCGTTAAGGCCCTGTAAGTAAAAGTCCAGACCGGTCAGTGCATCGGCCAGGGTTTCCAGATCACCCTGGGAGGGGGCTCCGGGCTTACCCAACACCTTCTCCTTCAGGTAGCGCTGGCAGGCAGCCACCGCATTGGAAGCGCGCTCTTCATCAATAAAGAAGAGACCGCCGCGCAGCCCGTCCAGGGTGACATCGACATTGGCCAGATGCATCTGGTCCCAATCCGATTCCGTAAAGGCGGTGATCGCCCGCTTCAACATCGCCAGGCCGGCCTGGGTCTCATCGATGACCACTATACGGGCTTCAAACAGCTGGTTGTTGGCCATAATAGTGGCCTGATCGGTCTCCACCGCTTTCAGGTCCTTGCCCGCTCGCGGTTGCTCAAGGCTGGCCACCATGGACTCCACGTACAAAATAGCGTCGGCAAGCGCCATCAACTGCTGGCGGTCTTCCACCTTACCTGCGGCGCCCCAGGAGGCCACCGCCTCCTGATTGGCTTGCAGCGCCTTGGAGGCCGACACCAGTCCCACCATACCCAGCGTCTTGGGCAGCCGGCCCACCAGGGCCGACATCTCCTCGAAGTCGACGTTGCTGCCACGTTCCACCAGGTCAAGCATATCCTTGAGGCTGGAGAGCTCCTCCTTCAGTGCCGCCGACAACGAGCGGAATACCTCGTTACCGGGCCCCGCCATGATCGAACGCTCCTCAGCCAGGGTGTGGTCATTAAAGGGCAGCGGCAACAGGTTGAACTCTTTCTTGACCTCACGGGCAAGTTCACCCTGGGTGTCACCCAGCACCACCAGATAGAGCAGTTCCTTGACCAGGGTCTTGTCAAAGCTGGCCGCAGTGTCGCCCATAACCAGCATCCGAATCAGTCGGTCGACCTTGCCGAACAGCAACTTGCGCTCGGTATAGGTGCCCATTTCGGCATCCACCATCACTTCAAGCGCCGCAGAGGCCACCTGTAAAAGCCGAGCCCCCTTGCCCGGCTCCATCAGACTGTAAAGGCGCTGCAGCGCACGCTCCATCAGTTTGAGGCTGGACTGGGTATTCTCCTCCTTGAACAGGCCCAGGAGGCCAACCTGATACATCAGGCGCAAACGACGGCCGGTCTCCTCGCTGGCAACCAGATCACCGATCTCCCCCCCCTCGGGGAGAGGTGCGCGAATGGAGTAGAAAAAGCTTTCCGGCAACAACGGTGCCCGGCGTGTCCGCCGGAGTTCATTGACTGTGGGCAGCAACAGCTCAGGAATCTCCTCCCGGCTCTGTTGGAGGTACTCGAGGTAGCGACTCAGCACAAAGAGGGAGTTGCTCAACACGCCCAGCGCATCATCCCGGTCGTTACCGGCCCCCTCGGGGATATCGGTCGCCAACTCAAACATCTCTTCAGCCAGGAGTTCGCCAGCACTCATCTCGATCAGGCTTAAGGTCCCACGGACTTGCTTGATGCAATCGACACAAGCCTGCAGGTGCGCGCCCTGATCCCGCTCCTCGATAAACTGCTCCAGGCTGTTTTCAGCCTGCTGGATGGTAGACTCCAGCTCTTCCCGAACCAGATTTAATGAACTAGCACCGGCCATTGGGCCCCCTCTTCTTGGTTAGGATCGCGCCCCTCCGGGGCCGCGCCATTGGGGTAATCAGTCTTCAAACTCTGGCTGGGACTTGCTCATCCCCGCCATTACCGCCACCTTAAGATCGGTCGCCTGCAACATAGCAGCGTTCCAGGTTGCAACGTAATTAAGGCCATCCTCAATGGAGTGATCTCGGCTGTAACGCAACATCTCTTTGGTTCCCTGAACCGCAATGGGGGATTTGGTGGCGACCGACTGGGCCACCTCCATCACTTTCTCCATCATCAGCTCGCGACTGCTGAAACACTCGTTCACCAAACCGATGCGCAGGGCCTCTTCCCCCTCAACCACCCGCCCGGTGTAGGCCATTTCACGTACAATACCTGCGTTAACAATATGGGGAAGACGCTGAAGGGTTCCCCAGTCGGCCGCCAGCCCCATATCCACCTCCTTGATGGAAAAGCGGCTGTCACTTACGCAGTAACGTATATCACAGGCAGAGACCAGGTCGATCCCGCCGCCATAACAGCAACCATGGATCGCGGCCAGCACCGGCTTGGGGCACTCATCGATGCAGTTCATCAACTGCTGGGTGTGTTTCACCACCCGCTTGAGCTTGAGTGCATTACGAGCCACCTCTTTACCCAGCTGGCTACCGATCTCCATCAGCATTCCCAGGTCAATACCGGAGCAGAAATGGGCACCGCTACCACTGATCACAACAGCGCGAACACTGGCTTCTGAAGCCACCCAGTCAAAGGCGGCCTGTAACTCCTCCCACATCTGCTGGTTAATGGCATTAGCCTTGTCGCCCCGATTCATTTCGATATGGGCTACCTTGCCCTTCTGGACCACGGCTACGGTCTTCAACTCCAACATTACAGACTCCAATAAGGGAACAACCAAAGTAATCGATTCACTATATCAATCCTAAAGCAAAATGCTAAGTAGTTCGTGCAACACGCTGTCCTCAAAACAGGAGCCCGGTCACGCTTCGCCGCACACAACAGCGTGGCGCGGGGTTCGCTATCCCCCCTCCCAAATAGCGCAGCCTAACCCGCTGTTTTGCAACCTTCGATATAACAATTCTCTCCCGACTGGGTATAATGTCCGCCTTTTTTTGGGGCGGGGCCTACTCCCGTCATAAATAACAAAACAGCAGGGACGCCCATGGCGATTCTGAGCTTCGGTTTTCAAGGGGATATCACCGCATGAGTGGATCACTACGGGGTGCGTTTGCAAGCAACTTCCTGGGCAACACCTCAGGCTGGTACAAGTACACCATCATTGCGTTTCTACTACTGAACCCGGTCCTGCTTTATGTAGCCGGACCTACAGTGGCCGGCTGGGTGCTGGTGCTGGAGTTCATCTTCACCCTGGCGATGGCCCTTAAATGCTACCCGCTACAACCCGGAGGGCTACTGGTGGCCGAGGCCCTTGTGATAGGCCTCACCAGCCCCGAATCCCTGAAGCACGAAGTGTTTCAGAACTTCCCAGTGATCCTGCTGTTGATGTTCATGGTAGCCGGTATCTACTTCATGCAGAACCTGCTGCTGTTTGCCTTCACCAAGATCCTGCTTGGGGTTCGCTCAAAAGTGATGTTGTCGCTGCTGTTCTCCATTGTCGCCGCTGTTCTCTCCGCTTTCCTCGATGCCCTGACGGTGACCGCGGTGGTGATCAGCGTCGGGGTCGGCTTCTATTCGGTCTACCACAAGGTGGCATCCGGCAAAAAGCTTCAGCAAGCCGACCACAACCACCTGCAGGACGACCTGGTAGTGGAGTTTCACCGTAGCGACCTGGAGCAGTTCCGAGCCTTCCTGCGCAGCCTGCTGATGCACGCGGCTGTGGGTACCGCACTCGGGGGCGTCTGCACCTTGGTGGGCGAGCCGCAGAACCTGCTGATCGCGGAGAAGATGGGATGGAACTTCCTCGAGTTCTTTGTGCGTATGGCGCCGGTCACCATGCCGGTCCTGGTGTGCGGCCTGCTGACCGTTATCCTGCTCGAGCTGACCGGCTGGTTCGGCTACGGCGCCACGCTACCGGAAAAGGTCCGCTCGGTGCTGGAGGAGTTCAATGAGATCGAATCAAAAAAACGCACCGCCAAGGATCAGGCTGCTCTGCTGGTGCAGGCTCTGGTGGGTCTCATCCTGGTGTTCGGGCTGGCCTTTCACCTGGCGGAGGTAGGCCTGATCGGTCTGCTGGTGATCGTACTGATCACCTCCTTCAACGGTGTCATTGACGAGCACCAGATCGGCAAGGCATTTCAGGAGGCGCTCCCCTTCACCTCCCTGTTGGTTGTGTTCTTCGGGGTGGTCGCGGTGATCCACGACCAGCACCTCTTTTCCCCGATCATCAACGCCGTGCTGGCCATGGATACCGAGATACAGCCCAGTATGTTCTTCCTTGCCAACGGCGTGTTATCGATGATCAGCGATAACGTGTTTGTCGCCACCGTCTACATCAACGAGGTAAAAGCCGCGTTCGATAGCGGCGCCATCAGCCGCGAGCAATTCGACACGCTGGCGATTGCCATCAATACCGGCACCAACCTGCCCAGTGTGGCAACCCCCAACGGCCAGGCCGCCTTCCTGTTCCTGCTGACCTCGGCGCTGGCCCCACTGATCCGTCTCTCCTACGGACGCATGGTGGTTATGGCCTTACCCTACACCCTGGTAATGGGCAGCGTCGGCCTGTTGGCAGTGCGTTTTTTGATCTAAAAGAAAGCGTTTAGCCATAAAAAAGCGAGCCCCATGGCTCGCTTTTTTATGGGGTGATAGATCGGCTAAACTGTAAAGCGGAAACAGCACTGGTAACATCCCAGCCCCTATAGCTACGAAGCGACAGCAACCACAACACGGCCACGGACTTTACCGGCCAGCAGCTCTTCGGCTACCTTGACGCTCTCTTCGAGGCTGATTTCGCGAGAAATTTTTTCCAGTCTCGACAGATCCAGTAACCCGGCCAGGCGCGCCCATGCCAGCTCCCGGTCTTTGATGGGTCGCATGACACTGTCAATGCCCAGAAGGGACACGCCCCTTAATATGAATGGAGCCACCGTTGCCGGAAAATCCATGCCCTGTGCAAGGCCGCAAGCCGCAACTGAGCCACCGTATTTGGTTCCGGCACAGACATTGACCAGGGTGTGACTGCCTACCGAATCAATAGCTGCAGCCCATCGCTCTTTGCCAAGTGGACGCCCGGGCTCGGACAGCTCGGCCCGGTCGATTATCTCGCTGGCACCCAGTGACTTAAGGTATTCAGCCTCTTCAGTCCGCCCAGTGGAAGCAATCACCTGATACCCCAGTGCAGACAAGAGCGTCACGGCAAAACTGCCAACACCGCCATTTGCACCGGTTACCAATACCGGCCCCTGTTCTGGTGTCAGGCCATTTTGTTCCAGCGCATTAATACAGAGCATCGCCGTGTAGCCTGCCGTCCCCACAGCCATGGCCTGCTTGCCATTCAGACCTTCAGGCAGTCGAATAAGCCACTGGCTTTTGAGTGACGCCACTTCTGCCAGCCCACCACAGTGGACTTCACCCACACCCCAGCCATTCAGCAATACGCGGTCACCCGGCTTAAAGTCTGGGGAATTGGACTGTTCTACCGTACCCACCAGATCAATACCGGGGATCATCGGAAACTGACGCACGACCGGACTCTTTCCGGTAATAGCCAGAGCATCCTTGTAATTTAGTGTGCTGTACTCAACCCGGATTTTGACATCACCGTCCGGCAATACGGATTCGTCTATATCGGCCAGTTCGCATCGATACCCCTGATCGTCTTTCTTAATGATGAGCCCTTTGAACATGTCGATTT
This sequence comes from Aestuariirhabdus litorea, assembly GCF_003864255.1. NCBI lineage: Bacteria > Pseudomonadati > Pseudomonadota > Gammaproteobacteria > Oceanospirillales > Aestuariirhabdaceae > Aestuariirhabdus > Aestuariirhabdus litorea. The sequence goes on from NZ_QWEZ01000001.1 coordinate 1,580,438, forward strand.
ACCTCCGCTTGATTAGGTTGTCCGGTTTCCCATTGGTTGATTAAGGCAATGCAGAAACTGTTGAAGAAAATGGGTTAATGGCTGAGGGCTTTGCTGCAAGCGGGCACGCATCACTGCGCCTTCCCAGCCAATCCAGAAAAATTCGGCCATTGCCGAGCAATTGGTATCCTTGGGTATTTCGCCCTGCTGAACGGACAAGATCAGGCAGTTTTCAATCTTTTGTTGCCAGATACCGAAAATCTCCAATAATTTGGGGCGAAAACTTTCGGGGAGAAGTTCCACTTCCTGACCCAGGTTGCCTACCAGACAGCCGCGCTGCCAGTCGTGTCGCTGCATGCCCTGATTGGCATCGGTGCAAAATTCTCTAATACGAGCCAAAGGCGTCAATTCTTGATTTAACAGGTGCTTGTCGAGCTTGTGGACGAAAAACCGGTGGTAACTTTGCAGCACCTCCTGACCAAAAGCCTCTTTGCTTGGGAAAAAGTAATAAAAGGAACCTTTTGGAATCCCCACTCGTTTCAGAATCAAATCGAGACCGGCACTACTAAAGCCCTGGGCTGTAAGTACTTCAACGCCACTTCGAATTAACAAGGCGCGCGTGTCGATATCAGGCCTTGAAGCTTTTGGTGGTCTGCCCCGTCTTTTTTTTGCGGGCTCAGCAGAAGCCTGCGTTGACATTTTAATCTGTTCTGTTGGCATGCCCTAAAATATAGACCGGTCGTCTATTAAATACAAGTGAAGATCACAGAGGTAAACCTGGCGGTCAAAAACTGAACGCACCCTTTGCTATAGGCCCTCGCGGTTGCGGGGACGACCCTGAAACCGCCAGTAACTGATCGGGTTGGCACGACTCCAGGAGGGGGGGGGGATGGGCTGGTTAACTTTTATCCTGAGAGGCTTGCCGGGGGTGGCTTGGGGGGGGGAGAAGGCTCATAGACAGCAACAGCTTTAGCAACACCACCCTACCCTCACTGGCAACGGCGGCCTCCATTGCTGCGAGCGTCTATCTGCCTGGCCGAGCGGCATGCAGGCTCCAACAGGGGATTGCCTATGCCATCTGGATGGATGGCAGGTATGGTGGAGGAGGCGGTGGTGAGGGTTGGGCTCTTTCAGGAACCCGTGTCGATCGGCGAAACGGGGCAGCCTGTACCTGCCGATTGCTGGCACCCTCAGCCTTTAATGGTCCACCGCTGCCAAACCCAACGGGCGCCCAGACAATAAAGGGGCGCGTTTAAACGGGCCCCTGGTATTTTGTTGGCAATGCGGAAGCGGCGCTCGGTCGGCGCCTAGAGCCCGCGCCAGAGGCACTCCCCCTTGGCGGCAATCTCGTCCAGCTTGGCTTCGTGAGCGCTGAGCTCATCCACCGACGCCGGGATCACCGGCAGAGGCAAACGACCCGACGCCAGGCGACGGATAACGGCCGCCTCTTCGGCGGCCGACTCCTGATCGCCTCCCCCCAGGGAGAGCGAGGTCTGGCCGCCGGTCATCACCAGGTAAAGGTCGGCAAGGATCTCGGCGTCCAGCAGCGCGCCATGGAGTTCGCGCGAGGAGTTGTCGACGCCGTAGCGCTTGCACAGGGCGTCGAGGTTGTTCTTCTGGCCGGGGTGACGCCCACGCGCCATCACCAGGGTATCCACCACCCCACAGATCGAACCCACCGCAGGCAGGCTGGCATCCAGCATGCCGAACTCGTGATCTATAAAGCCGATATCGAAGGGGGCGTTGTGAATCACCAGCTCTGCGCCACGAATAAACTCGATAAAGTCGCTGCAGATCTCGGCAAAGCGAGGCTTGTCGGCGAGAAACTCATTGGTGATCCCGTGTACTGCAATCGCGCCCTGGTCGACCTCACGTTCGGGGTTGATATAAACATGGTAGTGGCGGCCAGTGTGCTTACGTCCCACCAGCTCCACGCAACCGATCTCGATGATCCGATGCCCCTGCTTCGGCTCAAGGCCGGTTGTTTCTGTATCCAGTACCACCTGACGCATGATTAAGCCCTCAACACCTGTTCTACCCCGGCATTGGCCAACTCATCGGCCAACTCGTTTTCGGGGTGCCCGCTATGCCCCTTGACCCACAGCCACTGGATACTATGAGGCTGCACAGCCTCGTCCAGCAAACGCCACAGATCTGCATTCTTGACCGGTTGCCGAGCGGCGGTTTTCCAGCCGCGTTTTTTCCAGTTCTGCATCCACTCGGTAATCCCCTTGCGCAGGTACTCCGAATCGGTGGTCAGCCGAACCTGGCAGGGACGGTTGAGCGCCTCAAGGGCCTTGATGGCGGCCATCAACTCCATGCGGTTATTGGTCGTATTGAGTTCGCCGCCATACAGGGACTTTTGCTTCCCCCCGTAACGCAGCACCGCCCCCCAGCCCCCGGGGCCAGGGTTGCCCTTACAGGCTCCATCCGTATAGATCTCTACCACCTGCTCGCTCAACTAGTTTCTCCTGCTGTTTTGTTCTACCACCACTCCGGTCACCAGCCGCTTGCGGGGTACCCGCCAGCGGGGCCGAATCGCTGTCAGCACCCGCTCTTCACGGGTTGCCTGCACCAGATAAAAGCCACCCAGGGGCAATTTCCAGCGGCTCCCCAGCTGGGTCACACGCTGCTCGACCCGCTGCCAGGCGGGATTTCCGGTTAACGGAAAAAAGGCGCCGTAGGATACCGCATCAACCGAGTACCCCAACAGTTGTAACCAGTCCTGCACCCTATAACTGGACAGGTAACGCCCCGAAGAGAGGGGTAAACGACGGTTAGGAAAGCAACGGTTAAGCAGGTTGATACCACTAAGGGGGTTAAACCCGATGATGATCACCTTCCCTCCGGGGATCACACAGCGGGCTGCCTCACGCAGCAATTTCTGGGGGCGCTTGCAAAAATCCAGCGCATGGTGAATCACCACCGCATCCAGCGACCGGTCCGCAACGGCCCAGTCATCGTAGTGGCAACGTATCTGGTGGGTGCCGCAGCGGGCCCTGCCCGTGGTACAGATGGTAAACCGATGACCAATACGGCAGTTGGCGAGCAGCTGACTGGCGTCGGCGATCCCAATGTGGGCACAGTGGTAACCAAACAGGCACGACAGGCTCTCATCGAGCATCGCTTTCTGCTGTTCAAGCAGCTCCCTGCCCTGATCACTGTCAAACCAGTGTTGCAGCGAGGGCAGTAGCTGATCAAAATCCGACCGCTCCCGCTTAGCCAACCAAAGCCCCATGTTATGAGCACCTCAAATACGATAGTCTGTATCATAACACCCGAACCCTGTGACCTGAACGACTAGCCACCGGATCGCCCAAAGGAGCCTGACATGCTGACTCTCACCCCCGTGCCCGCCTTTAATGACAACTACATCTGGTGCCTGAGCAGGGGAGATCGCGCCTGGGTCGTGGATCCGGGAGACGCCACCCCGGTCATGGAACACCTCAAGCGGGAAGGGCTTGCGCTCGAGGGCGTGCTGATTACCCACCACCACCCCGACCATACCGGCGGAATCTCCACCCTCAGCGCAGAACACCCGGACCTGGTGGTGGTGGGACCGGACAACCCCCGCATTAACGGCCTGACTCGCCGCATCAACGAGGGGGAATCCGTTGAGCTACTGGGCTGCCACTTTGACGTATTGGCTACCCCCGGCCATACCCTCGACCACCTATGCTACTTTAGCGACACCGAGCAACAGCGACCCATCCTGTTTTGCGGTGACACCCTCTTTGCGGGCGGCTGTGGACGCCTGTTTGAGGGAACGGCTACACAGATGCTGAACTCGCTGCAGAAGCTGGCGGCACTCCCTCCCCGGACGCAGGTCTGTGCGGCCCATGAATACACCCTCTCAAACCTGGCCTTTGCCCTGGCCGTTGAACCCGACAACCCGGAGCTGCAGCAGCGCCTGGCCCACTGCCAGCAGTTACGTGAGCAGAATACCCCGACCCTGCCCTCTAGCCTGCAGGAGGAGCTCAACAGCAACCCCTTTATGCGTACCCGCGAGCCCTCTGTGGTGGAAGCCGCTCAACGCCAGGGGGCAGAAACAACCGAGGATGAAAGTGCAATCTTTGCGGCGATTCGCAGCTGGAAGGATCGTTTCTAGGGCCCCACGACCATTGGTGATACACTTCCCCGCTTTCGTAACGACAAAAGAGCCGCCCTTCGCCCTATGACGAACCGCCCCTTCTTGCTGCCGCTGCTGATCGCGTTAAGCTCCTCCCTGCTGGTCGCCTGCCAGCCCATCGCCCTATCGCCGACGGCTACCCCCCTCGATACCAGCCGCGACCTCGCCACCGAGGTCGCGGGTGACAGTGGGGAGTCAGCCCACCCCTCCCTGCGGGAGGAGGAGCCCGCCTCAGAACGCTGGGCCACCATCATAAGCCGCACCCAGAACAGCAGCGAGCAGGCGGTTGATCCAGCGCCGATTACGGATCTCTGGCAACGCACACGGGAGGGTTTCCAGCTGGATCTGGAGCAGGACAACCCGCGCATCAACGCTGAACTCCGCTGGTATTCGACTCACCAGGCTTATCTGGACCGGGTTTCCGATCGGGCCAGCCGTTACATGTTCTATATCGTCGAAGAGATTGAAAAGCGTGGTATGCCCACCGAGCTTGCCCTGCTGCCCGTCGTCGAAAGCGCTTACGACCCCTTCGCCTACTCCCACGGGCGGGCCTCCGGTATGTGGCAGTTTATTCCCTCCACCGGTCGCCACTTTGGCCTCAAGCAAAACTGGTGGTACGACGGACGTCGCGATGTTATCGCCTCTACCCAGGCCGCTCTCGACTACATGCAGCAGCTCCATCAGCGCTTCGGTGACTGGGAGCTGGCCCTGGCCGCCTATAACTCCGGCGGTGGAACCGTTGCCCGCGCCCTGCGCCGCAACCGTGCAGCCGGCAAGCCCGATGACTTCTGGTCCCTTAACCTGCCCCGAGAGACTCGGGCTTACGTTCCCAAGCTGATCGCCCTTAGCAAACTGGTCAAGGCGCCCGACAGCTACCAGGTTAAGCTGCCCCAGATCCCCAACCAGCCCCACTTCGAAATCGTTGAAATCGAGGGGCAGATTGACCTCGCCCAGGCCGCGCGCATGGCTGAGCTGGAGATGACCGATCTGTACCAACTCAACCCCGCTTTTAACCAGTGGGCCACCGACCCGGACGGCCCCCACCGCTTGTTGATCCCCATCGACAAGGCCGCCGCATTCGACGAGCAGCTGGCGCAGCTTTCTCCCCAGCACCGAGTGCAATGGCAGCGTTACAAGGTGGCCGATGGCGACTCCCTGATTCGCATCGCCAAGAACCACAACACCTCCGTTGCCCTGATTAAGGAGATCAACCAGCTGCGTGGCTCCATGATCCGGGCCGGTCAAACCCTGCTGATTCCCCGCCCTTCAGCTAATATGGCAACCTACAGCCTGAGTGCCCATCAGCGCACCCTCAGCCGCCAGCAGAGAAACGTCAGCGGCAAGCAGAAACTCACCTACACCGTGCGTTCAGGAGACAGCTTCTGGACCATCTCCCGCCAGCATAAGGTAACGGTACGCGAGCTGGCACGCTGGAACAATATGGCCCCGGGAGACCCCTTGAAAGTGGGCAAAAAGTTGGTGATCTGGGGCTCGCCCTCGGTGGCGACTCAAAACCGTGCACCGGGTGTCATTCGCAAGGTCTCCTATCGGGTTCGCAGCGGCGACTCTCTCTCCCGCATTGCCGACCGCTTTAACGTGGGTGTCAGCCAGATCAAGCGCTGGAACACGCTGGATGCCAAGTACCTTCAGCCGGGACAGCTGCTGACCCTCTACGTGGATGTCACCAAAGGCGTCAACTAAGACTGAAGAGCGCCCATGGATGAGCGCGCTCGCTTAAGAAAAAGAAGGGAGTCGGGCGCTAGATAGCCAGCGCCCGATTGGCCCGCCGCAGTACCTCCTGCAGACTCTGGAACTGGACCGGCTCCAGCCCAACCCCGCTGACCCGATTATCGGCATAGACCACACCAATTACCCGCCGAGAGGTGAAAAGGGCTCCGCAAAAGCACTGCTGCCCCCCCGTCACCGCCTTGGCCTGTGCCGAGTCGTACAGGTCCCGCAAGCCAACGCTGCCCGGAATACCCAACCACAGGGTTTCTCGATAGCGCATCACGTAACCAAAGAGGTCATCGGTTCGCTTGAGGCTTTTCGGCAGATCCTCCGCCCGATCCGCTACCCGACTGTAGTGCAACATCAGGGGCTGCTGCTCACGCGGCTGCAGAAAGATACCAACCCGCTCGACGCCTGCCCCCTCGTGAAGGGCCGTCAGAACTGCGGCCGCCAACCGGTTCAGGTCTACCGATTCCTCCTGCATGGCGGTGATCAGGTCCAGTTGCTCTTTCAAGGTTTCCCGGTCCGCCTTCAGCAACGGCGTACAGCGATCCTGTAGCTTCTCCCGGATCGTCTGGGTATCAGGAGCAGGAATCAGCTCAACCAGCTTGTCCACCCCAAAGCTACCCACCACTTGCATCGACTCTTCGGCGTTCTTGAGGACCAAAGCCTCAACCTCTTCAGGCTCCGCCTTGGTGAGGCGAGCGATCTCCTCGAACAGTTTCGGAATTTTGGGGTTATCCCAGCCCTCCATGGCGGCACGACTGACCTCGTTACCCAATACCACGCAACGCCCAAGGCCACCCAGCCGGGCTGCGGGAGCAAAGCTCTGGTTAAGCAGCTCGCTCAAACCCCAGTTTTTTGCCAGCCCCTCGGTTAACTCACGGAAGCTGACTCCCAACTCCTCGGCAACAACCTCATCCGCCCCTTCGGGCTGGTGAATAAGCTGGCTGTACAGCTGCAGGCTGACACGGTCCTTCAGCGCCCAAAAGCAGAGCTCTCCCAGGTTGTAGAGCAAGGCGGCGATAAACACCTCCTCCTGCTTTCGACGATCCACATAACCTGAAATATTTTTGGCCTGAACTGCGGCATGGAAGGAGAGTGCCAGGCAGTAATAAAGGCGATCGGGTGGATCTTCGCCCATCAGCTGCTCAATCACCATGACGGAGACGCAGAGCATCTTGACCGCCTTGAGCCCCAGCAACACGATGGCGCGGCTAACGGTATTAATGGGGGTTTTACTGGGGTTGTAATAGACCGTGTTGGCGGCTTTGAGGAGACTGGCGGTCAGCGAGGCATCCTTCATGATGACATCCGCCATCTGTTGGATGGTGGCCATATCCTGATGGTCGGTCAACGCCTCAAACTCATGCAATACAGAGGAGATAGCGGGCATCTTCAGCTCTTCAAACCGCTGCAACCAGTAGCTCCGCCCTTTTCCCTTTTCCATCAATCTGATATCCACCTTAATCTAAACCAGCGCCTCGCCGGATGCGCAGTCTGGTGCAGAACACGAAAGTCAGGCCATTCCTAACCCTAACAAACTGAAATGATTATAAATACTTTATCGCTTTACCGCTTCCTGTTACGGTAATTCTTTGATCTTACCCTATGGAAAAACGCCCGCCTTGCACCTGCACAGAGCTTATCTACTTCTGCGCCCCCTGCTGCTGATCGCCTGCCTTTTTCCCGCTATCGGGTCTGCAGAGCAGTCAATCCAAAGCCACGGGCTATCCCTCTATGGAGAGCCCAAGTACCCGGTGGATTTCCACCACCTCGACTACGTCAACCCGGATGCCCCCAAGGGGGGATCGGTGCGTTTTATGGCGACTGGAACCTTCGACACCCTTAACCCTTATACACTGAAGGGGCTGAGCCCGGTCAACACCCCGGGATTTTTCCTGTACGGAGTATCCGAAAGCAACGAAACACTGATGGCGGGCACTGACAGCATGACCCGCTCCGGCGATGAACCCCTCACCGCCTACGGGCTCATAGCAGAGCGTATTGAGTACCCCGCCGACTTCAGCTGGATCAGCTTCCACCTGCGCCCCGAAGCGCGATTTCATGACGGCAGCCTGATATTGGCGACCGATGTTGGTTTTTCCTTCAACACCCTGATCGCCGAAGGCCACCCCCGCTACCGCGCCCTTTACCGAAATGTGACCTCGGCAGAGGTTATCGCCGAGCGCAGCATACGATTTAACCTGCAGGGAAACAACCGGCGCCGCCTGGCCATCAGTCTGGGTGAACTGCCGGTGTTCTCCGAGCGTTACTGGCGCGAGCGAACGTTCGCTGCCACCACACTGGAGCCCCCGCTGGGGAGCGGACCCTACCGCATCAGTGCCGTCGACCCCGGACGCTCAATCACCTTCGAACGGGTCGAGGACTATTGGGGAAGCGATCTGGCGATCAACCGGGGGCGCAACAACTTCGACCGGATACGGTTTGACTTTTACCGGGACCTTACGGTGGCCTTTGAGGCGTTCAAAGCGGGGCAATATGACATCCACCTCGAGTACATCTCTAAAAACTGGGCCACCGGATACGACTTTATCGACAAGCACCCCGGTGAAGTGATCAAACGCGAGATCCCGGATGCCAACCCCGCCAACGCCCAGGGGTTTGTTTTCAACACCCGCCTGCCCCTCTTTTCTGACCGACGGGTACGCGAAGCACTGACCCTGATGTTCGACTTCGAGTGGGTCAACCAGAGCCTCTTTTACGGAGCCTACCGGCGCAGCAACTCCTACTTTGCCAACAGCATTCTGGCCAGCAGGGAACTCCCACCGCCCGAGGAGCGGGCACTATTGGAGGGCCTGGACAGCCTTGACCCACGCCTCTTCAACCAGCCTTTCCAGTTACCGGTTACCCGAGGCGACGGTAACCAGCGAGTACAGATGCGCCAGGCACTGGCACTGCTGAAGGAGGCGGGCTGGAGTCTCAGACAGGGGCAGTTGGTCCACCAACGGACCGGCCACCCCTTTCGCTTCGAGTTCCTGATCCGCCAACAATCCCTCGGCCGGGTTTTGGTGCCCTACCAGCAGAGCCTGAAAAAGATCGGCATTGATATGGAGATCCGGTTGATCGACAGCGCCCAGTACAAGAACCGGATGGACAGCTTCGACTTCGAGATGACCACCATCGTGCTAGGTCAATCCCTCACTCCCGGCAATGAGCTACGCCAATATTTTCACTCCGCCAACGCCAATATCCAGGGCAGCCAGAACTACGCCGGCATCGACAATCCGGCGGTCGACAGTCTGGTCGAACGCATTCTGTCGGCCGCAAGCCTCGAAGAGTTGGGCGTGGCAACCAGGGCACTTGATCGAGTCCTTTTATGGCAGTATTACATGGTCCCCAACTGGTATATTGCCAGCCATCGTGTAGCCTACTGGAACCGCTTCGGGTTTCCGCAGTCTACCCCCCCATACGACCTGAGCCTGAGTACCTGGTGGGTAACACCCTGAGCATCGTTATTAAGGAATACTGCTGTAATGAGATTAACTGTCATCATTCAAGCGCTGCTGGGTGCGGTGCTATCGATCAACGCTCTTCTGCTGAGCGCAAGTGAACTCCCCAAGGTGCACAACAGTCATGGCATCGCCATGCACGGCTCGCCCAAATATGCGCAAGGCTTCACCCACTTTGAGTACGCCAATCCCGAGGCCCCTAAGGGTGGGCTGTTGCGTCTTGCGGTGATCAGCAGTGGCGGCTTTGATAGCCTTAACCCCTTTATCGTCAAAGGGATATCAGCTGCCGGTATCGGCTACCTGGGATCCAGCTATCTCTATGAGTCGCTGACCTCCCGCTCCAATGACGAGGCGTTCACCGAGTATGGCCGTATTGCCGAGCGCATCGAGTGGCCGGATGATCGCTCCTGGGTGACCTTTCACCTGAACCCAAAGGCCCGTTTTCACGACGGTGAACCGATCACCGCTGAGGATGTCTCCTACACCTTCGAGCTGCTCACCACCCAGGGACACCCGCTCTACCGCACCTATTACAAAAATGTGAAGCAGGTGTCGGTGATCGACACGCGGACCATACGTTTTGATTTCGAGGCGGGGGACAATCGCGAACTGGTCCTGATCGTTGGCCAGATGCCGATTCTGCCCAAGCACTACTGGCAAGAACGCGATTTCAATAGCACCGGACTGGAGCCGCCACTGGGAAGCGGCCCCTACCGCATTAAAAGCGTCGATGCCGGGCGTTCCATTAGCTACGAGCGGGTAAAGGATTATTGGGGCGCAGACCTTCCTATCAACCGCGGCCATTACAATTTCGATGAGATTCGCTTCGACTATTACCGTGATGACACCGTCGCCATAGAGGCTCTGCGGGCCGGAGAGTACGACTACCGGGAGGAGAACAGTGCGCGCAACTGGGCCACGCTTTACGAAGGGAAACCCTTCGAGCAGCAGCTAATGGTCAAGGAGGCGCTACCCAACAGCAACCCTACCGGCATGCAGGGGTTCGTATACAACACACGCCGGGAGCTGTTCAGCGACCCCCGTGTTCGCGAGGCTCTGGCCTACGCCTTTGATTTCGAGTGGACCAACAGGAACCTCTTCTACAGCGCCTACACCCGAACTGAAAGCTATTTTTCAAACTCAGAGCTGGCCGCCCGTGGACTGCCTTCGGAAGAGGAGCTTGAACTGCTCAACCCCTACCGCGACCAGCTGCCTGAAAGGGTTTTCAGCGAAGCCTACCACCCACCAAAAACTGCCGGCGATGGCAACATCCGGCGTAACCTGGGTATCGCCATGCGCCTGCTCAAGGAGGCAGGTTGGGAGATCAGGAACAAACAGTTGACCCACTCGGCAACAGGAAAAACCTTCACCTTTGAGATGTTGCTGACCAGCCAGGCTTTCGAGCGGGTCGTTTTACCCTTCAAGAAGAATCTGGAGCGGCTAGGAATCACCATGGAAGTGCGGATGGTGGACACCCAGCAATACATCCAGCGGGTACGCAGCTTCGATTTTGATATGATCGTAGGCGGCTTTGGGCAGTCCAGCTCCCCCGGTAATGAGCAGCGCGATTTCTGGCACTCCAGCCAGGCCGACCACCAGGGTAGCCGCAACCAGATCGGCATCCAGAACCCGGTCATTGATGGGCTGATCGACACCCTGATCGCCGCCGGCAGTCGCGAGGAGCTGATCACGGCAACCCGCGCACTGGACCGGGTCCTGCTGTGGAATTTTTATGTGATTCCCAACTGGCACATCACCAGCGACCGTATCATCTACTGGAACAAGTTCGGTCGTCCGCAGCAACTGCCGGAGTACGGCGTGTCCCTAGACACATGGTGGTACGACGCCAGCAAGGCGGCTCGTATCAATAACCCACAAACCAACTCAACGAACTAAGCACACCGATGCTCGCCTACATTATTCGACGTCTGCTGCTGATCATCCCAACCCTGTTTGGGATCATGCTGATCAACTTCGTTATCATCCAGGCGGCCCCCGGCGGCCCAGTCGAACAGATGCTGGCCAAGCTGCAGGGGATGGAAACCGGCATCGCCACCCGCATGGGCGGTGGCAGCGAGGTCAGTAGCAGCTCGGAGGGGGGGTACCGGGGCGCCCAGGGGCTGGACCCACAGCTGGTTGAGGATATCAAAAAGCTGTACGGGTTCGATAAACCGGCCCACGAACGCTTCTGGCTGATGCTCAAGAGTTATCTGGTGTTCGACTTCGGCGACAGCTTCTACCGGGACGAATCGGTCATCGGCCTGATCGTCGAAAAGCTGCCCGTCTCCATCTCGCTGGGGTTGTGGACTACCTTGCTGGTTTACCTGATCTCGATTCCACTGGGGATCAAAAAGGCGGTGCGCCATGGCACCCCCTTCGATGTGGCAACCAGCACCCTGATCATCATCGGTTATGCGATTCCGGGCTTTCTCTTTGCCATACTCCTGATCGTCTATTTCGCCGGGGGCAGTTATCTTGACTGGTTCCCCCTACGAGGGCTCACCTCGCCGGATTTTGACCAGATGGGCACCCTGGAGAAGCTGCTAGACTACCTCTGGCACATGGTACTGCCGGTCACAGCCATGGTGATCGGCGGTTTCGCCACCCTCACCATGTTGACGAAAAACTCCTTCCTGGACGAGATTCACAAGCAATATGTACTCACCGCCCGTGCCAAAGGGCTGGCCGAGCGTCAGGTGCTCTACGGCCACGTATTCCGCAACGCCATGCTGCTGATCATTGCCGGTCTGCCGGCCGCCCTGGTGGGGATCTTTTTTACCAGCTCACTGCTCATCGAGGTCATCTTCTCGCTGGACGGACTCGGCCTGCTCGGCTTCGAATCCGCACTCAACCGCGACTATCCGGTGGTGTTTGGCACCCTCTTCATCTTCACCCTGATCGGTCTGCTGCTCAAGTTGGTGGGGGACATTACCTACACCCTGGTTGATCCGCGGATCGACTTCGACAGCCGGGAGGGTTAATCGTGAGAGTGCGACTTAGCCCCATCAACCACCGTCGCTGGCAAATATTTGTCGCCAACAAACGCGGGTATTACTCGCTTTGGGTGTTTGGTCTGCTGTTTTTTATCACACTGGGCGCCGAGTTCATCGCCAACGACAAGCCCCTGCTGGTCCAGTACAACAACGAGTGGTTCTTCCCCGTGCTCAAAGCCTACCCTGAAACCCGCTTTGGGGGCGAATTCGAGACCGAGGCGGACTACCGTGACGAGTACGTTGCCGGCTTGATCAATGAACAGGGGTGGATGCTGTGGCCGCCGATTCCCTACAGCTATGACACCATCATCTACAACCTGCCAACGCCGGCCCCCTCCCCCCCCAGTACCGATAACTGGCTGGGAAGCGATGACCAGGCGCGGGATGTGCTGGCGCGGGTGATCTACGGCTTTCGTATCTCGGTCCTCTTTGCCCTGGCCCTTACCCTCACCAGCTCGGTGATCGGGGTTGCGGTGGGAGCGATCCAGGGCTATTACGGTGGCAAGATCGACCTCATCGGGCAACGGTTGATCGAGGTTTTTTCGGGCCTCCCGGTTCTCTACTTGCTGATCATCCTTTCCAGCTTTGTCACCCCCAACTTCTGGTGGCTGCTGGGGATCATGCTGCTCTTTAGCTGGATGCAGCTGGTTGACCTGGTGCGGGCGGAATTTTTCCGCGCCCGCAATTTTGAGTACGTTCGCGCCGCCAGGGCCCTGGGGCTTGGTAACGCGGGCATCATATTCCGCCATATACTGCCCAACGCCATGGTGGCCACCATCACCTTTATGCCGTTCATACTAACGGCCGCTATCACCACCCTCACCTCCCTAGACTTTCTCGGCTTTGGCCTTCCTGTGGGCTCACCCTCGCTGGGGGAGCTGGTCGCGCAGGGTAAAAACAACCTCGGGGCCCCCTGGCTGGGCATCTCCGCTTTTATCACCCTCTCGCTCATGCTTACCCTGCTGGTCTTTATCGGCGAGGCTGCTCGGGATGCCTTTGATCCCAGGAGGCAGATTCAATGAGTACCCCTCTTCTTCAGGTAGAGAAACTGGCCGTCACTTTCCGTAGCGGAGAGGAGTCGGTGACGGCCGTAGAGGAGATCAGCTTCTCCCTCGAGCGGGGGGAAACCCTGGCGCTGGTGGGAGAAAGCGGCTCCGGAAAATCGGTGACGGCCCACTCGATCCTGCAACTGCTCCCCTACCCGACCGCCCAGCATCCTCGGGGCAGCATTTTGCTCGAGGGTAAAGAACTGGTTGGGGCCGATGAGCCCACCCTGCGTGCGATACGCGGTGACCGCATCAGCATTATTTTCCAGGAGCCGATGACGTCGCTCAATCCGCTGCACAACATCTCCCGCCAGATCGGCGAAGTGATCAGCCTCCATCGCGGCGGCGACAAGACCTCCATTCGCAACCGTACCCTCGAGCTGTTGGAGCTGGTTGGCATCCGCGAACCGGAAAAACGGCTTCAGGCTTATCCCCACGAACTCTCCGGCGGACAACGCCAACGGGTAATGATCGCTATGGCGCTGGCTAACGAGCCCGACCTGCTGATCGCCGACGAGCCCACTACGGCACTGGATGTGACGGTACAGAAACAGATACTCGACCTCCTGCAGGAGCTACAGGCCAAGCTGGGTATGGCCATACTGCTGATCACCCACGACCTGCCGATCGTACGCCGGGTAGCCGACCGGGTCTGCGTGATGCACCGGGGGCGTTGTATTGAGCAGGCGGATACCGAAACTATTTTCCAGGCTCCCAAAGAGGACTACACCCGCCAGCTGATCGGCTCGATCCCCTCCGGCCAGCCCCAGCCGCTGGGCGCTGATCCCTCCCCCTTGCTGAGCGCCCACGACCTCCGGGTGTGGTTCCCCATTCGCAAAGGGGTTTTGCGACGCACCCGCGATTACGTGAAAGCCGTCGACGGCATCTCCTTCGAGCTTGCCGCCGGCGAAACCCTGGGCATTGTGGGCGAGAGCGGGTCGGGTAAGTCGACCCTGGGCTTTGCCATCCTTAAGCTGATCGAGAGCCGTGGAGAGATCCTGTTCGACCAGCAACCCATTCATCCCCTCAACCAGAAGGCCTTTAGGCCGCTGAGAAAAGCGATCCAGATCGTCTTCCAGGACCCCTTTGGCAGCCTCAACCCGCGTATGTCGATTGGCCAGGTGATCAGTGAGGGGTTGAGCATCCACGGCATCTCCGCGGACGAACAGAAACAGCGGGTGGATGAATCACTGCGCGAGGTAGGGCTCGACCCGAATGCAGCCCACCGCTACCCCCACGAGTTTTCCGGTGGCCAACGCCAGCGGGTTGCTATCGCCCGCGCACTGGTGCTCAGGCCACGGCTGATCATCCTTGATGAACCCACCTCGGCACTGGATCGCACCGTGCAGATCCAGGTGCTTGAGCTGCTGAAAAACCTTCAGCAAAAGTACGGCATCGCCTATATCTTTATAAGCCACGACCTGGCGGTGGTGAAATCGATCAGCCATCGGGTACTGGTAATGCAGAACGGCAAGATGGTCGAACAGGGAAGCGCCGAAGCGCTCTTCAACGCCCCCACCGAACCCTATACCCGGGAGCTTCTGGCTGCGGCCCTGGTCTAGGAGCGCCTGGCGGGGCGCTTACACAAATACAAACAACCCCCTATCGAACTATACAGGCCCTTTCTCTATACTCAGACGGTTCGTTTATAACATTCGTACAGCTTTCGTTTACTACAAAGGAATACGTTATGGGATTTCTCGCCGGAAAGCGCGTCCTGATTGTCGGGGTCGCCAGTAAGTTATCTATCGCCTCAGGCATCGCGGCCGCCATGCACCGTGAGGGCGCAGAGCTGGCCTTCACCTACCAGAATGACAAACTCAAGGGCCGTGTGATCGGCTTTGCTGAAGGCTGGGGATCCTCTGAAGAGCTCTGCTTCCCCTGTGACGTGGCCAACGACGAGGATATCGTCAACGTCTTTGCCGAGCTTGGCAAAAAGTGGGACAGCCTGGACTGCATCGTCCACTCTGTTGGCTTTGCCCCCGGCGACCAGCTGGCGGGCGACTTCGTCGATGTCACCACCCGTGAGGGCTTTCGCATCGCCCACGACATCAGTGCCTATAGCTTTGTCGCCCTGGCCCGCGAAGGCCGTGCCCTGATGCAGGGTCGAAATGGCTCCCTGCTGACCCTGAGCTACCTGGGTGCCGAGCGCACCATGCCCAACTACAACGTGATGGGGCTGGCCAAGGCCAGCCTCGAGTCCAGCGTGCGCTACATGGCCCGCAGCCTCGGCCCAGAAGGCACCCGAGTCAACGCCATCAGTGCCGGCCCTATCCGTACCCTGGCTGCCTCCGGTATCGCCAGCTTCCGCAAGATGCTCTCTTACAATGCCGCACAGACTCCACTCAAGCGTAACGTCACCATCGAAGAGGTGGGTAACGTTGCAGCTTTCCTCTGCTCGGACCTGGCCAGCGGCGTAAGCGGAGAGATCACCTACGTCGACGGTGGTTTCAACACCACGGCCATGGGCTCACTGGAAGAGGCTACCGAGGAGTAAGCTTCGCCCTCAGCCCAATAAGCACGCAATAAAAAAGGCCGCTAAGCGGCCTTTTTTATTGGCAAGGGGTTACTGGATATTGATATCTGCCGACTCGCGAAGCGCCTGGCGGTACTCATCGAAAATCACCTGGCCTTTCTGCTGTGCCAGCATTCGTGACAGAAGCTGGTTACGCATTGCCTCCTCTTCGGAGTTACCTTCAGGTGTGCGTACAGCGGTCACCGCCAGCACTACCTTATCGCCGTTGGGCAGTCCGCTGATCATGAGCCCCGGCTTACCCTCATCCGGCTGAGGCGCCTTGAAGGTATCCAGCAGCAGCTGCTGGGGAAGATCCGAGGCTACCTGGCGGCTGACACCGGCCTGGCTCACCCAGCTGCTGTCCGCAACCGCATCCAGCCCTTCGCTTTGCACCCGGGATTTAAGCTCCAACGCCCTTTGCTGCAGCAACTCTTCCGCTTTTACTGCCAGTAAACGCTGGCGGATCTGGGATTCAACCTGATCAAAGGGAAGCGGTTCAGGCTTGATGTGTTCTGCCGCCCGAAGAACGGCGACGCGATCCGTGTCCAGTTCAATCAACAGGCTGTTGGCCCCGTCATTGAGCACTTCGGGATTAAAGGCGGCGGCAAGGAAAGAGCGGTTCGAGGTCAGCTCATCGTCACCACCGTTTCGGCCAAACAGTCCGGTTTTTTGAATACTAAGCCCCATCTCTTCAGCGGGCTGCTTAAGATCGGCAGACTCGAAACTGATGTCGGCCAAAAGCTGCGACTGCTCAACAAAAATGGGTTCTACCCGATCCAGCTTCAGCTCACGGGCCAGCTGCTCGCGAACCTCCTCCATCACAGGTACTTGCAGCTCTTCTGCTGAGACCAGCTTCACCAGCTGGTAGCCGAAATCGGTTTGAATCGGGGCAGATACCTGGCCCGGCTCGAGTGAATCCAGCGCCTCATCGAAAGCGTCACCAAGGAAACCGGGCTCTACCACACCCAGGTCACCGCCCTGCTCGGCCGAAAATGTGTCGTCCGAATATTCCCGCGCCAGATCAGCGAACTCTTCACCCGCATCCAGGCGCTGTTTCAGCTCTGACGCCAGGGCAGCAACCTCCTGCTCAGGCTTTTGCTCATTCACCTCAAGCAGGATATGAGCTGCACGACGCTGGCCACCGGCATTGCCGCGAAGCTGCTCGACAAACGCCTGATAGGCGTTCTGCAGGTCATCCTCGGTCACGCTCAGGGTGTCAATCAGGTCATTTTTATCCAGCATCAGATAGTTAACGCTGACCTGCTCTTCAGCCAGAAACTCACCCGGGTTGGAATCGTAGTAGTCACGCACTTCCTGGTCATCAACAGAAACCTTTTCACGCTCAGACGCTGCGGACAGGACAGTGTATCGAATATCCCGCTGCTGGCGCTCCAAAGATGAGATCGACTCCATTTCAGCCGGGGTAACAAAGTCGCTGGCAGCAAAACCGGCGTTAAGCTGACTGATCAGCATTTCACCCTGGATCATTTTGCGGAACTGGATGGGCGTCAGGCCCACGCTGCGCAAAGCGAGCTGAAACTGATCGGCATTGAACTTCCCATCCACCTGAAAGCTTTCCGTTTCAAGGATCATCTGGTCAATGGCCGCCTCAGGAAAATAGAGCCCCAGATCAGCTGCCTGTTGGAGCAGCAGCTGCTGGTTGATCAGTCCATCCAGGCTGGCCTGCTGGATACGCTGTTCATCCAGTAGTGCCGGATCAAAGTTGTCACCCATTTCACGAGAGAGCTGCTGACGACGCATCTGCATCGCCTGGTAGAGGTCCTGCTGTGAAATAGCATCACCATTGACGCTGGCGACATTATTGCCAGAACTGCCCCCACTTATGCTCTCCAAGCCAAAAATCGCAAACGTAAAGATGATAAATGCGATGATGATCTTAGCGACCATACCCTGAGCATTTTCGCGAATATTCTGCAGCATAGACTAACCTTTGCGGATGCTGTGCGGTGCTTCGCACAGGCGGTATTTCAAACAGTAAAAAGGCGCATCTTTTTGGGATGCGCCTTTTAATTTTGGCGGAGCGGACGGGGTTCGAACCCGCGACCCCCGGCGTGACAGGCCGGTATTCTAACCAACTGAACTACCGCTCCTGATTCTGCCGTCGAAGGAAGGCAGCATCCGCCTCCCTTCTCAGTGACGCAGTTTTAGTTAACCGCGTCCTTCAGTGCCTTACCGGCTTTGAAGCTCGGGATCTTGGCAGCAGCAATTTCAATGGGCTGGCCAGTCTGTGGATTACGGCCAGTACGCGCGGCGCGATCCTTCACAGAGAAAGTACCGAAACCAACCAGTACTACCTGATCACCACTTTTCAGTGCATTAGTAACGGAATCCACCATGGCATCCAGCGCGCGGCCAGCAGCAGCTTTTGGAATGTCGGCAGACGCGGCAATCGCATCGATCAGCTCAGACTTGTTCACTATCTATCCCCTTATACTCGTAAAAAAAACACTTCGTCCCTTGGCCAACAATGGGTCAACACAAAAAAGAGCGAAGTCTTGTACATTTATTAGGCAGAAAATCCCATAGACACTGTGACTCTGCGAAATCTTTTGCCGTGGCCCAACGTGCCAAAGCGAACCGGTTTTATACCAACTCGCTTCGATCACTGTCAAGAAGATCACACACTAATGCGTGTTAATTCTCTCGTTATTCTCCTCGCGTATCTCCTCAGCGGTCAAGGCCTCCTCCTCGCTCAGAGGTGTAGGCATGTACTGAAGTGCGACCTGCAACACATCGTCAATCCACTTCACCGGCACAATATTCAATGCCGCCTTGATATTCTCAGGAATCTCTTTCAGGTCGCGCGTATTTTCATCAGGAATCAGCACCGTTTTAATTCCCCCCCGGTGCGCCGCCAGCAGCTTTTCTTTCAAGCCACCAATCGGTAATACCTGACCGCGGAGGGTGATCTCTCCGGTCATGGCAACATCTGCTTTGACCGGGATTCCGGTCAGCACAGACACCAGCGCGGTGCACATACCAATGCCGGCGCTGGGCCCGTCTTTGGGGGTTGCCCCCTCGGGCACATGGATATGAATATCATTTTTCTCATGGAAGTTGGGCGCAATACCCAATACGGCCGCACGGCTTCGCACAACGGTGAGCGCGGCCTGGATGGACTCCTGCATCACATCACCCAAAGAGCCCGTTTTGCTGTGCCGCCCCTTACCTGGAACCGCTACAGCTTCTATGGTCAGCAATTCTCCACCCACCTGGGTCCAGGCCAGGCCGGTCACCTGACCTACCTGATCCTCCTCCTCGGCGAGCCCATACTTGAACTTGCGCACACCGCTGTACTGCTCCAGCAATTCCGGGGTAATGAGTACCGGCTCATTACTCTTATCAACGGCATGGGCCTTCACCACCTTACGGCAGATTTTGGCGATCTCCCGCTCCAGGCCCCGCACTCCCGCCTCGCGGGTGTAGTAACGTATGAGATCCCTGAGGGTACGCTCCTCCAGAACCACCTCATTCTCCTTGAGGCCATTGTTTTTAAGCTGCTTGGGTACAAGGTAGCGCCACGCAATATTGACCTTCTCATCCTCGGTGTAGCCTGGTATGCGAATCACCTCCATCCGATCCAGCAGCGGGCCGGGGATGTTCATCGAGTTGGAGGTACAAACAAACATCACATCGGAGAGATCGTAATCAACCTCCAGATAGTGATCGTTAAAGGTGTTGTTCTGCTCCGGATCCAGCACCTCCAACAGCGCTGAGGAGGGATCTCCCCGCATGTCGGAGCCCAGCTTGTCGATCTCATCGAGCAAAAACAGCGGATTTTTGACACCCACCTTTGACATTTTTTGCACCAGTTTACCGGGCATAGAGCCGATATAGGTGCGGCGATGGCCGCGGATCTCAGCCTCATCCCGGACGCCACCGAGCGCCATACGCACGAACTTGCGGTTAGTGGAGCGAGCAATGGACTCACCGAGCGAGGTTTTACCCACCCCGGGAGGACCCACCAGGCAGAGCACCGGCCCCTTGAGCTTACGTACCCGCTGCTGCACGGCCAGATACTCCAGGATTCGCTCTTTCACCTCTTCCAGACCGTAGTGGTCCTCGTTGAGGATCTCCTCCGCACGGGCGATATCGTTACGAATTTTGCTGCGCTTTTTCCAGGGCAGGCCCACCATCCAGTCAATATAGCCACGCACTACCGTTGCCTCGGCTGACATGGGAGACATCATCTTGAGTTTGCCCAACTCAGCGAGGGTTTTCTCCTGCGCCTCCTTGGGCATACCAGACTCGTCTATCTTGCGCTGCAGATCCTCGATCTCGTTGGGTACATCTTCCATATCCCCCAACTCTTTCTGGATCGCCTTCATCTGCTCATTGAGGTAATACTCGCGCTGGCTCTTCTCCATCTGCTTTTTGACGCGGCCCCGAATACGCTTCTCGACCTGCATCAGGTCGATCTCCGACTCCATAATGCCCATCAGGTGCTCAATCCGCTCCTGGACATTGGCGATTTCGAGAATAGCCTGCTTCTCATCAATCTTGAGGGTCATATGGGCGGCCATGGTATCGGCCAAACGGCTCGGGTCTTCGATCGCGCCCATGGAAGAGAGCACATCCGCTGGCACCTTCTTACTGAGCTGGACGTACTGTTCGAACTGGTTCATGGCAGAGCGCAGTAGCACTTCACCTTCGCGCTCCCCGGGCTGCTCCTCCGCAAACTCCTGGGTCTCAACCAGCAACACACCCTCTTCTTCATAGACTCCCTGCAGGGCAATACGCTCAACCCCTTCGACCAGAACCTTGACGGTACCATCCGGCAGTTTCAGCAGCTGCAGTATATTGGCCAGGGTGGCGACATCGAACAGATCATCACGGTCAGGATCATCTTCCGCGGCGTGCTTTTGAGCAACCAGCACTATCTGCTTGTCGGACTCCATCGCCGCCTCAAGCGAGCGGATCGATTTGTCACGCCCTACAAAAAGAGGGATAACCATATGGGGGTAAACGACAACATCCCGCAACGGCAGCAGGGGAATTGACGCTCCGGAGGTCAGGTCTCCAGAGATGCGATCATTCTCCATTAAAAACTCCTAATAGCCGCCACGGTGGCAGCAGATAAACAAAAGGACCACTGCCCCTAAGATGGGGACGCGAGACCGAAAATACAAGCGCCGCCTGAAATTATGTTTTGGGTAATAAAAAAGGCCCCTAAGGGCCTTTTTTATTACCAGGAGGCTGCTTACTCCTCCGGAAGTGCGCGCTGCTGCTCATTGCTCTCGTAGATCACCAAGGGTTCGGAGTCACCACGAATCACCGAGCCATCAATGACCACCTTGCACACACCCTCCTGCGAGGGGATTTCGTACATGGTATCGAGCAGTACAGATTCCAGAATGGATCGCAACCCACGCGCACCGGTCTTGCGCTCCATCGCTTTGTTGGCAACGGCTTTGAGGGCATCCTCACGGAAATCGACCTCAACCCCCTCCATTTCAAACAGCTTGGCATACTGCTTGGTCAGCGCATTCTTGGGCTCGGTCAAAATCTGGATCAACGCCTGCTCATCCAACTCCTCGAGAGTCGCAATCACCGGCAGACGTCCCACAAATTCGGGAATCAAGCCGAAGCGCACCAGATCTTCCGGTTCCACATCCTTGAGGGTTTCCCCTACATTCTTGCTGGAGTCCTTGCTCTTCACCTCGGCAGAAAAACCGATTCCACCCTTTTCAGAGCGGTCACGAATCACCTTTTCGAGACCCGAGAAAGCACCGCCACAGATAAAGAGAATGTTGGAGGTATCAACCTGCAGAAACTCCTGCTGCGGGTGCTTACGCCCCCCCTGCGGAGGAACCGAGGCCACTGTACCCTCAATCAGCTTAAGCAGTGCCTGCTGAACACCCTCACCGGAGACATCCCGGGTAATCGACGGGTTGTCCGATTTGCGGGAGATCTTGTCGATCTCGTCGATATAGACGATACCACGCTGGGCCTTATCGACGTCGTAGTCACACTTTTGCAGCAGTTTCTGGATGATATTCTCGACGTCCTCACCCACGTAACCCGCTTCGGTCAATGTGGTGGCATCGGCGATGGTAAAGGGAACATCCAGCAGACGGGCAAGGGTTTCCGCCAACAGGGTCTTACCGCTACCGGTCGGACCTACCAGCAGGATGTTGCTTTTGCCCAGCTCAACATCATCCTTCTTGTCATCCTTCTGCAGGCGTTTGTAGTGGTTGTAGACCGCTACCGACAGTACCTTCTTGGCACGCTGCTGACCGATGACGTAATCATCCAGAATAAGGTTAATCTCGCGGGGAGAAGGCAGAGTATCACTACTGCTCTCAGCGGGTGCGTCCTGAACCTCTTCACGAATAATATCGTTACACAGGTCAACACACTCATCGCAGATAAACACTGAAGGGCCGGCAATCAGCTTGCGTACTTCGTGCTGGCTCTTACCACAGAAGGAGCAGTACAGCAGCTTTCCGCCGTCCCCCCCCTTCCCATTACTTTCATCGGTCATTCGAATCCTACCCTTACCGGACAATTCACTTCTTTAAATACCCCAGGTCACAAGATGCAGTTATTTGCCGTGATTTTCAAGAGGCTCTTTAGACAGATGCGCGGCCTGGCGCCCGCTTTATAACAGCTTAGGTTATTCCGCGCTGCCTCGCTGCGCCAACACAGCATCGATCAGGCCGTACTGAACCGCTTCCTGACCGCTCATAAAATTATCCCGATCCGTATCCCTGGCAATCACATCAAGCGCCTGTCCGGTATGGTCTGCCAACACCTTATTGAGCTTGTCCTTGATGGAGATGATCTCACGAGCGTGAATCTCGATATCGGAGGCCTGCCCCTGGAACCCGCCCAGCGGCTGGTGAATCATCACCCGAGAATGGGGCAGGCAATAGCGCTTACCCGCCGCACCACCCGCCAGCAACAGCGCCCCCATGCTGGCCGCCTGGCCAATACACATAGTGCTGACGTCAGGCTTGATAAACTGCATGGTGTCGTAGATGGACATACCCGCCGTCACGGAGCCGCCCGGGGAGTTGATGTACAGGTGGATATCCTTATCAGGGTTCTCCGACTCCAGAAAGAGGAGCTGGGCAACTACCAGATTGGCCATATAGTCCTCAACCTGACCGACCAGGAAGATGACGCGCTCCTTGAGCAGGCGAGAGTAGATATCATAGGAGCGTTCACCACGCGCCGTCTGCTCCACCACCATGGGAACCAGCCCACTGCTGGTGATGATATCGCCGCTACTGCCGTTATCAATAAGTCTGGACATATCCTTTCTAAACTCCTGATCAATTACAGCCGAGATAAAAAAGCCGGCAACTTTGCCGGCCTTTTTCTGGATTCGCTTGATTACTGGTCGGAATCAGCGCCTTCCTCTGAAGCGGGTGCCTCTGGGGCAATTGCTTCCTTGTAGGAGCAGGCTTTCTCCGACACCTTGGCGTCAGCGAGAACAGTATCTACAACTTGCTCCTCCAACACAACCGAACGAACCTCCTGCAACTGCTGCTCGTTCTTCATGTACCAATCAATCACCTGCTGGGGCTCCTGGTAAGCAGCCGCCATCTCTTCGACCATGGCGCGAACACGGGCATCATCAGCCTTCAGCTCTTTGCTCTTGACGATCTCGGCGACCACCAGACCCAGGCTTACACGCTTCTGGGCCTGCTCTTCGAACAGCTCCGCGGGCAGCATGGAAAGATCAATATTCTGGCCGCCGCCAAACTGCTGAACCGCCTGCTTACGCAGGGTATCCACCTCATTGGCCACCAGCGCCTTGGGGATCTCTACCTGGTGAAGGGTACGCAGACCGTCCATTACCTGGTTCTTAACGCTATTCTTGATGGCAGAGTCCAGCTCGCGCTGCATGTTCTTGCGCACCTCATCACGGAAAGCGTCGATGCCTCCCTCGGCGACACCGAACTTGGCGAAGAATTCATCGTTCAGCTCAGGCAGGACGGGAGCGATCACCTTGCTGACGGTGCAGGTGAACTGGGCTAATTTACCCGCCAGCTCCTCGGCCTGGTAGTTTTCGGGGAAGGTTACATCGATGGTGCGCTCTTCACCGGCCTTGACACCCTCCAGCCCCTCTTCGAAGCCGGGAATCATGCGCCCGGAGCCCAGAATCAGGTCGGTACTCTCGGCGCTACCACCCTCAAATACTTCACCGTCGATCTTGCCGACGAAACCAAGCTTCAGCTGGTCACCCTCCTGGGCGCCCCGCTCCACCTCTTCGGTGAAGCTCTTGTTCTGGCCTCGCAGGGTTTCCAGCATCTCATCCACGTCCGCCTCGGTCACCTCGGCGACGGGCTTCTCGATACTGATGGCACTGAAGTCACCGAGAGCGATCTCAGGGTAAACCTCAAAGGTTGCCACGTACTCAAAATCTTCTCCGTCTTTGACAGCCTTGGGCTCAACAGACGGCATACCGGCAGGATTCAGGGACTCTTTTTGAACGGCCTCAAAGAAAGTGGACTGGATCACCTCACCCACCACCTCCTGACGCGCAGAGGGGCCGAAGCGGCGCTTGATCACACTCATGGGGACCTTGCCGGGGCGGAACCCGTCGATGCGCGCCTTACGTGCAGTTTCCTGCAAACGCTTGTTCACTTCGCTGTCGATACGCTCTGCAGGGACGGTAATTGTAAGCCGACGCTCCAGACCAGAAGTCGCTTCTACTGAGACTTGCATGCTTTTTCCTCGCTAAACCCAACTAAATACAGGCTTATTCAATGTCCAGGGTCAACAACTAGCGTCGCTACCCAACCTTTGTACGCGCTCAACGCAAAAATGGGGATAAGTTGCCTTATCCCCATTTTAAAAATATGGTGCGGAAGGAGAGACTCGAACTCTCACACCTTACGGCACCAGAACCTAAATCTGGCGTGTCTACCAATTTCACCACTTCCGCATCGATATCCGGAAGTAACTGGCTCAAACCAGATCCACGACCGGTAATCCTACGCCATCCCGGCTCATCGAATCGGCATATTATCGAGAGAGGGGGAATGGGGTGGACGAAGGGGATCGAACCCTCGACAACAGGAGTCACAATCCTGTGCTCTACCAACTGAGCTACGCCCACCACAACATCGTTGATACACCTACCGGAGTATGGCGCGCCCGGCAGGATTCGAACCTGCGACCCACGGCTTAGAAGGCCGTTGCTCTATCCAACTGAGCTACGGGCGCTCTAAATAGTCGGCACAGGTTGCACCCCAACACTGACGAATCAGACATGCGGCACCGCTCAACGAGTGGTGCGCATAATACTCACAGGACCCTACCCCGTCAACGCTTCCTGACGCTTTTTTTAACCCTTGCCTGCTATTGATCTGGCGCACCCAATTCGCAAGGCACTCTTTGCGCGCAGCCCTATCCATGCGAAAATCGCCGCACCTAGAACCGCCCCCCCCCCAGCAGAGACCATGACCGCACAACTAATTGATGGAAAACAGATCGCCAGCACCCTCATCGACAGTGTCGCCGAGGGCGTCAAAGCGCGTATTGCAAAAGGCTTGCGGGCCCCCGGGCTGGCGGTTGTACTGATCGGTGAGGACCCTGCCTCCTCGGTGTATGTGGCCAACAAGCGACGGGCCTGCGAGCGCGCCGGCTTTGTCTCCAAATCCTTCGACTGGCCCGCAGACACCAGCGAAACCAAGCTGATCGAACTGATCGATGAGCTCAACAACGATCCCGAGGTGGATGGCATCCTGGTCCAGCTGCCGCTGCCGGAGCAGATCGACTCCTCCAGGATCCTGGAGCGCATTCGCCCCGATAAGGATGTTGACGGCTTTCACCCCTACAATGTTGGTCGCCTCTGCCAACGCATTCCGCTGCTGCGCCCCTGCACTCCCAAAGGGGTCATGACCCTGCTGCGCTCGACCGGCGTTGAGCTGCGTGGCCTCAACGCCACCATCGTTGGCGCTTCCAACATCGTTGGCCGCCCCATGACCATGGAACTGTTGATGGCAGGCTGCACCACCACGACCACCCACCGCTTTACCGCCGACCTCGAAGCCGAGGTGCGCAAGGCAGACCTGGTTGTCGTGGGTGTGGGCAAGCCCGGGCTGGTCAAGGGCGAGTGGATCAAGCCGGGGGCGATCGTGATCGATGTGGGCATCAACCGCCTCGACAATGGCAGTCTGGTGGGTGACGTCGAATTCGATGGCGCCGCCGAGCGCGCTGCCTGGATCACCCCGGTACCCGGGGGTGTCGGCCCCATGACCGTGGCCACCCTGATCGAAAATACCCTCTACGCCGCCAACGAGCTGCACGACTAGCTCGCGCCCGCCGCTAACCCATGAAAAAGGCTGCCCTCAGGCAGCCTTTTTTTCGGCACTGCGGGGGTTCCCCCAACCGCATCAAGCCTCGCGTCGCCAGCTGGTGCCTTCGCGACTGTCATCGAGGATCACCCCCTGCGCCTTCAGCTCATCGCGGATGCGGTCGGCGGTGGCAAAATCCCTGGCCCGCTTGGCCGCAGCGCGTTCCTGAATGCAGCGCTCAATCTCCTCGGCACTGGGCCCCTGTGCGCTTGCCCCGCCCTGCAGGTACTGCTCGGGGTCACGCTGAAACAGCCCCAACACATTACCCAGGCGCCGTAGTTGAGCGCCGAGGCGAGCCGCTTGCCCGATATCGGCCTCCTTCACCCGGTTGATCTCGCGCACCAGCTCATGCAGTACCGACAACGCCAGGGCGGTATTGAAGTCATCACTCATCGCCTCGAAGAAACGCGCCTCCACATCATTTTCCAGCTCGCCCTCTTCCCCCGCCGGCAACCCCCGCAGCGCATGGTAGAAGCTATCAACGATGCCTCGCACCTCCTTGAGACTGGCTTCGGAGTAGTCGATCTGGCTACGGTAATGCCCCTGGGTAAGGAAGTAGCGCACCACCTCGGGATCGTAGGTATCGAGGATCTCGCGAATCGTGAAAAAATTGCCCAACGACTTGGACATCTTCTCTTTATTCACGCGGATCGCACCGGCATGCATCCAGGTATTCACAAAAGGAACCCCATTAGCCGCTTCCGACTGGGCGATCTCATTCTCGTGGTGGGGGAACTTAAGGTCCGGACCTCCACCATGGATATCGAAGGTATCCCCCAGACAGCACTTGGACATCGCCGAGCACTCGATATGCCAACCGGGGCGACCGGCTCCCCAGGGCGAATTCCAACTCACCTCGCCCGCCTTGGCCGACTTCCAGAGCACGAAGTCATAGGGATTCTCCTTGACATCACTAACCTCGATTCGTGAGCCGGCCTGCATCTCTTCCAGATTGCGGTTATTGAGCTTGCCGTACCCCTCGAAGCGCTCTACCCGATAGTAGACATCACCGTTATCGGCGGCGTAGGCATAGCCCTTTTCAATCAGGGTCTCGATCATGGCGATAATCTGCCCCATATGGGCCGTCGCCCGCGGCTCCTCGGTGGGCGAGAGCACCCCCAGGCGCGCCTCATCCTCATGCATCGCCTCGATAAATCGCTCGGTCAACTGATCACAACTCTCACCGTTTTCGGCGGCGCGATTGATGATCTTGTCATCCACATCGGTAATGTTACGCACGTAGTGAACATCGTATCCCAGCGCCCGCAGGTAGCGGGTAATCACATCGAAGGCGACCAATACCCGGGCATGCCCCAGGTGGCAATAGTCGTAAACCGTCATCCCGCAGACGTACATGCGGATTTTGCCGGGTTCAATGGGTGTAAAGAGTGCTTTCTGCCGCGTCAGAGTGTTGTAGATGCGCAACTCCGCGCTACCAGTATTGAACGCCATTACGCCCCCTCCTTGCGATCCCAGGTGTCTTTCAAACCAATCGTCCTATTGATCACCAGCGCGTCTGGGCTGGACTCGTAACGGTCGATACAGAAGTAGCCTTCGCGCTCGAACTGGAAGCGCGTCTCGGGTGCAGCACTGGCCACCGAGGGCTCAACCCAGCAGTTTTCAATCACCTCAAGGGAGTGGGGGTTAAGATGCTCCATAAAGTCCTGATCGCCACGATCAGGGGCTTCATGGTTAAAGAGTCGATCGTACAGCCGCACCCGGGCTGGCTTTCCTTCGGTGGCCGATACCCAATGGATCACACCGCGAGGACGAATCTCTTCGGGCGGGTTCTCACCCACAGTGCCGGGCACCAGGCTGGCACGCACCTCCAGAATCACCCCGGTCTCATCCCGCACCACCTCATCGGCACGGATCACATAGGCGCTGCGCAGGCGAACATAGTCCCCCAGCACCAGGCGCTTGAACTTCTTGCGCGAGAGGGAGGTATCCTCGGTGAAGTCCTCCTCATCGATATAGAGCTCAGCAGTAAAGGGGATAGAGCGCGCGCCCATCTCCCCATTATTGGGGTGCACCGGGGCACTCACCATCTCGACGGCATCCACCCCCATATTGGTGATCACCACCTTGAGGGGACGCAACACACACATGGCACGCGCCGCCGTATCGTTAAGGTCCTCCCGCAGCGCAAACTCCAGCATCCCCATATCCACCACCCCGTCGGAGCGGTTGGTGCCAATCATGTCGCAAAACTTACGCAGCGCCGCCGGCGTGTAGCCCCGGCGACGCATGCCGGAGATGGTGGGCATACGCGGATCATCCCAGCCAGCCACCACACCTTCGTCAACCAGGCGCTTGAGCTTGCGCTTACTGGTAACGGTGTAGTTAAGGTTCAGGCGCGCAAACTCGTATTGGCGGGGACGGTTAGGCACCGGCAGGTGCTCGAGAAACCAGTCGTACAGCGGGCGGTGATCCTGGAACTCCAGGGTACAGATGGAGTGGGTCACCCCCTCGATCGCATCCTCCTGGCCGTGGGCAAAATCATAGCTCGGATAGATACACCAGGCATCGCCGGTCTGGTGATGGGACTCCTTGCGTATACGGTAGAGGATTGGGTCACGCAGGTTCATGTTGGGGGAGGCCATGTCGATTTTAGCCCGCAACACACAAGCTCCCTCGGCAAACTCACCGGCGCGCATCTTCTCGAACAGCGCCAGGTTCTCCTCTACGCTGCGCTGGCGATAGGGGCTCTCCTTGCCGGGCTTGGTGGCCCAGCCACGATATTCGCTGGCCTGCTCCGGGGAGAGGTCGCACACATAGGCGTCTCCCTCACGGATCAGGTGAAGCGCCCACTGGTAGAACTGCTCGAAATAGGAGGAGGCGTAACGCACCTCACCCGACCACTGGAAGCCGAGCCAGCGCACATCCTCCTGAATGGCGTCTATATACTCCTGCTCCTCCTTCTCGGGATTGGTATCATCGAAGCGCAGGTTGCACTGGCCACCAAACTGCTCGGCCAGGCCAAAATTCACACAGATCGACTTGGCATGACCAATATGCAGATAACCATTGGGCTCGGGGGGAAAGCGGGTTTGCACCCGGCCCTCGTTGCGGCCGGCGGCCAGGTCATCACTAATAATCTGCTGCAGGAAATTGGACGCAGAACTCTGTTCGCTATTGCTCATCTCAACCCTTAAGTGTTGGAAAAACAGGGGCCCACCCACCTAAGGGCAGGCCGACACTGTGATCGTATTGGTGGAGAACTCCAGCCTGCGGGGGACAGATCCGACACCCCCCCCGAAGCGGCTTTCTCAGTGCGCGCAAAAACCGTATTATACCTGCCAAACTCGCTGAAGCGTAAGCATCTGCATTGATGCATCCCTAAATTCCCCGCTGAGGGGTCACGCCACAACAAGGAACCTCACATGATCGTTTTGCACACCAACCACGGCGACATCAAAATTGAGCTGGACCACGAAAAAGCGCCTAAAACAGCCGCCAACTTTGAGAGCTATGTCCGCTCCGGCCACTACGACGGCACCATCTTCCACCGCGTGATCAACAACTTCATGATCCAGGGTGGGGGCTTCGAAGCCGGCATGAAGGAAAAGAGCACCCGCGCGCCCATCGAAAACGAAGCCGACAACGGGCTCAGCAACGACATCGGCACCATCGCCATGGCCCGCACCAACGACCCCCATTCCGCCAGCGCCCAGTTCTTTATCAATGTGGCCAACAATAGTTTCCTCAACCACACCGCCAAGAACCCGCAGGGTTGGGGCTACGCCGTGTTCGGCAAAGTCGTTGAGGGCATGGACGTTGTGGACGCCATCAAAGCGGTTCGCACCGGCAGCTCCGGCTTCCACCAGGACGTGCCCAGCGAGGACGTGGTGATCGAAAGCGCCGAGGTAGTCGAGGGCTGATTTTGACCACCCTGTTCATATCAGACCTGCACCTGCAGGAAGAGTGCCCGGCCATCAGCCGGGCTTTTTTCGACCTGCTGGACAGCCCTGGCGAGGGGATAGAAGCGCTCTATATCCTGGGAGATTTTTTTGAGTACTGGGTCGGCGATGATGGCATGACCCCCTTCCAGAAGGAGGTGGCAGAGGCGGTCAAGCGCTTCTCCGAGCAGGTAGCCCCGGTCTATTTCATGCATGGGAACCGCGATCTCCTGATCGGAAAGCGCTTTGCCCGGGAGGCTGGCTGCACCCTGCTGCCGGACCCCTGCGTGATCAATCTTTATGGCCAGCCGACCCTGCTGATGCACGGCGATAGCCTGTGCACACTGGATCTGGCCTACCAGCGTTTCAGGCGCGTTACTCGCAACCCCGTTGCGCGCTGGCTGATCCTCCACCTGCCCCTGAGTTATCGCATCGAGTCGATCCGCAAGCTGCGCAACCGCAGCCGGGAGCAGGGCCCCACCAAATCCCGGGAGATCATGGATGTGACGCCCGCCGAGGTGGAGCGCGTTATGACGCTGTTCGGTTGCCGCCTGCTGATCCACGGCCACACCCACCGCCCCGCTCGCCACCCTCTCAGGGTGCGGGGAGAGAAGGCTGAGCGCATCGTACTGGGAGACTGGGGTAACCATGGCTGGCTGCTGAGGGCCTCAGAGCAATCGCTGGAGCTGGAAAAGTTTCCCATCGCCGCTCCATAAAGCGCCCCCAACAGACCGTTCAGCTGAGTCAGGACAACGCCCGAAACAGCCCCTTTTACTTCGCAAAAAACGCATTTTAACCACTTTGGCTGATTGAGCATGACCTAGCGCAGCAATTATAAATATGCGCGGGTAAAACCCTTGATAAGATTCAAACAAGTGTTATAAAAGAGCGTGACGAAACCACAATATCAGGCCCGCCAGCCCTTCGAGATCGAGCCAGGGGGCATCGCAAAAGCGCGGGAAAAGGACCGGTTTCGCACTCAAACAAAGGGCGCTGGCGCCCATAAGGGGATGAGGCTGAATGCATAATATAAAAAACATTCTGGTGGTGGTAGACACCAGGAAAGCAACCCACACCGCTCTCAAGCGAGGCAAGTTGATCGCCAAGGTAACCGGGGCGACACTCCACCTGCTCGCCTGCAATAAAAAACCTGACGCCAACTCCCAAGCCGCACTCGACACTTTGGTGGAGCAGGTGCGCGAACGCGGGATCAACGCCGAAGGTTACGAACAGTGGCACGATAACGTTGCCAACACCGTGCTTCATCTTCAGCAGTCCCAAGGGTGCGCCCTGGTGATCAAGGACGCCCGCGAAGAGAACGAGCTAAGCCGTGCGGTTTTTGCTCCCACCGACTGGCAACTGCTGCGTCGCTGCCCCTGCCCGGTACTGCTGGTCAAGAACGATCGCGCCTGGGAGAACGGCGTTATCCTGGCTGCCATCGATGCCGACGCCAGCGACCAGGATCACCAGATTCTCAACGAAGTCATCATGAGCCACTCGCACGATATTGCGGGCCTTGCCAACGCTGAGTGCCACATTGGCGCGGCACACCCAGCCCCGATGCTCTCCTCGCCCGATCCTGTTTTCCAGAATATAGAGAGCCTGGCAAAGCTCTACCGAGACGCCTGCACCCCCTACATCACCCAATACAAGATGGCGGAGAAGAATCTCCATATCGGCGAAGGACCGGCGCAAAGCTTTATCCCTGAGCTGGCCGAGCGGATCAGTGCCTCTCTTGTAGTGATGGGGACCGTGGCGCGCACCGGCATCAGCGGAGCCATCATCGGCAACACCGCAGAGCTGATTCTTGATAGCATCTGCTGTGATGTCCTGACCCTTAAGCCGGTCGACATCATGGAGCAGCTGGAAGAGGTCGTTACCCAGCGCTAATCGCCTTCGAGCCCCTTCCCAAGGGGCTCAGTATTTATTTTGTGAATGCCCGATATACCCCCCCTAAACCAACGTCTTACTTAACTTACCCACCCCCCTTACGTTATAATTTCGCCGCCAAATTAGGGGGTTACAAGCCCGTGACGCATACCTGTTGAAGGCCGCATCAGACCAGATCCGACCTTGGGCGACAGGACAACCGATGAGGGTATTTCAAAGTGCTAGAAGCTTACCGTAAACACGTAGAAGAGCGCGCAGTCGAGGGAATTCCACCCAAACCGCTGGACGCAGAACAGGTTGCAGCCTTAGTTGAACTGCTTAAGAATCCGCCCGCCGGCGAGGAGCAAACCCTGCTCGACCTGATTACCAATCGCGTTCCCCCGGGAGTTGACGAGGCCGCCTACGTGAAAGCAGGCTTCCTGGCGGCGGTGGCAACGGGAGAGGCCAGCTCTCCGCTGATCGACAAGCCTGCTGCCGTCAAACTGCTCGGCGGCATGCTGGGCGGTTACAACATCGAAACCCTGGTTTCCCTGCTCGATGACGCCGAACTGTCCGCGATCGCGGCCGACCAGCTGAAGAGCACCCTACTGGTATTCGACGCCTTCCACGATGTCGAGGAGAAGGCCAAGGCGGGCAATGCTGCCGCAAAGTCAGTGCTCGAGTCCTGGGCCGCCGCCGAATGGTTCACCAGCCGCGACAAGGTGGCCGAGAGCATCAAGGTTGCGGTCTTCAAGGTAACCGGCGAAACCAACACCGATGACCTATCCCCCGCACCAGACGCCTGGTCCCGCCCTGATATTCCGCTGCACGCCAACGCGATGTACAAGATGGAGCGCGAGGGCCTGACTCCGGAAGAGCCCGGCGTTAAGGGTCCTATCTCCCAGATCAATGCCATCAAGGCCAAGGGCCTTCCCGTTGCCTTCGTGGGTGACGTGGTCGGTACCGGTTCTTCCCGTAAGTCGGGAACCAACTCGGTGCTCTGGTTCTTCGGTGAAGACGTTCCCGGAGTACCCAACAAGCGCGCCGGCGGTATCTGCATCGGCTCCAAGGTTGCCCCGATTTTCTTCAACACCATGGAAGATGCCGGCGCCCTGGTTTTCGAAGCGCCTGTCGACAAACTCAACATGGGCGATATCATTGAGATCCGCCCCTACGACGGCAAGATCCTCTCCGAGAGCGGTGAAGTACTCTCCGAGTTCAGTTTCAAATCCGACGTCATCCTTGACGAAGTTCAGGCAGGCGGCCGTATTCCCCTGATCATTGGTCGTGGCCTCACCGACAAGGCGCGCGCTGCCCTCGACCTCGAGCCCACCGACCTGTTCCGAGTTCCAACCCAGCCCGCCGACAGCGGCAAGGGCTTCTCCCTGGCACAGAAGATGGTGGGTAAGGCCTGCGGCATCGAGGGCGTACGTCCCGGCACCTATTGCGAGCCCAAGATGACCACCGTCGGCTCCCAGGACACCACCGGTCCCATGACCCGTGACGAGCTCAAGGACCTGGCCTGCCTAGGCTTCTCCGCCGACCTGACCATGCAGTCCTTCTGTCACACTGCGGCTTACCCCAAGCCCGTTGACGTGCAGATGCAGCACACCCTGCCCGACTTCATCATGAACCGTGGCGGTGTCTCCCTGCGTCCAGGTGACGGTGTTATCCACAGCTGGCTGAACCGCATGCTGCTGCCCGATACCGTAGGTACCGGTGGTGATTCCCACACCCGCTTTCCGATCGGTATCTCCTTCCCGGCCGGCTCCGGCCTGGTGGCCTTCGCCGCTGCCACCGGCGTCATGCCGCTGGATATGCCCGAATCCGTACTGGTGCGTTTCAAGGGCAAGCTGCAGCCCGGCATCACCCTGCGTGACCTGGTCAACGCGATCCCCTACTACGCCATCCAGCAGGGCCTGCTGACCGTTGAGAAAAAGGGCAAGATCAACATCTTCTCCGGCCGTATTCTCGAGATCGAGGGACTGCCCGAGCTGAAGGTGGAGCAGGCGTTCGAGCTCTCCGACTCCGCCGCCGAGCGTTCCGCCGCTGCCTGCAGCATCAAGCTGGACGAAGCACCCATCCGCGAGTACCTGACCTCCAACATCACCATGCTACGCTGGATGATCGAGCAGGGTTACGGCGATGTTCGTACCATCGAGCGTCGTGCCCAGAACATGGAGAAGTGGCTGCAGAACCCTGAACTGATGGAAGCCGACGCCGACGCCGAGTACGCGGCGGTGATCGATATCGACCTGGCGGATGTCAAGGAGCCGATCGTGGCTTGCCCGAACGACCCCGATGATGTGAAGCTGCTCTCCGAAGTGGCTGGCACCAAGATCGACGAGGTTTTTATCGGTTCCTGCATGACCAATATCGGTCACTTCCGTGCGGCCGGTAAACTGCTCAGCGCCACCAAGGATACCCTCTCCACCCGCTTCTGGATGACTCCACCGACCAAGATGGACGAAGCCCAGTTGATGGAAGAGGGTTACTACAACATCTACGGTACCAAAGGTGTGCGCACCGAGATGCCCGGATGCTCGCTGTGCATGGGTAACCAGGCTCGTGTGGCCCCCGGTGCAACGGTGATCTCCACCTCGACCCGTAACTTCCCCAACCGTCTGGGTAATGGCGCCAACGTCTTCCTGGGCTCCGCCGAGCTGACCGCAGTCGCCGCTATCATGGGCAAGCTGCCAACGCCGGCTGAGTACATGGACTACGCCAAGGACCTCGACAGCATGTCTGCCGACATCTACCGCTACCTGAACTTCAACGAGATGGAGTCCTACCAGAAAGCGGCCGATGAAGGTCAGCGTATTGCCGCCGTTCAGCTTCAGTAACCGAGCCCGGCCCATAAAAAAACCCGCTCCGGCGGGTTTTTTTATGGCTGCCCGTCACCGGCAGTGGGTCAGATCCCGCGGATGAGTCGCCGAATCGCCTTCGCATGATGACTCGCAACCGCCTCAGAACCCTCTTCGTAACAGGCTTGAACGTAGAGGCGGGTCACCTGCTCGGCTACCGCCCCCAGTGCCGGTGACTGCCGCTGAATCCGATGCATAAAGTCCAGCGGCCCTTCCCCCACAGCACGCTCGATGCCCCGCTCGCGCAAGCGCTGGCAGAATCGCAGGTAAGCCGCACTGAGGGGGTCCAGCCGCGGTTGACGCTGCTGCCACCAGCCCCAGCCACCCAGCAGCGAGAGCGCAATGGCCGCGGCAACCAGCAGGGCAACAGTGACCCGGCCCAGATCAGCGCCACCCAACCAGTCTCTCAACAACCCCTGCTGGCGGGTCTGGTCAAAATCCAGCACGTTAAGGTGCCAGTAGTATTCCAGCATATCGAGCTGCAAGCGCAGGCGGTTAAGGATCGGGATATCCCGATAGCGCAGCGCCGACAGGGGAGAGCCCTCGAGAAAACTCCCCTCACCGGCAACAGCCCGCTGTAGGTTCTGTTCGATACGATCGGGGGCTACCGCTGCCGTTGGGTCGACACGCACCCAGCCTGACTCCGGTAGCCAGAGTTCAGCCCAGGCGTGAGCATCGAACTGCCTGACCTGTACCACTCCGGCCTCGGCATTCAGCTCCCCGCCCTGATAGCCCGCCACCACCCGCGCCGGTATGCCGGCCGCCCTCGCCATAAACACCAGGGCGCCGGCGTAATGGGCACAGAACCCCCGGCGGCTTTCAAACAGGAACTGGTCAATGGTGTCTCCCTGAAGCACCGGCGGCCTCAGGGTGTAGAAATACTGCTGCTGCCTGAAGCGCTGGAGAATACGACTGATAAAGGCTGCCCCCTCTCCCCCCTCCTCCCGAGAGAGTCGCTGGGCCAAAGCACGGGCTTGATCATTGCCACTGTCTGGAAGCTGCAGATAAAAAGTGCGCATCCAGTCGGGCAGCTCAGTATCGAGCCGATACGACAGCGCTGACCGAAGCCGATAGCTGTAGCGCTGCTTAATGGGGTCAGGTGACAGCAGGCGGGAATCGCGGGTCAATACAGCGCCACGTACCGGGGCCGACACCATATCGAGAGCAAACAGCCAGGGTTGCCCCGTCGGCTCCTGAATAATGCGGTAACTGACCTCATCCCCGAGCGCCTGGCGTTCAGGGGAGAGCACTGCGCTGGGGGGAGCGTTAAGCTGGAAGCGCCTGCGATCGCGCTGATCGGGCAGCTGCGACCAGCGACGTCCATCGAAGTAAGCCAGGTTCAGGGCCCGCCAGTAGAGCTGCGGTTGCTGGGGTATCCGCCCCTCGAAGGTAGCCCTGAACACCAACTCATCGGACTGGGTCAGCTGGGCGATATCTCCCGGCGCCATGCTGTCGCTGAGGCCGGTACGCGCCTGGTTACCCGGCGGTTCCACCGACCAGAGCGGCGGCACCCGGGGCACCAGCACAAACAGAACCGCCGCGAGGGGTATCGCCTGCAGCAACATGACAGCCGCCTTACGAACCGCCGCCAGCGGCCGCTCCTGCAAACCACCCTGGTTAAGCCCCACCGCGGCCGCCACAATCACCAGCAGGCTCAGCAGGGCCAACAGCGAGCTGACCAGGGTCTGGTCATACAGCAGCGCAATCACCACCACAAAGCAGCTGAGGAAGATCACCAGATAGGCATCGCGCAGCGACTTCATCTCCAGCAGTTTGAGCACAAAGGCCACAATCAGCAGGCAGCCTCCGGCATCCAGCCCCACCAGGGATCGGTAACGCCACTGGATGGCCGCCACCGCGCTCAACAGCAACACTGCCTTCAGCCAGCGCGCAGGGTATCCCCAGCGGCCCGTAAAAATCATCAGCCGCCAGGAGACACAACTCACCACCAAAACCGTCACCCAGACAGGCAATCGCGACAGGTGGGGAAGCACTACCAGCAGTTGACAGGCAAGCAACCAGAATAGCGCCGTGCGGGGAATCTGATGGGGACTCAGTGCGGACATAGGGCCAGCGCCTGAAGGCAGCGTTCAAGATGGGGGCGCCCATGGGCTGGGGCAATCTCGAGTCCAGGCAGGCGGAGTCCATAATCCTCCTGCTGCTGTTCGGCCTGCAAACACCAGAAACAGAGATGGGACAGGCGCGACTCCTGCGGACCCGTGGCCTGCGCCCAGTCGAGCCACAGCGAGCGCTCCCGGGAGCTGACAAACTCCTTGGTGTAGAGTTTCTGGTGACGCGAGCTTTGTTTCCAGGCCAGGTGGTTAAGAGGGTCACCCTGGCGGTATTCACGTACGGATGAGAAATCGTCCACCCCCGCCACTCGATCCAGCAGCTCCCCCTCTCCCCCGCCAAGGGCTGCTGCAGGCATGGGTGCCGGCAGGGGGCGCGGGTAAACCAAGGCCTCCAGGTTGAGGTCCACCCAACTCCAGGCGACCAGCAGTCCTAGGGGATAACGGGTCTGGATCCGCAATCGACCCGGACGAAAGCGCCCACGACGGGTGGCGGGCAGGTACAGCGTCAGAGGTAACGGCTCCCCACCCTGCACCCTCACTGACTGGGGCACCCCCTTGGGCCAGCCCAGCTCTATCCCGTAGCGGAGCTGAGTGCCACTAGAAGAAAGCTCAATTACGAAAGGCAGGTCGTCACCGAGGTAGCCTTTGCCGCTCTGGACCCCATGGAGGCTGAGCCCCGCAAGGTTGTTGTAGGTGTGGTGAATCGAAAGGATAAACAGAGCCGTTAACAGAAAGGCGACCGCAAAGCTCATACTGTTCTGGTAGTTCACCCCCGCCAGAAACACCGCCGCAACCAGCACCAGAAACAGATAACCGGTGGCGGTGGGTACGATAAAAATTCGGCGGTGGTTAAGGGTGACCCGTGACTGGGGCGGCGTGCGACGGTTGACCCACTCGCGAAACCGGCGCCCAATACTTTCACGCAGGAACCCCATGGCTAGCGAACCACATCGACCTCGGCCAGCAACCGCTGGCCAAGTGCCTGGCCGGAATAGCCACGATGGTCGGAGTGCTCCCGCAAACGGTGCTCGACCACCGCCGGCAGGACCGCCTGCAGATCCTCGGGGACCAGATGGCTCCGACCATCCATTGCGGCCCAGGTACGGGCACACTGCAGCAACGCTTGCGAAGCTCTGGGTGACAGCCCCCAGGCAAAATGGTCACTGGAGCGAGTATGGGCAACCAGGCGCTGGAGGTAGTCGATCAGGGCCGCACTTGGCCGCACTGCGCTCGCCTGCTGCTGCAGTTGTACGAGGAGCGCCAGGTCCAGGCAGGGGTTAATCTGCTCCATGCGCACACGCCCCCCCTCACCCATCAGGATGCGGCGCTCGGCATCGGCGTCGGGGTACCCTAACTGCAGGCGCATCAAAAAGCGATCCAGCTGCGACTCTGGCAACGGGAAGGTACCGGCCTGAGACTGAGGGTTCTGGGTCGCGATTACAAAGAAGGGCTCCGGCAAAGGCCGGGTCTCCCCCTCGATCGTCACCTGCCGCTCCTCCATCGCCTCCAGCAGGGCGCTTTGGCTCTTGGGGGTAGCGCGGTTGATCTCATCGGCCAATACCAGCTGGGAGAAAACCGGCCCCGGGTGGAAATCAAAGCGGGCTCCCTCACGATCGTAGACCGAAACACCGAGAATATCGGCGGGGAGCAGGTCGCTGGTGAACTGAATGCGGCTGTAGCTCAACCCCATCACCCTGGCCAGCCCCTGTGCGAGGGTGGTTTTACCCATCCCCGGCAGGTCCTCGATCAACAGGTGTCCACGACTGATCAGGCAGCACAGCGCTAGCCGTAACTGTTGGGGCTTACCTACTACCACCTTGCTCAGTTCAGCCAGGCACTGCTTGACCAGCGACTCCATTGACACATCAATCCCCTTGTTTGACGGCTTTTAACTACCCCAGCATACCAGATGCCGGGGCCTTAGGTTCACAGGCAAAGCGCGCCGGGCGGATGGTGTCTAAACGGCGGCCAGCCCCCTCGCCAGGTCGGCCTTGAGGTCCTCCAGCGATTCCAGCCCCGCCGCCACCCGGATCAGGCTGTCACGGATGCCGGCCCGGTCACGCTCCTCCTGGCTCAGGCGGCCGTGGGTGGTGGTCGCCGGGTGGGTAATGGTGGTTTTGGTGTCCCCCAGGTTGGCGGTAATGGAGATCATGCGGGTAGCATCGATAAAGCGCCACGCCTCCTCCTTCCCCCCCTTGACCTCAAAGGAAACCACACCACCGAAGCCGCTTTGCTGCTCGCTCGCCAGGGCGTGCTGGGGATGCTCCGACAATCCGCTGTAATAGACCCGCGCCACCTTGGGTTGATCCTGCAACCAGAGCGCTAACTGATAGGCCGTATCGCAATGGGCCAACATTCTGAGGCGCAGGGTTTCCAACCCCTTCAGGATCACCCAGGCGTTGAAGGGACTGAGGGTGGGTCCCGCTGCCCGCAGGTAAGCCACCATCTCCTTCATCTGCTCGCTACGCCCCAGCACCAGGCCGCCCATGCAGCGCCCCTGGCCATCAAGGTACTTGGTGGCCGAGTAGACGACGATGTCAGCGCCCAGCTCCAGCGGCCGCTGCAAAATGGGGGTGCAGAAGGTGTTGTCCACTACCAGTAGTGCGCCCTTTGCCTGAGCCAACGACGCCAGCTGCTTAAGGTCCGCTACCTCGCTCAGGGGGTTGGACGGTGTCTCAACAAACAGCATTGCGGTACCTTCGGTCACCGCGGCTTGCCAACCCGCCATATCGGTCAGGTCGACGAAGGTAGTCTCTACCCCGAACCGCTTCAGGTAACGGGAAAAGATGGTGGTGGTGGTACCAAACACGCTGCGCGACACCACCACATGATCACCCGCCTCGAGAAACGCCATGCAAACCCCGAGAATCGCTGCCATACCACTGGCCATCGCCACCGCCTGCTCGGCGCCCTCCAGAGCAGCCATCCGCTCCTCCAGAGTGCGTACCGTGGGGTTGGTGTAACGGGAGTAGACATTACCCGGCTCCTCGCCAGAAAAGCGAGCAGCGGCGTCGGCGGCGGAGCGAAACACGTAGCTTGAGGTGGTGAAGATCGGCTCACCGTGCTCGGTCTCCATGGTACGGTACTGGCCAGCGCGTACCGCCAGGGTATCCAGTCGGGCTCCGGTGAGGTCGGAATCGAGCCTGTCGTTGTTATCAGCCGCCATAATATCTCTCGTGTCGCTAAGACTCATCGTTGTGCAGATCGATAATGGCGTTGCCACCCTGCTCTGTCTGGTTCTTGGCACCGTCGTTACGCGCCGCCTGAACCCGCTCCAGATAACTTTCGTCGATATCCCCGGTTACGTACTGCTTGTTGAACACCGAGCACTCGAAGCCGTCAAAGTGGGTATCTACCCCCTCCCGCACCGAGTCGATCAGGTCGTCCAGCTCCTGGAACACCATCCAGTCGGCGCCAATCAGCTCGCAGATCTCATCACAGCTGCGACCATTAGCAATCAACTCGTCGGCTGCCGGCATATCGATCCCATAAACATTGGGGTAGCGAACCTCGGGGGCGGCGGAACAGAAGTAAACCTTCTTTGCCCCGGCCTCCCTGGCCATCTCGATGATCTGGCTACAGGTGGTCCCACGCACAATGGAGTCGTCCACCAGAAGTACGTTCTTGTCCTTGAACTCGAGGTCGATGGCATTGAGCTTCTGCTTCACCGATTTCTTACGCAGCCCCTGCCCTGGCATGATGAAGGTACGGCCAATGTAGCGGTTTTTGATAAAGCCCTCGCGGAACTTTACCCCCAGTCGATTGGCAAGCTGCAACGCAGAGGTTCGGCTGGTATCCGGGATGGGGATCACCACATCGATATCGTGTTCGGGGCGTTCACGAAGAATCTTCTCCGCCAGTTTTTCCCCCATCTTCAGCCGTGAACGGTAAACAGAGCTACCATCCATTCTGGAGTCGGGACGGGCAAAATAGACATACTCGAAGATGCAGGGGGTCAACTTGGGGTTGGCCGCACACTGATAGGTAAAGAGCTGTCCTTCGGCATCGATATAAACCGCCTCGCCCGGGGCCACATCGCGAATCAGGGTATAGCCCTGGGAGTCAAGGGCAACGCTCTCGGAGGCGATCATGTACTCATCGCCCAGCTCGGACTCCCGCTTGCCGAACACCATTGGGCGAATGCCGTTAGGATCCCGAAAGCCCACAATACCGTGACCCAAAATCATCGAGATCACGGCATAACCGCCACGGCAGCGCTGGTGCACCCGCTCAACGGCACGAAAGATATCTTCGGCCGCAGGCTTCAGTTTCTGCTGTTTGTAGAGCTCATGGGCGAAGACGTTCAGCAACACCTCGGAGTCGGAGTTGGTGTTGATATGGCGCAGGTCGCTTTTGAACAGCTCCTCCTTGATCTCCTCGACATTGGTCAGGTTGCCGTTGTGAGCCAGGGTGATGCCGTAGGGGGAGTTGACGTAAAAGGGCTGAGCCTCCGCGGAGCTGGAGGAACCCGCTGTGGGGTAACGCACATGGCCGATGCCCATGTTGCCCGCCAGGCGCTGCATGTGCCGTGTACGGAACACATCCCGCACCAGGCCATTCTCCTTGCGCAGGAAGAAGCGAGTTCCCTCACAGGTCACGATACCCGCGGCATCCTGCCCCCGGTGTTGAAGAACCGTCAGAGCGTCGTAAAGCTCCTGATTGACCCGGGATTTTGCTGCAATACCTAC
Source organism: Aestuariirhabdus litorea (assembly GCF_003864255.1). NCBI lineage: Bacteria > Pseudomonadati > Pseudomonadota > Gammaproteobacteria > Oceanospirillales > Aestuariirhabdaceae > Aestuariirhabdus > Aestuariirhabdus litorea. The sequence goes on from NZ_QWEZ01000001.1 coordinate 1,622,024, forward strand.
AATGCCACACACAATCGTCTACCTCGGTTTCTCTGCTGAGGACCCGCCAACGGCCAGAGGGCTAGCTGGAGGAGTTTAAAAAAGGACCCACCACCTGCATCACCGAGCGTTTGGACCACTCGGCCAGGATCTGGAAATGGGGAATCAGTCGAGACTGCTGCCACCAGGAATCGTTTTGTACCGGTGAAAAGCCGACCAACCCCACCAGTACCACCACGATCAATATGCCACGGCAAGCGCCAAATGCCATGCCCAGGGCACGATCAGTACCTGAGAGCCCCGTCATTTTAACCAGCTCCGCGATCAGGTGGTTGATCATGGCGCCTACCATCAGGGTGGCGATAAAAAGAAGAACACAGGCCGCAATAATGCGAACCGAAGGAATTTCAATATAGTGTGTAAACATCAGGGAGAGGCTGCCACCGAAGGTCCAGGCAATGATCACTGCAGCAATCCAGGTGGCCAGAGAGAGCGCTTCGCGGAAAAAGCCCCGGCTGATGCTGATAAGCGCGGATATGGCGATGATCGCCAAAATGGCCCAGTCTACCCAGGTGAATGACACAATCGGTTCCGATTTTCTCTACAAACCTCAAGAGCCGCGAATTGTAGCAGAGCGCTTCCTGCTTGCCCATATACCCGGAGCTGTCCAGGCTAGGGGTGGTAACGCACGATTACCCCATCCAGCTTAACCTGGCCCTTGAGTTTCTTTTTCAACGGCAACAGGTCAGCGCGATCCACCATGGGGCCCACGTATACCCCCTCGACCGCCTGGCCACCCTCACGCTCCCAGCGTCGGCTATAAGCCTTGTAACCCAGCCCCTGCAGTTTGGCCACTAACGCCCTGGCGTTGTCGCGGTTGGCAAAGACCCCCATCTGCAACGCCCAGGTGCGAGGAACACCCTCGCCGTCCAGCTGGGGGCTGGGGTCAACTGCGACGCCGGAGTCTGCTTCCGGCATCTGATACTGATTGACCTCATGGGCCTCAGCATCAACCTGCTCAAGGTAGTTTTTCTCCTCAGCAATAAAGGCCGGCACAACCGGCATAGCCGGAGCCTCAGGAATCGGCTTGGCAACCCCTTCAGTCTCGGCAGGCTCATACAGCCAGCTGAGGAAAATGACACCCAGTGCCAGCAACACGCAGGCTCCGACCATACGTTGCCGAATATTTTGCTCCATTAAAGATTCCGCTCTGTCACACCCTAAGCCGGGTCGGCGTACCACTGTTCGATCGTTTTAAGCGCATCGGCAACGGTAAAAAAAGAGCCCGCCACCAGTACCCGGTCATTCCGGGAGGAGGCCTCAACCGCTGCGATCAATGCGTCACCGACCCTACTATACAAGGTGTAACGGTCACAAGCGATCTTGCCGAGGGCGGTTCCCAATCGAGAGGCCGGAGAGGCCCTCGGGGTCGAGACCTCCGCAAGAAACCAATCCCCACAATACTCTGCCAGCGCCTCCAGCACCCCCTCCACATCCTTGTCATCCAGCATCGCCAGTACGCAGCGGGTCTGCCCTGCTGCAGGGTCAGCGCCCAAACGCTCGGCCAAGGCAACGGCCGCCTGTGGATTGTGAGCCACATCCAGAACCACCTTCACCGGCTCACCGGCGCGGTTGCTCACAGTAATCGACTGATAGCGACCCGCAAGGGTTGCGCTGGCAATCCCCTCACGAATGGAAGACTCGCTCACTGGCAGGGGACTATGCAACAACGCACAGATGGCGGTGGCGGCATTATCGAAGGGCAGCTCCGGCAGAGGAAGCTGCTCGAGAGTAACCAAAAGGCCTTTGGCATCCACCCCCTGGTAGCGCCACCCGCTGTCACTTAGGGTCTGCAGAAACGCTTCGCCCCGGGGCAACCAGCGTGCGCCAATACGCTCGGCTTCACTCGAAACCCCCGCATTGGGTTCGCGCCCCCCATAAATGGCAGGACGACCCGCGCGGAAAACGCCTGCTTTTTCGCGACCAATCCCCTCCAGAGAGGAACCAAGCCACTGCTCATGATCAATTGCAATGGAGGTGACCAGAGAGACATCGGCGTCGATGATATTGACTGCATCCAGCCGCCCGCCCAGCCCCACCTCAAGGATCCATACATCCAGGGCGGCCCGCTCAAAAAGGTCCAGGGCCGCGAGGGTGGCAAATTCAAAGTAGCTGAGGGAGGTGTCGCCCCGCGCCTGATCGATGCGCTTAAAAGTATCGACGATCTGCTGGTCGCCTGCCTGCTCACCCTCGATAAGGATGCGCTCGTTGTAACGCAGCAGATGCGGAGAGCTATAGACACCGACCCGATACCCCTCTCGTTGCAAGATGGAAGCGAGAAAAGCGCAGGTGCTGCCCTTACCGTTAGTTCCAGCTACGGTAAAGACCGTAGCGGACGGCTTCAGCAGATTCAGTGTTTGGGCAACGGAAGCAACCCGCTCCAGCCCCAGATCGATCTCGACGGGGTGGAGCTGCTCAAGAAACTCAAGCCAGGCCGAAAGGGTATCAGGCCTCATCTACCCCAACGCCGGCAGACTCAGCCTTGACGGGTGTCGCTGTCTCAACAGCCGCGGTCTGAGGGGCTTGGGTCCCCTGCATTTTCGACAGCATACCCGAGAGGGTGTCACGCATCTGACTGCGGCTGACGATCATATCGACCGCGCCGTGCTCCAGCAGGAATTCACTGCGCTGGAAACCCTCGGGCAGCTTTTCACGAACCGTCTGCTCAATCACCCGCGGCCCCGCGAAACCGATCAAGGCGTTGGGTTCAGCCACATTGATATCACCCAGCATCGCCAGGCTGGCAGAGACCCCTCCATAAACCGGGTCGGTCAGCACTGAGATGTAGGGAAGGCCAAGCTGCTTCATCTTCTCAAGGGCAGCGGACGTTTTTGCCATCTGCATCAGGGAAAAGAGCGCCTCCTGCATCCGCGCACCACCACTGGCCGCGAAGCAGATCAGGGGCAAGCCATTGGCCAGACACTCATCGACGGCGCGCACAAAACGAGCCCCGACAACCGAGCCCATGGAGCCCCCCATAAAGGAAAATTCAAAGGCCACCACCACGACCGGTACGCCATTAACGGTACCTCGGGTAACCACCAGCGCATCCTTTTCACCGGTCGACTTCTGGGCAGCTACCAGGCGGTCCTTGTATTTTTTGCTGTCTTTGAAACGCAACCGGTCCTGGGGCTCAAGCTCCGCCCCCAACTCCACTCGATTCTCATCATCAAGGAAGTAGTCGATTCGGGTACGGGCGGTAATCCGCATGTGGTGCTCGCACTTGGGGCACACATCCAGGTTTTTCTCAAGCTCGGGGCGATAGAGCACCGAATTACATTGGACGCATTTCTTCCATAAACCCTCGGGCACATTGCTGCGCTTATCCGCTTCGCGGCCGCTGAGGGAAGATTTCAGTTTATCGACAAGCCAGTTGCTCATTTCAAGTTCCAGTCGTTTCGCTAGCGGTTCAGCTGGTCCATCGCAGCTCGCATCTCCCTGAGGATCGACGATACGCCCGCGATGGCGTTATCCGGGTTCTGCTGATGGCTGGCGATCTGGTCAACCAGCACACTACCCACCACTACGCCATCGGCGCACTGGCTCACACGGGCAGCACTGTCCCCATCGCGGATACCAAAACCAACCCCCAGGGGCAGGTCTGTGATCGATCGCATCAGGCTGATACGCTCTGCGACGGCATCGGTATCCAGCGTGGCGGATCCGGTAACCCCCTTGAGGGAGACATAGTAGATATAGCCGCTGGCCTTGCTGCAAACACTGCGAATACGTTCTGCAGTGGTGGTAGGCGCCACCAGAAAAATCGTATCAATCCGATTCTTTTCAAGATACCCACCCAGCGTATCGGCCTCCTCCGGAGGCAGGTCGACGGTCAATACACCATCCACACCTGCGGCGGCGGCACGCTCGGCAAAAGGCTCGTATCCCATCATCTCGATAGGGTTGAGATAGCCCATCAGCACAACTGGGGTCTGATTATCGCGTTTGCGGAACTCGGAGACCATTGATAAAACGTCAGCTAATGTAACACCGTGTGAGAGTGCCCGCTCACAGGCGAGCTGGATCACCGGACCATCAGCCATCGGGTCTGAAAAGGGAATGCCCAGCTCAATGATGTCGGCCCCCGCCTCTACCATGGCGTGCATCATGGGCACGGTTAAGGCCGGCGTACTGTCGCCCGCTGTGATGTAAGGGATCAGCGCCTTGCGGCCAAGCCCATTGAGACGATCAAAACACTCTTTAATTCTGCTCATTTGAGTCCACTTGCCCCTTAATCCATCACCTGGATGCCATCGATAGTTGCCACCGTATGGATATCCTTGTCACCACGTCCCGACAGGTTAACGATAATGATCTGATCCGCCGACATGGTCGGTGCCAGCTTTTCTGCATAGGCCAGCGCATGACTGCTCTCGAGCGCCGGCATAATGCCCTCCAGCTGAGTCAGGTTGCGGAAGGCGGCTAGCGCTTCGTCGTCGGTGACGGCCACATACTCAGCCCGACCGGCATCCTTGAGCAGCGAATGCTCGGGGCCTACCCCCGGGTAATCGAGACCCGCTGATACCGAGTGGGTTTCTATGATCTGCCCGCCCGCATCCGCCATCAAGTAGGTGCGGTTGCCGTGCAATACTCCGGGCCGTCCTGCACACAAGGGAGCCGCGTGCTGCCCCGTCTCGATGCCATGACCGGCTGCTTCGACCCCGTACATCTTGACGGAAGTGTCAGCGATAAAAGGATGGAACAGTCCGATCGCATTGGATCCGCCGCCCACGCAAGCAACCAACGCATCGGGCAGGCGTCCCTCCTGCTCCAGACACTGCGCACGAGCCTCACGCCCAATGACGGACTGGAAGTCACGCACCAGTTTAGGGTAAGGATGGGGACCCGCGACCGTGCCGATGATGTAGAAGGTGTCATCCACGTTGGTCACCCAGTGGCGCATCGCTTCGTTCATGGCGTCCTTGAGGGTCTTTGACCCGGACTCGACCGATACCACCTGTGCGCCCAATAGCTTCATCCGGTAAACGTTGAGCGCCTGACGACGGATATCCTCCGCCCCCATAAAAACCGTACACTCCATACCCAGGCGGGCGGCCACCGTCGCACTGGCCACCCCGTGCTGCCCTGCCCCGGTTTCGGCGATGATGCGCTTCTTACCCATGTACTTGGCCAGTAACGCCTGCCCGATGGTGTTGTTTACCTTATGGGCTCCTGTGTGGTTCAAGTCTTCACGCTTGAGCAGGATCCTAGCGCCGCCGAGTTTCTGCGACCAGCGCTCGGCATAATAGAGTGGAGAGGGGCGCCCTACATAGAAAGCCAAATCGCGGTCAAACTCCGCCTGGAAATCTGCATCCTTCGACAGCTGTTCATAGGTTTTGGTCAGCTCATCCAGAGCAGCCATCAGCGTTTCAGACACAAAACGCCCGCCGTAGGGACCAAAATGGCCTCCCGCATCGGGCATGCTCAACAACTCTTCAGTACTCATCTTAATCTCTGACACTGGCTACCTCGCTCATAAACGCCAGAATTTTACTGTGATCCTTGATGCCGGGTGCAGCCTCAACACCACCACTGACATCGACGGCATAGGGCATCACTGCGGTAATTGCCTGTCCCACATTATTAGCATTCAAACCACCGGCCAGGATGACACAGCGGGTGCTGGCAGGCACCCATTCCCAGTTAAATGTTTCCCCGGTGCCACCGGGTACCCCTTTTTTGTAGGTATCCAGTAACAGCCCTCGGGCATCGGGATAAAGCGCCATATCGCGTACGATCTGTTCTGGGCCCTTCACCCGCAACGCCTTGATATAGGGGCGAGAGAATCCCCCGCAGTAGTCTGCAGGCTCATTTCCGTGAAATTGCAGCAGATCCAGCTGTGTCAAAGCGATGGCAGACTCCACCTCCTCGACAGACGCATCAACAAACAAACCCACAGTTGTTACGAAGGGGGGCAGCTGCTGGATGATACCCGCAGCGTCGACGGGAGAAATATAACGCGGGCTGGGGGGATAAAACACAAACCCAAGGGCCTGCACACCCGCCGAAATCGCTACAAGAGCGTCCTCAAGGCGGGTTATGCCACACACCTTGACTCGCGCTGCCGACATCAAAAACCCTCAAATGAAGCGATAGTAACAGATTGATTTAACGTTGAATATTCCCATCAATCCAGAAGCGCGCCGAGAAACATGGGGCCCATCGGTTGTGGCCGCGGCAGAGCAAAGCGCTCCGGGTAGCCAACATCGACAAAGTAGAGCCCATAGGGGGGAGCCGTGACCCCTCCCCGCGCACGATCCCGATGCTCCAGAACCTGCCGCGCCCAGCTTACCGGCTCTTTCCCGCAACCGATCGCCATCAGCACGCCAGCTATATTGCGAACCATATGGTGCAGAAAAGCGTTAGCCTGCACATCAATAACGATCAGCGGGCCGAAGCGCTCCACCCGCAGGTGGCTAATGGTACGGACCGGGCTTTTTGCCTGGCATCCCACTGCCCGGTACGAGGAGAAATCATGCTCGCCGACCAGCGCTTTGGCCGCCTCTGCCATACGAGCCACATCCAATGGCCGGTAGTTCCAGGTCACACCCCGGGGCAGGATGGCAGGACGGGTTGGCTGATTCAGGATCACATAGCGATAGCGACGATAGATAGCACTGAAGCGGGCATGGAATTCGGGGTCGATCTCGACTACCCAGTTGATGGCGATATCATCGGGCAGATTAGCGTTGGCGCCAAAGGTCCAGCCACGCTCAGTCCGCTCGGCAGGGGAGTCAAAATGTATCACCTGGTGACTGGCATGCACCCCACTATCGGTACGACCAGCACAGATGACGGTAACCTCATGGTCGGCAACCCGACCCAAAGCGGCCTCAACGTGCCGCTGAACCGAAGCAACCCCTGAGCGCTGCGCCTGCCAACCATGATAGGCATGACCGTCATACTGTACGCTCGCGGCAAAACGACGCGAGGCAGAATCCAAAGATTCTGCCTCGCCAACTGCATCATTACTCATGATCAGATTTTATCTAACAGTTCCTGCGCTTCCTTCAGCTGCGCCTCATCACCCTCCTTGAGTACCTCCTCAAGGATGTCACGAGCCCCTTCAACGTCACCCATATCCACGTAGGCGCGCGCCAGGTCCAGCTTGGTTGCGGTTTCATTCGTACCCGAGAGGAAATCAAACTCATCGTCCATGGAGTCATCCTCTACATCAAACTCAGACGCTAAACTTTCAGTAGCGGCATCCAGCGCAGCCATATCTGGATCGGCAGACAGGTCCTGCGCCAGGCGATCGAACTCGTCGACTTCAGGCTCCGGCTCTGAATCCGTCGCTTCCGAGTCGGCCAGCAGATCGTCCGCTTCGACACTCTCAGAAACCTCAGCCTCTGGATTCACCTCATCCTCCGCCAGGTCGTCAAGCTCAAATTCATTAACTACTTCGGGCTCTTCCAGCTCCTCGGGTAGCTCTTCGGCGAGATCAAAACCCTCGAGATCGGCATCCAGCTCAGCCATCGCGGAGTCATCAAGATCCGCGGCCGTTTCTGCCGACTCACTCGCCTGCTCCTCCGCAGCCTCCTCCAGAGACACTTCACCCAGGTCGAACTCGATATCATCAAGTTCGGCCTCGGCCTCTACCTCATCCAGATCCAGTTCATTGCTCGCCAGCTCAATGCTTTCACTCTCATCAAGCTCCGACTCCAGATCGTCGCTACCCAGATCAAACTCAATATCCGGCAGCCCCTCTTCATCGGAGGACTCCAGCGACACCTCAGCCTCTCCCGAGACCTCCTGGTCGGCTTCATCATCCAGAGAGAGGTCAAACTCATCATCAAGCTCCAGTTCAGAGCCTTCAGTGGAGTCTTCCTCCATATCAAACCCAAAATCTTCCAGCTCGACATCATCCAGCTCGGCGTCAAGCTCCAGCTCGCCTGCAGGCTCTGCAGCGGAGTCCATAGCGGCTTGCTGCAGCTCATCCTCCAGCTCGCTATCAAGACTCAGGTCGTCATCCAGCTCGAATTCGGTATCGTCCACCTCATCCAGCTCATCGAGCTCGACATCAAGGTCTGATCCCAGTGCCTGATCCAGATCGGCGTCGAGATCATCGCCGGAATCCACCAGATCCTCAGCCAGCTCAAGGCTGCCCTCGTCGAGATCAAACTCCAGCGCCTCGCTGGCATCGGCATCACCAGCCAGATTCATGAAGTCATCGTCGTCAGAACGATTCTCGACTTCGGCATCCTCCACACCTGAGCTATCGGTGTCAGCGGGAGCATCCAGTTCGAGGTCATCCAGAGAAAACTCAACCGCTTCATCCGCCGAGCCCAGTTCGTCCATCGACAGCGCTTCATCCAGGTCATCGACATCCAGCTCGCTCATTGCCGATGCGGCCACCGCACCCACCGCAGCCAGCGCCCCTGCAGGGAACTTGGCCTTAAGGGACTCGGCCTCCTGCATAGCGATTGAATCACCCAGGGCACTGAGTTCATTCTCCTGCTTTACAAAGGACTCTGCGTCCTTCATCTCGGCATAGGCTTCGAGCAGTTTCACGCGCAAGTCCGCACGCCCGGGCTCCTGCTCAATGGCATTAGTGAGCAGGTCAACCGCCTGGTTGTAACGGCCATAAGCAATATAGATATCCGCCTCACCGATGGCATCACTGGTTTGGGCGGTGGTGCGCTCGGCAACCTCTTCACCCTCTCCCTCCAGGGACAACTCATCATCCTGCTCGGCAGGGCCCACTTCATCCTGAGGCAGGTCAGCTTCAAAAGCTGCCTTCGGCTCCTCATCTACCAGCTCATCCCCAGGCTCGAAGTCCGATTCAGGTTCGGTCGCGCCTGAGCGGCGACGTGAGAGCAATAGCAGGGCCAGCAGCAGAACCAGCACGCCACCACCGGCAGCCATGTAGATGGGGTTTTGCAGAATCTCATCCAGCAGCGAAGGTTCTTCAACCACGGGAGCCGGTGCCGGTTTAACCGGTGCGGGTTTGGCGGCTTCAGGCTTGGGCTCAGGTTTTGGCTGAGCGGCAGGTTCAGGCTTCGCAGGCATCACTGCAGGTGCCTCTGCACTCTCCTCCGCCACGACCTGACCGCCGTCAGCCTCGGGGGCCGGCTTCTCTTCTGCGTAGTTGTAGTCCACCTCCGCAGGAGCCTCGCCCTTGGCGGCCAGCTGGGCCTGAAGCGCAGCCAGCTGCTCATCCTTCAACGAAAGTAAACGCTGCAGGGTTTCAACCTGACCCTCCAGCTCTGCAAGCTGGCTACTGACCTCTCCACTTTCTCGAACCGCTTTCTCCAGCTTCTCCTGGTTGATGGCCAGTTCATTCTGAAGCGCTTCAAGGTCTGCAGCAGAGGTGCTGGAGCCGTTATCACTACCACTGGTCGTGGTTCCGGTCTCGCTGGCGCTGGCCAGTCTCAGGGTCCCCTCGCTCGAGGTTGGGCCCGCCGGCTCCTCAACTGCGTCACGCCGCGCCGCATCCAGGGGAGCAGCCCCCAGATTACGCTGGTCGCGCCACTGCTGATTCTGCAGACTCACCTCAGCAATCGCCTGGCGCTGGGTAAGCTGAAGGGTTTCTTCACGGGTGGGCAGGCGCAATACCTGCCCCTTCTTCAGTAGATTGATATTCTGGTTAATGAACGCATCCGGGTTGACCTGCTGGATCGCCATCATCGTCTGCTGCACGCTTACATCGCTCGAAGGGCGGTGGCGCGTTGCGATCTCCCACAGGGTGTCGTTGCTGCTGGTGGTGTAGGTACCTCCCCCCACTTCGGCCCGCTCGACCCGTGGCTGGGGAGCAGGTGTCGGGGCCGGGGCTTCAGCCCGAGGCTTGGCAGGAGCTACTGGAGCCACCGGTCGGCTGGATGCCACAGGCTCGACTTTCTCGGCAGCAGGTGGCGCTACCGGGGCAGGCACCTCTTCTGTAAAGGTGGGCGGATCGAGCAACAGGGTGTATTCGCGCAGCAGGCGCCCATTTGGCCAGTGGAGCTCGACCAAAAAGTTCAGGTAAGGCTCCCTGACGGGCTTGCGGCTCGTCACCTGGACATAAGCGGTACCATTGGGCCGCACCACAGTGGCGAACTTCAGGTCGGTGAGAAAGAAGTCACGCTCCACCCCAGCCAGGGTAAAGTCTTCCCGTGACGCCAGGCTCGGCAATACCTCATTTTGCCCCAACCCCTTGAGCTCGATCAGTTCGATCTCTGCATTCAATGGCTGGTTTAACGCAGAGCGTAAGTTGATCTCCCCCAACCCCAGCGCCTGTGCCGTCGTTGAGCTAAGTGCCCCCGCTGCTGCCATAGCCAATACTAGCTTGCGAACCATAAGTCTTAGTCCTTCGTTTCTGTCTTCGCCCAATCCACTCGACCCTGGGGGCATACTATCCTTCACCGCCCCTGAACAAGCGATAACCGGCTAAATGCAGCGCCGACCCCCGCCAGCCTCTGACCACCAGTTAATACCACATACTAGCCAATTATCAAAAAAGCTAGAAAAGTTATTCACAAGTTTCAGTAAGTATCAATTATAAATGGTTTTTTATCAATATCTGGGGAAAGGGTACGGAAATTGCGCACGGGATTATCGACCCATTCTTCGACGTACAGCACAGTTTTGAGCCTATTACCCCCCACCTCGGTCATCAGTGCGGTGGCGATACAAGCAACAACGCCCCCAGCGGTGAACCACCGGAGGCGCCAGGCAGGGAAAGACCGAGGGTCAATCCAGCCAGTTACAACTCACGAAGAATCGACAGCATACGCCGCAATGGCTCCGCCGCTCCCCAAAGCAGCTGGTCACCCACCGTGAAAGCAGACAGGTACTGCGGCCCCATACTCAGCTTGCGCAGCCTTCCCACCGGCACACTCAAGGTCCCGGTAGTGACGGTAGGTGTGAGCCCTGCGATGGTCTCCTCCCGGTGGTTTGGAATCACCTTGACCCAGGCATTGTGCGCTGCGAGCATCGCCTCAATATCGGCCAGCGGCAGATCCCGTTTTAGCTTGATGGTAAACGCCTGGCTGTGGCAGCGCATCGAACCGATCCGCACACAGTTGCCATCGACCGCCACCGGGTTGGCATCGCGACCCAAAATCTTGTTGGTCTCCACCTGCCCCTTCCACTCCTCCCGGCTCTGGCCATTATCCAGCTCGCTATCGATCCAGGGGATCAAGCTGCCCGCCAGGGGAACACCAAAGTTGGCCGCCGGAAATTCAGCCGAGCGCATGGCCTCAGTTACCTTGCGATCAATCTCCAAAATAGCGCTTGAGGGGGTTGCCAATTCAGCGCACACCGCCCCATTCAGAGCCCCCATCTGGTTCAGGAGCTCCCGCATGTTCTGGGCGCCAGCCCCCGATGCGGCCTGATAGGTTTGCGAGGTAAGCCACTCAACCGCATCCGCTTCGAACAGCCCGCCTAGCGCCATCAGCATCAAACTGACCGTACAGTTGCCGCCCACAAAGGTCTTGCCGCCCGCGTCCAGTGCGCGATCAATCAGCGCCCGGTTGACCGGATCAAGCACAATAACGCTCTGTGCATCCATCCGCAGAGACGAGGCCGCATCGATCCAGTACCCCTTCCAGCCACTATCCCTAAGGGGTCCGTAAACCGACTTGGTGTAATCTCCCCCCTGGCAGGTCAAGACCACATCCATCTCAGCCAGCTCGTTAATATCGCTAGCATCCTTAAGCGCCGGAATCGGCTGGCCAATATCGGGACCCTGCTGACCCACTTGCGAGGTGGTGAAAAATACCGGCTCGATTCCGGTAAAATCACCCTCTTGCGCCATGCGCTCCATCAATACCGACCCGACCATGCCGCGCCAGCCGACAAACCCTACTTTCAACATACCCATACTCCTCGGGCTAAGCCCTACCTCAGGCCAATGCGGCCACTACCGCATCGCCCATCTCTCGGGTTGATACCCGCTGACACCCCTCTGACTGGATATCCGCAGTACGCAGCCCCTGATCCAACACCCGGCTTACCGCCGCTTCAATGGCATCTGCCGCCTCATTCTCGGCCAATGAGTAGCGCAGCATCATGGCAGCCGACAAAATGGTCGCCAGCGGATTGGCAATCCCCTGCCCGGCAATATCGGGAGCCGATCCATGGCAGGGCTCGTACATGCCCTTGCCGTTTTCATCGAGCGAGGCCGATGGCAGCATACCGATCGAACCGGTCAGCATGGCCGCAGCATCCGAGAGAATGTCGCCAAACATGTTGCCCGTGACCATCACATCGAACTGCTTGGGCGCCCGCACCAGCTGCATGGCCGCATTATCGACGTACATATGGCTCAACTCGACATCGGGGTAATCCTTCGCCATCTCCTGCATGATTTCACGCCAGAGCACGGTCACCTCAAGCACATTGGCCTTGTCGACCGAGCACAGTTTGCCGCCACGCTTACGAGCCGCCTCGAAGGCCACCTTGCCGATGCGCCGAATCTCCGACTCCGAGTAGACATAGGTGTTGTAGCCCTGGCGTTCGCCATTCTCGAGGGTGCGCACACCACGGGGCTGGCCAAAGTAGATCCCCCCGGTCAGCTCACGCACAATCAGGATATCCAGCCCGGACACCACTTCCGGCTTCAGGGTCGAGGCGGCCGCCAGCTGCGGATACAGAATGGCAGGACGCAGGTTGCCAAACAGCTGCAGGCCGGAGCGCAGCCCCAGCAGCCCCTTTTCAGGGCGTATCGCCATATCCAGGCTATCCCACTTGGGCCCCCCAACCGCACCCAGCAAAATGGCATCCGCTCCGCGGGCCTTGTCCAGGGTTTCATCGGGCAATGGCACACCGTGGGCGTCGATGGCACTACCACCCACCAGCGCCTGGTCAAACTCAACGGCCAGCCCAAACCTCGCCTTCACACACTCCAGCACCTTGAGGGCTTCGGCGGTAATCTCGGGCCCGATACCATCACCGGGCAAAATCAGAATATGCTTTGTCATTGATCACTACTCAAGTCGTTGAATCTATTGAATCGCCCCAAACAGCCAGGGATTCTTTTTCTGGTGTTTCTTTTCAAAACGGCGAATCGCATCGGCATCCTGCAAGGTCAAACCGATCTCATCAAGGCCATTCAGCAAACAGTGGCGACGGAAGGCGTCGACCGCGAAGGAGATCTCCTCGCCACTGGGCTTGATAATCAGCTCACGCTCGAGGTCGATCTGCAGCTGGTAGCCCTCGTTGGCTTCGGTCTCAACAAACAGCTGATCCACCACCTCATCAAGCAAAGTGATCGGCAAAATACCGTTCTTGAAGCAGTTGTTGTAGAAGATGTCCGCAAAGCTCGGGGCGATAACACACCGGAAACCGTAATCATCGAGCGCCCAGGGGGCGTGCTCACGACTGGACCCACACCCGAAGTTTTGCCGCGCCAGCAGCACCGAGGCCCCCTGGTAGCGCGGCTGATTCAGTACGAAATCCGGGTTTAGCGGGCGCCCCGCGCAGTCCTGGTCAGGCTGCCCCTCATCCAGGTAACGCAGCTCATCGAACAGGTTGGGACCAAAGCCACTGCGCTTGATCGATTTCAGGAACTGCTTGGGGATAATCATATCGGTATCCACATTGGCACGATCCAGCGGCGCCACGGTACCGGTTAACTGGGTAAACTTTCTCATCTCTCTGTCACCTGTTCCTTATTCGCTCGATCAAGCCAGCTCGCGGACATCCACGAAATGCCCCATGATGGCAGCCGCTGCGGCCATGGACGGACTCACCAGGTGGGTGCGCCCGCCGAAGCCTTGCCGCCCCTCGAAGTTACGGTTGGAGGTGGAGGCACAGTGCTCTCCGGCCCCCAGCTTGTCAGCGTTCATGGCCAGGCACATGGAGCAACCCGGCTCACGCCACTCCATGCCCGCGTCGGTAAAGATCTTGTCCAACCCCTCCAGCTCCGCCTGCTCCTTCACCAGGCCAGAACCGGGCACCACCAGCACCTGCTTCAGGGTGGACGCGACCTTACGCCCCTTCACCACCTTCGCAGCCGCCCGCAAGTCTTCAATACGTGAGTTGGTGCAGGAACCGATAAACACCCGGTCGAGCTTGATCTCGGTGATCTTCTGCCCCGCCTTCAGCCCCATGTACTCGAGCGCCCGGGTAATACCCAAGCGGCGCGTCTCATCTTTCTCTTTGGCGGGGTCCGGTACCGCACCATCAACGGCGACCACCATCTCAGGCGAGGTTCCCCAGGTCACCTGAGGCTTGATCTCCTCCCCCTTGAGGACCACCACCCGATCAAACTCCGCGTCCTCATCGGACACCAACTGCTCCCAAGACTTTACCGCCTTGCTCCAGTCATCATCCTTAGGGGCGTAGGGACGACCCTTCACGTAGTCAATGGTGGTTTGGTCAACCGCCACCATGCCCGCACGGGCACCGGCTTCAATCGCCATATTGCAGACCGTCATGCGCCCCTCCATGCTCAGGGAGCGGATCGCATCACCGCCGAACTCCACCGCGTAGCCGGTTCCCCCTGCGGTACCAATCGCACCGATAATGGCCAGCACAACGTCCTTTGCGGTAACCCCTGCACCCAGCTCACCATCGACCCGCACCAGCATGTTTTGCATCTTTTTGGCGACCAGGCACTGGGTGGCCAGCACATGCTCCACCTCTGAAGTGCCTATGCCGTGGGCCAGGGCACCAAAGGCACCGTGGGTGGAGGTGTGGGAGTCGCCGCAGACAACGGTCATTCCCGGCAAGGTGGCCCCCTGCTCAGGACCCACCACGTGCACGATCCCCTGACGACGATCGTTCATGCGAAACTCCTGCACCCCAAAGTGCTGGCAGTTGTCATCCAGGGTCTGAACCTGGATACGGGAGACACTGTCGAGGATCCCTTCGATTCCGACCTTACGCTCCTCCTGGGTGGTGGGAACGTTATGGTCCGGCGTCGCCAGGTTGGCGTCTAGCCGCCACGGCGCCCGTCCAGCCAGGCGTAGCCCCTCAAATGCCTGGGGCGAGGTCACCTCATGCAGTAACTGTCGGTCGATATAGATCAGCGCCGATCCGTCATCGCGCTGTTTAACCAGATGCGCATCCCACAACTTATCGTAAAGGGTTTTTCCAGCCATTGCCCTTGCCTCATTCTCTGTTGGTGGCGACTCGCATGGAGCCGCCATCGCTTACGGGACGATCACCCACCCTTCAGGCAGGCGAACAATGAGCGCTATGCTAATAAACAGAAAGAGATAAAACAAATTCATATTTGTTATACTTCAAATTCCATATAGGAATCCAAAGCGGTAACAGCATTTTATGGAAACCAGCGCCCTGCACGCCTTCGTAGCCGTGGCCGAATGCGGCTCCTTCTCCCTGGCCGGAGAGCGGCTGCACCTGACCCAACCGGCCATTAGCAAGCGTATTGCCTCCCTCGAGTCGCAGCTCAACACGCGGCTCTTTGATCGTATTGGTCGCCAGGTTGGCCTGACCGAGTCCGGCAGCACCCTGCTTCCCAAAGCCTACGCGATCCTGGCCGAACTGGCGGACGCCAAACGCCAGATCAACAACCTCAAGGGTGATGTCAGCGGCTCCCTGTCGATCTCCACCAGCCACCATATAGGCCTGCACCGTCTCCCCCCCGTGCTGCGCCAATTCAGCCGCCAACACCCCCAGGTCGCGCTCGACATCCACTTCGTCGACTCGGAGGTGGCCTACGACGAGGTGATCCATGGCCAGATTGAGCTGGGCATCATCACCCTGGCCCCCGAACAGCGGCAGAGGGAGTTTATCCATTCGGCGCGGGTATGGCGTGACCCTCTCTGCTTCGTGGTCTCCCGTGAGCACCCCCTGGCCCAGGCCAGCCCCCTGAGCCTGGCCGAGCTCAGCCGCTACAGTGCCATCTTTCCGGGTCCGAACACCTTTACCCATCACATCGTGAAGGGGCTGTTCACTGCCCATAAGCTTGAGCTTCGGGTCTCCATGGCCACCAACTATCTTGAGACCATCAAGATGATGGTCTCCATTGGCCTGGCCTGGAGCGTGCTCCCCCGCTCCATGCTTGATCACGAACTGGCGGAACTGGAGGTACGGGGAGCAGCGCTGGAGCGGGATCTGGGCTATATCCACCATACCGGGCGCACACTCTCCAACGCCGCCCAGGCCTTTATCGACACCCTCCACGCTCACCAGGAGAACGGATAAATGAAGCAGCTACTGATCCTGCGGCACGCCAAGTCCAGCTGGAGTCACCCGGAACTGAGCGATTTCGATCGCCCCCTCAACGCTCGCGGCCAACGCACCGCGCCGAAGATGGCGGCACTGGTCCACGAGCACTTCCCGGACCTCAGCCTGATCCTCAGCAGCCCTGCGCGCCGCGCGAAGGAGACCGCGCAAGCGGTAGCGAGGCGCTTCGGTGGCCAGCCCCACCTGGAGCTGGAGCCGGACCTCTACCACGCAGATGCTCTGCAGATACGCCATTGCCTGGCGGGCTGTGACGAGCGCCACCCGTGCGTGATGCTGGTGGGTCATAATCCGGGGCTGGAGGAGTGTATCAGCGAGCTGGATGGGGATTTCTGCGACCCCCTACCCACCGCCGGATTGGTGGTGCTCGAGTGCGCCATTGAGCAGTGGCGTGAGCTGGGCGATGAGGACTCGGGGCGAGGCTCGGTTCATGTAACGGCGCTCTATTTGCCCCGACAGCAGTTTCCCGATTTGTAGTGGCATAACCCCACGCAGCGCCACACCAGTAGCGCTGCCAGCAGGCTGACTACAGAGGCTCCGATAAAGGTCCAGCCCCCGCCATACCACTCCCACCCATACCCCGAAAGCAACGCCCCCAGCGCCGCGCCACCGCCAAAGCTGATGCCACTATAAAATGCCTGTCCCTGGCCGGCGTGGGCGTGACCAAAGCTCTGGCGGACATACTCGATTGACGCCGAGTGAAAACTGCCAAAGGTAGCGGCGTGCAGCAGCTGGGTAAGCACCACCAGGGTGAAGTTATCGGGATAGAGACCCAGCAACGCCCAGCGCAGCGCCGCCAGCAACAGAGCCGACAACAGCAGCCACTTGACCCCGACCCGGGGCATCAAGCGGTGCATAAACCAAAACAGTACGATCTCGGCAACCACCCCCAGCGCCCAGAGCATACCGATAATGGCGCTGCTATGACCCTGATCCGCCATATAGATGCTGAAAAAGGTGTAGTAGGGGCCATGTCCCACCTGCATCAGGGCCGAGGCGATAAAAAAGCTGAGTACGTCGGGACGCAGCAGCAGCGCCCTGAAGCCCCGGGTTTCCTCCTGGGCAACCGCTACCGGCCGCTCCTCCACCCACAGCGATACCAGCAGCATCCCCAACATCGCCAGGGCCATGAACCAGGGAACCGAGGCGATTCCCCACTCCCCCACCAGCACGCCGACCACCAGTACCATCAGGGTAAAACCAATGGAGCCCCACAGGCGAATACGACTGTAATAGTGGGGCTGATCCCCCAGACGGGAGAGGGTAATCACCTCAAACTGGGGCAGGACGGCATTCCAGAAAAAGCTGTAGGCGGCGATGGTCAGTGCCAGTGGCCAGAAATCGCGCAAGAAGGGAACCACCGCGAAGATCAGCAGGGTCGCCAGCGAACCGAGGCGCACCAGGCGCATGCGCCCCCCATAATGGTCCCCTATCCAGCCCCATATACTGGGGGCGAACACCTTGGTGACCATCAGCACCGCCATCAACTGGCCGATTTCAGCGGCCCCGAAGGAGAGGCTCTTAAGGTAGGGAGCCCAGTAGGGGGCCTGGACTCCGATGATGGCAAAATAGAAAAAATAGAACAGCGAAAGGCTGACGCCCTGGGTGTCAGCGCTTCGTTGCATGTTTTAGTGTCCGGGCGCCTTGGCGGCAATCACCGGGGTATCGCAATGCACCTCTCCATTCTGGGCCCGATGCCGCAGCCAGTGATCCATCAGTACTATCGCCAGCATTGCTTCAGCGATCGGGGTTGCCCGTATGCCGACACAGGGGTCGTGACGCCCCTTGGTGATCACCTCAATGGGGTTACCCTCCAGGTCGATACTGCGCCCGGGCAGGTGCAGGCTGGAGGTGGGCTTAAGGGCGATATGGGCAACGATCTCCTGACCCGTCGAGATCCCCCCCAGTACGCCGCCGGCGTGGTTGGAAAGAAAGCCCTCCGGAGTCATCTCATCACGATGCTCGGTGCCCTTTTGCCCGACGCAATCAAACCCGGCCCCGATCTCCACCCCCTTGACGGCGTTGATACTCATCAGCGCATGGGCAACGTCGGCATCGAGCCGATCAAAGATCGGCTCACCGAGCCCGGGCGGCAAGCCGGTGGCGGTGACCGTCAAGCGGGCACCGATGGAGTTGCCCTCTTTGCGCAGGCGGTCCATGTACTGCTCCATCTCAGGCACCTTGTCGGGGTCGGGACAGAAGAAGGGGTTACGGTTGACCTCATCCCACTCCACCCGCTCGATGCTAATCGGGCCCAGCTGTGACAGGTAGCCCCGCACCTCAACCCCCTTGCTGGCGAGAAAACGTTTGGCAATCCCCCCCGCCGCTACCCGCATGGCGGTCTCACGGGCCGATGAGCGCCCGCCGCCGCGGTAGTCGCGGAAGCCATATTTCTGGGTATAGGCATAGTCGGCATGGCCCGGACGGAACTGTTGGGCGATATTGCTGTAGTCCTTGGAGCGCTGGTCGGTATTTTCGATCAGAAGCCCGATGGGGGTGCCCGTGGTCTTGCCCTCGAACACACCGGACATGATCTTTACCTGATCGGCTTCACGTCGCTGCGTGGTATGACGGGAGGTTCCCGGTTTACGCCGATCCAGGTCGATCTGCAGCATTTCCTCGTTGAGCTCGATCCCCGGAGGGCAGCCATCGACGATACAACCCAATCCGGGACCGTGGGATTCACCAAAGGTAGTGATGGTGAACAACTTTCCAAAACTGTTTCCAGACATCCGGGAACTCTTTTAGTCTCTAGGTGATGATGGATCGCTCTCAGGGAGCGGTCCTTGTCCTTATCGGGGGCCGATTATACCCCTTTTGTCGGCACGGTGAGCGGCTAATGTGAATCCCCCTGGCGCGTGCTGGCAAACTCGGCAAACCGTTGCTGGTGGGTACGACACTGCTCTGCGCTGAGCACCAGCACCCCATCGCCACCATGGGCGAACTCAATCCAGGTAAAGTCCACTTCGGGTACCGCCTCCTGCAACGCCACCCAGCTGTTGCCCACCTCCATCACCAGCAGCCCCTGCTCCGCCAGATGGTCGGCAGCCTCGGCCAGGATACGCCAGGCCAGGTCCAACCCATCCATACCCGCCGCCAGCCCCAGCTCGGGCTCGTGGTGAAACTCGTCGGGCATATCGCCCATGTCCTCCGCGTCCACATAGGGCGGATTGCTGACGATCAGCTCATAGCGCCGCCCTTCGAGGTGCTCAAACAGATCGCTCTGCACACAGTCGACACGACCCACCAGTGCGTGATTATCCACATTGATCATGGCCACCTGCAGCGCCTCTTCGGAGAGGTCCGCCAGATCCACTTCGGCGTCGGGAAACGCATAGGCCGCGGCAATACCGATGCAGCCACTGCCCGTGCACAAATCGAGGATACGGGTTACCTCCACCTCTCCCAACCAGGGCTGGAAACCCTGGGCGATCATCTCGGCGATGGGGGATCTCGGTACCAGCACCCGCTCGTCTACGTAGAACGGCAGAGCACAAAACCAGGCCTTGTTGAGCAGATAGGGCAGCGGGATTCGCTCATCAACCCGGCGCTCAATCTGGTGCTGCAGAAGCTCCTGCTCCTCCCGGGTCAGGTGGCAACCCCACTGGGCGCGATCAAAGTCCCAGGGCAGGTGTAAACTCTGCAATACCAACTGCATCGCCTCATCCCAACCGTTGTCGGTACCGTGACCATAAAACAGCTCCGCCTGGTTGAAGCGGCTGTAAGCCCAACGGATATAATCGGCGATGGTGGTCAGCCCATGGGGGGTAGAGGGATGGTTCAAGATCGGCTCCTGAGGATAAATAACGCAATGGTAGCCAATGCCACCTGCAATTCCCACCACCAAGGCACAGAGCAGGGTTTGCCACACCGCAGCGAACACGTACAATAGCGCCCCTTGATTCACTAGTCCGCCCGCCCGCGGCCTACCAAACCCGAGTGATCACATCATGGAAAAGTCGTTCGCCAACATCATCAGCTCCATCGGTGAGGACCTGAGTCGCCCAGGCCTGGTTGACACCCCTGCCCGTGCCGCCAAGGCGTTTGCGTTCCTCAACCGGGGATACCAGCAAAGCCTTGATGAGGTGGTCAACGATGCCCTCTTCCCTTCAGACAATGACGAGATGGTGATCGTAAAGGATATCGAGCTCTACTCACTCTGCGAGCACCACCTGCTGCCCTTTATTGGCCGCTGCCATGTCGCTTACCTGCCCTCGGGAAAGGTGCTGGGACTCTCCAAGGTTGCCCGCATTGTGGATATGTTTGCACGCCGCCTGCAGATTCAGGAGAACCTGACCAAACAGATCGCCGACACCATTCAGCAGGTCACCGGCGCCTCCGGGGTTGGCGTTATCATCGAAGCCCAGCATATGTGCATGATGATGCGAGGCGTGGAGAAACAGAACTCCTCCATGAAAACGTCAGTGATGCTGGGACATTTCCGCAGCAAGGCCCATACCCGCGCCGAGTTTCTCTCGCTGATTCGGGACTGATCCTCTCAGCCTGCGCGGCCGTCATCCAACTCGTGGGTGGGCAGCGAATTACCCGCCGTCTCATAGCGGTCCAGGGCATCGCTGGCGATCATCTGCCCCATCCGTATCAATTCGGGCCCCAGGTGAAACTCATAGAAGCGGCAGATATCCTTGGGAATGGAGATCAGCAGATCCGGTGGATAACCCGCCATCTTGAACTGGGTCAGAGAGCTCTGCATCGTTTCAAACGACTGGTTGATGATATCCATCATACTGCTGCGAGCCCGGCCCGTGACTGTGCGCTCGGCGCCGGCCTCCATCTGCCCCGCCTCAACCAATGAGCGGCGGGTAATACGCTCTAACCACCTTGAAAACAGTTGGGTACGCCGGGCATCGGTGCGCGTGCGCTCAACCTTGGGCAACCGGTATCGCCCCGGTTCTCCCGCAAGGTTGACGGCAATAATAAGGTCCGAGTGAGCAGAAACCACCGGGGCGATCGGCAGCGGATTGAGCAGACCACCGTCCACCAGTAACCGATTGCCATCCACTACCGGGGTGAAGAGGGTCGGTATAGCAATGGATGCCCGAATCGCCTTACGCAGAGATCCTCGCTGAAACCACAGCTCCTGCTGGGCAATCAGGTCGGTGGCAACCGCGGTGTA
The DNA here is from genome assembly GCF_003864255.1 of Aestuariirhabdus litorea. Classification (NCBI taxonomy): domain Bacteria; kingdom Pseudomonadati; phylum Pseudomonadota; class Gammaproteobacteria; order Oceanospirillales; family Aestuariirhabdaceae; genus Aestuariirhabdus; species Aestuariirhabdus litorea. Next base: position 1,643,328 of record NZ_QWEZ01000001.1, read on the forward strand.
GGGGAGGCTAAGGTCTTCAATATTCAACTCACCGATCATCTCATCGAGGATATCGAAGATGCGCTCTCCACGCAGAGCCCCCTGGGCGCTAAAGCTCACATCGGCAAGGCGCAGAATGTCGAGGTAACCCAGGTTGTTGATCCAGCCCCTGAACTGATTGAGTTTACCGGCCGCATAAACACCGCCCACAAGGGCACCCATTGAGCATCCCGCTATGCAATTGATGCGATACCCCCGGGCCAGCAGCTCATCGATCACACCAATGTGGGCATAGCCGCGAGCGCCGCCACTGCCCAACACCAAGGATACGGTTTTCATCCCCCTCCCCAGATCCTGCCGCTACAGCATGATCGCACGTACCAGAATACGCCCAGGCCTGGCGCCGGGAAGCAGGGTTGGCCCCACCCCCAGAACACTGAAACTGTTAACGTCCAGCCCCTCCTCCACCAGCCGCTGCGCAAGGGCCGCGGCGTACTCCCTGGAGCCGGAAACCAGACTGTCGAGGGCCTCCTGGGAAGCCCCCGCACCCGATGCGGAGACCGCAAGAATGACCGGCTGCCGACGCTCGCGAATCAGTGTGACCAACTCACGAAACGCATTGGACTGGGCCAGCCGCTCCCTATCGGAAGGCCAATCGACCACATCGACGTAGTGCTGCTGCTGGGCCCTTACACTGAGGGCCGTATCGGTCACAAAGTGCTCCACCAGGCTGAAGACACGTCCATTGCCGCGGCGAATGGCGTAGGTCAGCAGGTACTCCCCGGGAAGCGCTGCGTTTTCTGCAATCAGGTAATCCTGGGCGTTATCCGGGCCATAAAGACGCTTGATGCCAAAGACATCATTCGCCCAGAAGTTACTACCGCCACAGCGGCGCCCCTCACAGCGAAACAGGGGGGTAAAACCCTGTACCCTGATCGCACCCTCCACATGCTCAAAGGCATCCTTGCTGGAGTGACCCTCGGGGATCTGGTAGAGAACACGAATCAGCTCGCCGTTTACACGAAACTCGCTGTCGGCGCGAACCACCCCGTTCACTTTCTTGAGCGATCCGGTAACCAGCTGGTGGTTAGTGACGTGCCCTTGAAACTGCTCGACGACCTCTGCATTAGGGTAAGGCTCAACCCCTGTACTCAGGGCAAACAGCCCCGGAGAGATAAGCAGCGCCCCACCAGCCAACAGACCCACCAAACGACTTCTCGACACACCGCCCCCTTATTCGAACCCAATACCGAAGCGGCCACACGCGCTTGAATCTGTATTAGACAAAGCACTCCCGCCAACTTCTCCTACACTCTGTTATAGCATTGCCGCTAATGGGATGAAAGCGTGCGCGTAGCCTTGCCCCATCACCTTTACAGAATCAACCCCACAGCCCTTCGCCGACTGCTGGCAATCTGTGCAATCGTGACCGTCGGCGCCAGCTCATGGATGCTGTTAACCCATGACACCCAGAGCGCTCTCAGGGTCTTGCTGCTGGGCGTGCTGATCACCTGTTTTCCACTGACACTGACCCTCCTGCGTGAGCTCGAACTGCTGCACCTTTTCGCCAGCGAAGACAGCCACCCACGACTGCTGGTCAACCGCGAAGGCGCTCTACTGGAGCACAATCAGGCTGCCACCGGCTTCCCCCTTTATTCCGACACGCCACCCCATTCCTCCTTCGAGCGACTCTTTGAGCCCAAGGAGAGACCCCAGTTTAAGCCCCTACTGGGTGAGGCGAGGCGCCTGGGTTCGGCCCATCATCTGGTTTCCCTCCACCTCAATGGATCCCTTCACCACTTCAGCCTGATCTGTACCCCCACCAATGCTGGCCATCGGGATGGCGACTGGCTCCTGAGCTTTTACGACATCACCGAACTGCAGATGCTGGGCCATGCACTTGAACAAACCGGGCAACATTACCAGCAGGTCGTCGACCTGACCGCCGAAGGCCTTCTGCTGCTCGATGGCCGCAGGATCACCTTTGCCAACCAGTCCGCTGCCCGCCTACTGGGCATGGAACATCAAGATGCACTGCTGCACCGCGACATCAGGGATTTTTTTAGCAAACCCCAATGGAAAAAAGCATCCGGACCATTAAAGCCCCTGTTTAAAAAGCAGCGCTTTGAGCTGGAACCAGTGGAGCTGGAGCTCACAACTGAGAAGCGGTTTCCCATCGTGGTGGAGGCCACGGCCAAGCCGTTCCTGTTTCAGGAGTCGCAATCGACCCTTCTGTCACTGCGAGATATAGGCCACCAGAAAGCCGAACAACAGCAGCTTGAGCGGGCCGCCCATTACGACGAGGTCACCAACCTTCCCAACCGCCACTACTTTCTGGAGCAGCTATCGCGCGTTATTTCCCGCTCTCATCGCTCACCGACCGAACACGCGGTACTGTTCATTGATCTCGATAACTTCAAGGAGATTAACGACTCCCTTGGCCATCAAACCGGTGACCTTGTTTTGCAGGAGGTTGCGAGGCGGCTCAACAACCACTCTCGCCGCGAAAATACCCTGGCCCGGTTAGGAGGCGACGAGTTTTCACTTTTACTCGAAAACATATCTTCCCCTTACGAAGCGTCCTCCGTGGCGGGCAATATTGTTGAGCTACTCGGCGCCCCTATACGCCTACAAGGACATACCCGCTGGGTGACTCCCAGTATTGGTATCGCTCTCTATCCGCAAAATGGAACGACCACAAAGGAGCTTTTAAAAAACGCCGACACGGCGATGTACCACGCCAAGCGCGCGGGTAAAAACGCTTACCGCTTCTTCAGCGCCGATATGAACCGCATTCTTAATCGCCGACTGCAAATGGAACAGGAGCTTGACGAGGTACTGGCTCAACGCAAACTCCAGGTCTACTTTCAACCACGGGTTAGGCCCCATGACCGAAAAGTGGTAGGGCTGGAGGCGCTGGCACGTTGGAAAAATAACCAGGGAGAGTTGGTCACTCCTGGGGAGCACCTGCACGTAGCGCAGCAGAGCCAGCTGGTGTTCCGGTTTGAGCAAGAGATAATGACGCAACTGAACGAGCAGCTGAAGCGCTGGCGCCTGCTCGGAGTCAACTTCGGCACACTCTCTCTCAATCTCTCAACCGCTCTGCTGGAGGATAGTGACCAGTTGCTGGAGCGCCTGGCTCAGTTGAAACCTGACAAAACCACTCAAAACCAGCTGGAGGTTGAGTTAGACGCCTCGGTATTGCTCGACGCCAACCCCAGGGTATCGACGCTACTCGAACGTATTTCCCGCATGGGTTTTAAGCTGGCCATCGACCATTTTGGCAGCAACCCGGCCTCCTTTACACTGCTTGGTTCGCTACCTATTCACAGTCTGAAGATCGATCAGGCACTGATTAAAGAGATCGATCACAGCCCGGAGGCCCAGCGTATTCTGAAGACGATTGCCCTTGTTGCCCACAGCCTCGACATAAAGGTGTCAACCACCGGAGTAGAAACAGGTCCACAGGCCCAGTGGCTACAACAACTGGGCTGCGATCTGATGCAAGGCTTCCTCTTCTACCCTCCCCAGGACGCCAAGACCACAACCCATCTGCTCCTCAGCAGCGACAGCGCCCATCACTCCTCCTGCAAGGAGCCATGACCGCGGAGCCAGCGCAAAGCCTCTTCTTCATCGGTAAAGCCACGAACCGGATAAGTCGGCGGGTGAAGCGTTGAATACATACGCATCAAAAATTTTTCCAGCGGGGTGCGCGTCATCACCGCCACGGCCACTGAGATACGTTGGTACTCTTCGCCTTGCAAAAATCGCAACGCATCTGTGTCCACCTTGGCGACTCTCTGCCCCATGACCAGCGCCAGATGGGGACGGGGGCAGAGTTGATAGGCGCGTTGCGCGACTTCGCGAACGGCCTCCAGTGTGATGTGGGCATGAAGGCCATAATCCACCCGCATAATGCCATCCTCCCCCATCCATAGCCGGGGCTCAATAGTGACAGTACGCTCTGACCCTGTAGGCACCAACACCTAGGCTCCTGCCGAGAACTGGTTAAAACGCTCAGCAACGGAAGTGACCTCTGCCTCCATATGCAGGTGATGCCCTCCCGCCAACTGAAAAATGGAAAAGCGTTGCAGTAACTCCTGACTGCGCACAAACTCTTCCCGCTTCAGGTAGATGCCCTGCTCGGCGAGAATTAAACAGGTCGGTGCAGTAATGGAGGCCACGAACGCACGAGCATGGTTCCAGGTCAGGCGCATCATGGAGGGAAGCCTGAGGCGCAGATCACTGCGCCATTGATAGCCACCTGACACCGCCTCAAGCCCCCTGATCGTTATAACACTGGCCGCCTCCCTCGAGAGGGGGTTAAGCCCGTTCATACGCGCCCCAATCGCCTCTTCGATGGTGGGGTAGAGGGTTTTTCGTTTTTGCCCAACCTCTTCCATGCCTCGGACCGCCTTGGCCAGCTGAGCCGGCGCATCACTGCTCGCCGTCACCATCGGCCAGATCCCATCGATCAGCATTAAGCGCTCAATCCGATCTGGAAAACTGCCCGCCAACAGGGTACAGATAATACCCCCCATGGAGTGACCCAACAGGGAGAAGCGCTCCAACCCCAAAACGTTGGCAATGGCAACCAGGTCGGCGACGTTATCCCAAATATTGTAGGCTACCCCCTCTGCCCGGTGTCCGCTGCGGCCATGGCCAGCCAGGTCCACCGCGAGCACCCGGTACCCCTCAAGCAGGGGAGCCAAAAAATGAAAGCTGGCCGCATTATCCAGCCACCCATGGAGGGCAAACAAGGGTGGTTTTCCCTCATCGCCCCAGGCGCAGATCGCAAAGCGGATACCATTGGCCTCTACTTCAAACTCGTCAACGGTGGGCATCATCCTCATCGATCACGATTCCTTTGCTAACAGCTGCTCGATCATCGAGTGGATATGATGGGCGGTTTCCAGCGGGTGCTCAAGGGGAAACATATGGGTACCCGTCACGCGCTTTTGCACCAGGTTGGGTAAGCGCTCTCCGCGGCGAATCCGTGAAGCCTTGACCACATCACTTCGATCCCCGTAGAGCAGGGCCGTGGGTATCTCAAAGCGATTGTATTTGGGCGGTGAGCGGTGCGGCACATTGCGATAGATATTGACCTCCACGTCGGGATGATAGACCAGTTCCACCTGCTGCCCGCGATGGCGAAGGCCGGCCCTCAGGTAATCCTCCAGACAGTCGCTATCAAAGTGGGCAAACAATCCTTTGTTACGAAAATAACGGCGGGCTTCGTCATGATTTCTCCACTGCGCCTTTCGGTTGCGGGTTCTCCCGGCGGGTGTAATACGGTCGATCCAGCCAGTGGACTTGGCCAGCGAGATCACCAGCTTTTCCGCACCGCCAATGATGAAGGAGTCGAGCATCACCACCGCGCTGAACAGGTCCGGCCGCCGTGCCGCCGCAAACGAGCACAAAACGCCGCCCAACGAGTGACCCACCCCAACCACCGGCCCGCTGTAGCGCTGCTCCAGGTCCTCGATCAGCTCATCCACCAGGTGCCCCCAACTGTGGGTAACCGGGAACCGCGGGTTGTGGCCGTGTTGCTCCAGATACCCGACCTCATAACCATGACTTTCAAGGCCAAGAAACAACTTTCGATAGCTTCCTGAGGGAAACCCGTTGGCGTGTGCGAAGTGTATCTGTCTGGCTTTCATGGGAGTATTGGGCTCTCAACAGGATGCAGGGGTGATGCCCTGCAGGTAAGGTCTTTTTAGTTGATATATAATCTATATGAGTAACCCCACCGCCGTAAAGCCTCCGACAGGCACCGTCACTCTCGCTCACTGGCTCGCAGAAGCCCCCTTCACCCTGACAATGTCGTCGGGCTTTTTTAGCTTCTTTGCTCATTGCGGCATGGCATGGGCATTAGAGGAACACGCACTAAAGCCAGCTAAAATCACCGGCTCGAGTGCCGGCGCTTTGATCGGCTGCTGCCTGGCCAGCGGCCGCTCTGCCATGGAGATTCGCGACCTGCTACTTACACTCAAGCCCCACCAGTTCTGGGACCCGGGCTGGGGATGGGGGCTGCTCAAGGGCGAGCGCTTTCGGGCCCTGGTGAGAGAGTTCATCGCCATCGAACAGTTTTCCGAATGCAGAATCCCGCTCGCGCTTTCCGCCTACCATGCCCGCAGCCGCACCACCCGGGTATTCCTGGAAGGCCCGCTGGTCGACGCAGTCCATGCCTCCTGCGCAGTCCCCCTGCTTCTTCAGCCGGCTCGCATCGACAACCGGCTTTATTGGGATGGCGGCATCGCAGACCGCCACGGATTAGCGGCCACCCGGCTGGGGGAGCGCGTCTTTTATCACCACATAGCCTCCCGCTCCCCCTGGCGGCGGCGCAGCAGCAAAGCCCTCCAGGTACCGGAGCGCCCCAACCTGCAAGCCTTAGTGATCAGTAACCTGCCCCGCAGCTCCCCACGCGACCTGGGCAACGGCCCTATCGCCCTGGAGCTCGCGTACGAGGCCACCTTGCAGGCACTGGATACCGTCCTTGAGGGAGGCCCTGTGGAGGTCACGACGGGCGAAAGGGGGCGGTGACAGAAGACTGACCTCCACTGGCGTACGTTGCGGGTTAGAGGTGGCCCCGGGGACCAAGCATGGCCCGCATCACGCCCAGGCCCGGACCGACCCATTCGGCCTCGATCACCGCTACATCGGCGGTACCGAACCCAGGCCCCCAGGCCCCCTCCCCTTCCACCAACCACCCGGCCATTCGGCTGACCAGCGGCATATGACAGACCAGCAGCAGAACCTCATCCTCCAGAGGCAGGGTTTGCAGGGCGCTAGCAGGGTCCGCTTCCGGCACCAGCAGTTCACTGGTAGTGAAGGGAGTTCCGAGCGTCTTGCCCACCAGGGCCGCGGTTTGCTGGGCTCGTTTATAGGGGCTGGCAAGGATCCGCTGGACACCGTAGGCTGCCAGTACGCCAGCGCTGGCGATCACCTGCTGCTCACCCAACGCGGTGAGCGCACGATCCTCGTCCTTACCCACCATCGCCTCGGCCTCACCGTGGCGCATCAACAGCAGTCGCGTAGACATGGCTCAGGCTTGCGGCCAGTCACTGAACGGAAAGGGTTTCTGCTCGCTATGATAGGTCAGAAACTGCAGTATCTGGAAAATATAGCGATTAAGGCTACGGGAGAAGTCGAGCAGATTGTCATTAGGGCTCCCCGTCATCAGCACAAACACAACCTGGGAGAGAACCACTACCCCGACCACCAGCCGGGTCAACTGCATCACAAGCCAGAACAGCAGCATAAACAGCACGCGCAACCACTGTGATTCGGATTTCAGGTGTTGTTTGACAGACTCATCCACGATTCAGACCCCATCCTTACTATCGGATTGCAAGATAAACTCAACGTCCGTTTTCTGTTCACCCAGCATCAGTTCCCGGGTGACCTCACGGATACTGCGTTTGTTGAAAACGATCTCATACAGGCCATCAACCAGCGGCATATAAACCTCCAGCTCCCGTGCCTTATCGCGCACCAGGCGTAGGGTGTTGATCCCCTCGGCCACCTGGCCAAGTTCCGCCTCAGCTTCCTCCAGGGACTTACCCTTTCCCAGCGCAAAGCCCACACGAAAGTTTCGGCTCAGGGGGCTGGTGCAGGTGACAATCAGGTCCCCTACCCCGGACAGTCCAAGGAACGTCAGCGGGTTCGCCCCCATCCTTACCGCAAAGCGGCTCATCTCCGCCAACGAGCGGGTAATCAGCATGCTCTTGGTGTTCTCCCCCATCCCCAGCGACTCCGCCAACCCCGCCACGATGGCGTAGATATTCTTGAGGGCACCGCCAAGCTCAACCCCATAGATGTCATGGTTGGAGTAGACACGAAAGTAGTCGGAGTGCAGCAGCTGCTGGACCTCCTGGCAGAGCGCCTCATCGTCACTCGCAACCACGGTTGCCGTAATCGCCTTGGCCACCACCTCCTTGGCCAGGTTGGGTCCGCTGAGCACGCCGATACGGGCAGTGGGTACCTCTTCAGCCAGGATCTGGCTCATGAGGTCGAAACTGCCTGCCTCTACCCCCTTGGTGGTGCTGATCAGGATCTTTCCACCCACCACCGCTTTCATGGAGGCGACCACCGTGCGAAATGAGCTGCTGGGTATAGAGACAAACACCACATCGGCTTCAGCCGCTGCCCAGAGAATATCCGTCGATGCGCGCACCCCGGGGTGGAGGCGGTAGTCCGGCAGATAGGTGGTATTGATATGGTCGCGATTGATGGTTTCGGCCAGGGTCTCATCACGCATCCACTGGCGCACCTCATGGCCGTTGCTGGCAATAATATCGGCGATGGCCGTACCAAAGCTCCCACCACCAATAACGGCGATAATCTTGCCCGTCATAGACTCTCTCTTGAAATTCCTGATTCCGGCAGGGGCTGCTGGCCCCCCTCGTTGGCCCCGAGTGTATCACAGGCAGCCCCCTTTCATTCCCCCCGGAGGATGTAATCCACATGATGGGGAATGTTTGAATTTTGTTACCAGCGCCGGGAGCGCGTTATCCCGCACGGTATTTGGTGATATAGTGGCCGGCGTTTAAACTGGCCAAAGGGTGGTACTACAGGCGGTTAGCCATATCCGCAACACCGGCCTCCACTTTGTTAACTCAGGACTATCTATGACACCCCAAAACGCCTATAGCCGCGAAGAGCTACTCGAGTGCGGTGCCGGCAACCTGTTCGGCCCTGGTAACGCCCAGCTCCCTACCCCCAACATGCTGATGATCGACCGCATCGTCAAGATCGCCTCGGACGGGGGAGAATTTAATAAAGGTGAGATCGTCGCCGAGCTGGATATTACCCCGGACCTCTGGTTCTTCGAGTGCCATTTCCCTGGCGACCCTGTCATGCCGGGCTGCCTGGGACTGGACGCCATGTGGCAGCTGGTTGGATTCTTCCTTGGTTGGCAAGGTAACCCTGGGCGCGGGCGTGCCCTCGGCTGCGGCGAGGTGAAGTTCACCGGCCAGATCTTGCCTACCGCCAAAAAAGTCACCTATCGCATTAATATCAAGCGGGTTATCAACCGCAAGCTGGTACTGGGGATCGCCGACGGCTCTGTCAGCGTCGATGGACGCGAGATCTACACAGCTGAAAACCTGCGGGTGGGTCTGTTCACCTCTACAGACAACTTCTGATAAAGACGAAGAAGGTACAGTACTATGAGACGCGTAGTAGTCACCGGAATGGGCATTACCTCTTGCCTGGGAATCGACAAAGCCAGCGTGCTGGAGTCACTCCAACAGTGCAAGTCAGGGATCAGCCTGAATGAAACCTATCGGGATATGGGGTTTCGCAGCCATGTCTCCGGTTCTGTAAAAATCGACCTCGCCGACCACATCGATCGCAAGCAGTTACGCTTCATGGGTCAGGCAGCAGGGTTCGCCTACCTCGCAATGGAGCAGGCCATCGCTGATGCGGGTCTAAGCGAGTCCGACGTTTCCAACGTACGCACCGGCCTGATTGCAGGCTCCGGTGGTGCCTCCTCGGAAAATATCGTCGAGTCCGCCGATATTATTCGCGAGAAAGGGATCAAGCGGGTCGGGCCCTACCGGGTACCCCGTACCATGGGCAGCACGGTATCTGCCTGTCTTGCCACCCCCTTCCAGATCAAGGGGATCAACTACTCCATCACCTCTGCCTGTGCCACCAGCGCTCATTGCATTGGTAATGGTGTTGAGCAAATCCAGATGGGCAAGCAGGACATCGTCTTTGCCGGTGGTGGTGAAGAGGAGCACTGGAGTCAAACCGGCCTTTTCGATGCCATGGGAGCCCTGTCCACCAAGTACAACGACACCCCCGAGAAAGCCTCACGGGCTTATGATGCCAACCGCGACGGCTTTGTCATCGCCGGGGGTGGCGGCATGGTGGTGCTTGAGGAGCTCGAGCACGCCCTCGCCCGCGGCGCCAAGATCTACGCCGAAGTGGTGGGCTATGGCGCTACCTCCGATGGCTACGACATGGTTGCCCCTTCCGGCGAAGGCGCCCAGCGCTGCATGCAGATCGCTACCGCCACCGTCGATACCCCGATCGATTACATCAACGTGCACGGCACCAGCACCCCGGTAGGAGACCTGGCCGAGCTGAAAGCGATTCGCGCCACCTTTGGCGACAAGATCCCCGCCCTCAGCTCCACCAAGTCACTCTCCGGGCACTCCCTGGGAGCCGCCGGTGTGCAGGAAGCGATCTACTCGCTGCTGATGCTGGAGCACGACTTCATCTGCGCCTCCGCCAACATCGAGACCCTCGATGAGCAGGCCCAGGGCATGCCGATCGTGCTGGAGAACCGCAGCAACGCCGGGCTGACCACCGTAATGTCCAACAGCTTCGGCTTTGGCGGCACCAACGCCTCGCTGGTACTGCGTCGCTACAATGGTTAAGCGCGCTTAACCGACCCGCATCAGCGGGCACAAAAAAAGGGAGCTTCGGCTCCCTTTTTTTGTGCCCCTAACCCGACTCACACAGGTGGTCGCGCCAAGGGCTGGAGAGGGCGAGCCCTCCCCTCCCTAACGACACCTTAATGGCTCAGCTCGAGCAGCAACTTGTTGAGGCGCTGAACGTAACCGGCGGGATCCTTCAGGTTGCCCCCCTCGGCCAGGTTGGCCTGATCAAACAGCACCGCCGTCAGGTCGCCGAAGCGGTCCATGTCGCTCTCATTGGCCAGTTTCTGCACCAGCGGATGCTCAGGGTTCAGCTCAAAGCTGGGCTTGGAATCGGGAACCTTCTGTCCGGCAGACTCGAGGATGCGACGCATCTGCGCCCCCATGTCCATCTCACCCACCACCAGACAGGCAGGTGAATCGGTCAGGCGGTGGGTAATACGCACCTCGTCCACCTGCTCCTTGAGCACTTCGGTAACCCGCTCTACCAGATCCTTATACTCTTCGGCCACCTTCTCCTGCTTGGCTTTCTCCTCTTCGGAATCCAGCGCCCCAAGATCCAGGGCACCCTTGGCGACACTGACCAGCGACTTGCCATCGAACTCCATCAGGTGCTGCATCAGCCACTCGTCGATGCGATCGTACAGTACCAGTACCTCGATCCCCTTCTTGCGGAAGATCTCCAGGTGCGGACTGCTCTTGGCGGCTGTGTAGCTGTCACCGGCGATAAAGTAGATCTTCTCCTGCCCCTCGGCCATACGGGCGACATAGTCGGTCAGTGAAACGTTCTGCTCGTCGGAATCGCTGTGGGTAGAAGCAAAGCGAAGTAGCTTGGCGATCTTCTCCTTGTTCGCGTAGTCCTCGGCCGGCCCCTCTTTCAGCACCTGGCCAAACTCCTTCCAGAAGGAGGCGTATTTCTCGGGTTCCTTGCTGGCCAGCTTGCCCAGCATGTCGAGGACGCGCTTGGTAAGAGCTCCCCGCATGGTGTCAATCGCCGGATCCTTCTGCAGGATTTCACGGGAGACGTTGAGGGAGAGGTCATTGGAGTCCACTACCCCCTTAATAAATCGCAGGTAGAGGGGCAGGAACTGTTCGGCCTCATCCATAATGAAGACCCGCTGCACATAAAGCTTGAGGCCACGGGGAACTTCACGGTTCCACAGGTCATAGGGGGCACGTGCCGGCACATAAAGCAGACTGGTGTAGTCCAGCTTGCCTTCAACCTTGTTATGACTCCAGCTCAGGGGATCTTCAAAGTCGTGGCTGACATGCTTGTAGAACTCCTGGTACTCCTCATCCTTGAGTTCGGCACGGGGACGGGTCCAGAGCGCCGTGGCAGAGTTGACGGTCTCCTCTTCGGGCGCCTTGACCTCGGTTTCATCCTCGCTGGCTAACTGCTCCTTAACCATAATCACCGGTACGGCGATATGGTCGGAGTATTTACGGATGATGTTACGCAGGCGGTACCCGTCGGCGTATTCGGTGCAGTCGGGCTTGAGGTGCAGGGTAATTTCGGTTCCCCGACGGTCGCGATCCGCACTCTCAATGGTGAAATCGCCCTCACCGCTGGACTCCCAGCGCACCCCTTCGGACTCGCCCGCACGGCGGGTAACCACGGTTACCCGGTCCGCCACGATAAAGGCGGAGTAGAAGCCCACACCAAACTGGCCAATCAGGTGCGCGTCTTTTTTCTGGTCACCGGTGAGCGACTGCAGGAACTGGGCGGTTCCCGACTTGGCGATGGTGCCCAGGTTGTCAATCACCTCCTGGCGGCTCATACCGATACCGTTATCGGTAATGGTCAGCGTATTGGCTTCGGCATCATGAGTGATTCGAATGGCGAGGTCGGCGTCGGACTCCAACAGTTCACTGTTGGAAAGCGCCTCAAAGCGCAGTTTGTCCACCGCATCGGAGGCGTTGGAGATCAGCTCCCGGAGAAAGATCTCCTTATTGGAGTAAAGTGAGTGAATCATCAGGTGAAGCATCTGCTTCACTTCGGTTTGAAAGCCTAGCGTCTCTTTTTGATTCTCTGTCATCATCTTTTTGCCTGAAGATCAGTTACTGAATAGGGGTGTGGTGAAAATCTGATTCCACCACATGCAGGCAATAGAGATGGGGATGGGGTAAGTCTATTTCAAGAGAGCAAAGAGGATTTTGGCCGAATCACTGGCCCGGTTCGCTGAGCATCATCTCCTTCAGCACCCGTGAGTGGAACTCCCGATAGTAGAGGATAAAGACAACCAGCGCGGTAGCACCAATCAGGAGCCAGGGGGAGACCACCCAGGACAGGGTAGCGAGACCAAAATAGTAGGCGCGCAAGCCATAGTTGAAGTGGGCAGCTGCGATCGACAACACATTCGCGAGCCGCTGCGCGTAGGCACCACGCTCCGCCTCGGCCAGCTCCTCATCGTGCAATGGTGCACTGCCCATCAGCACCGAAGCAAAGTTGTAGACCCTCAGGCTCCAAGTGAAGGTAAAAAAGGCGTACACGAAGATCACGATCATCACCAGAATCTTCACCTCCCACAGTTGGCGCGAGGTGAGCTCAGCGAAAGGCAGGTCAGACAACAGCAGCATACCACTGGCCGGGGTACTCAGCAGGGTCAGCAAACCCGCCAGCACAAGGATGGAGGTTGAGGCAAAAAACGATACGTTGCGCTCCAGGTTGGCGATGATCGCAGTGTCCGCGATCCGGTTTTCCCGCTTCAGCAGGCTGCGCATCCAGTCACCCCGGTAGAGGTGTAACACACTGGCGAGACAGGGATTACCCTTGGCAAGGTAGTTCGCTATCAGGGTGTAACCCACCCAGACCGTAAACAGCCAGGCTACCGCTATGCCATCCAAAAGATACGCTTGCACATCGTTCCCCTTTTTAACTTACAGCGCTCAACCGGTGGCGCCCGCTGCATACACCGAATAAAGATAGCCTACGCCAAACAGCATAAAATATCGCCCCGTCAGAGGAGGAAGCGTTACCCCTCCCCCATCAGGAAGCGCCAATATCCGTAACAACCAGAGGGCAAATAAAAGCGACGGCAAGAGAGCAAGCGGCTCCCCCAAAAAGCCTTGTCGCCAGAGGATGACACACACCAGATAGCAGCTGACGAGCAGCCCCCAATAGAGCAGGCGCGCCGCCCCGAAACCGATGCGGACACTGAGGGTTTTCAGGCCATACTGGCGGTCGGCATCAAGGTCGCGCAGCTCATTACTAAGCAGTAACAAGGAGGACAGAATAGCGATTGGTAGCGATAGCAACACCGAGTTGAGGCTGATGCCGGCCGCCATCGAATAATAGGCACCCACCACCAACAGTACACCGGTAAACCAGAACACCAGGATCACCCCGAGCCCGCGCCGTTTGTAGTTGACCGGCTCGGCAGTGTAGTAGTACCCCCCGAGAAATCCTGCGATGCAGAGCAGCAGCAACCCCAGATTGGTTTGCCAGGTGAGCCAGAGCCCGATCACCGCTGCCGCCATGCCACACAGGATCCCAATGCGGGTGTTGCGGGAGATCAGCGCCAGCACCCGCTGCCGTTGCGACTCCGAAATTTCCGTGCTTGCCCGCCACAGGGATTTGTCACTGTGATCATTAATCAGGTTCACCGTCGCCTGGGCCAGCACACCGGCCAGGATGACCCAGAAGGCGCGCAGGGAGTTGCCATAGCCCTCCTGGCTGGCGACCAGCACCCCGAGGCCACAGGCGATCAACGCTACGCTGTAGGAGAACGGTCGTAACGCCCTTACCAAACTGTATTTACGAGGATCCATCACTAAAAAAACACTCCATCAAGGCAGCATTATGATACGCATCAAGCACAAAAAAAGGCAGCCTAAGCTGCCTTTTTTATCAACCGTCAGGACGCTTACTTGATGGTCCAGCCGGTTACTTCCGCCAGGGCATTACCGATCTCAGCCAGGCTGCGTACGGTTTTCACACCCGCATCTTCGAGGGCTGCGAACTTCTCGTCCGCTGTACCCTTACCGCCAGAGATGATCGCACCGGCGTGACCCATGCGCTTACCCTTGGGCGCAGTAACACCCGCGATGTAGGAAACCACAGGCTTGGTTACGTTGGCCTTGATGTAGGCGGCCGCTTCCTCTTCCGCGGTTCCGCCGATCTCACCGATCATCACGATCGCTTCAGTGGCGGGGTCCTTCTGGAACATCTCGAGGATGTCGATAAAGTTGGAACCGGGGATGGGGTCACCACCGATACCTACACAGGTAGACTGACCAAAACCCGCGTCGGTGGTCTGCTTGACCGCTTCATAGGTCAGGGTACCGGAACGGGACACGATACCGACCTTACCGGGCAGGTGGATGTGGCCCGGCATGATACCGATCTTGCACTCACCGGGAGTGATCACGCCCGGGCAGTTAGGACCAATCAGGCGTACGCCCAGCTCGTCACACTTGACCTTGCACTCGAGCATATCCAGGGTAGGAATACCTTCGGTGATGCAGACGATCAGCTTGATACCGCCGTTGGCCGCTTCCAGGATAGAATCCTTGCAGAAAGGGGCAGGGACATAGATCACAGAGGCATCGGCACCAGTGGCCTCTACCGCTTCTGAAACGGTGTTGAACACGGGCAGGCCGAGGTGAGTCTGGCCACCCTTACCGGGGGTTACACCACCCACCATCTGGGTGCCGTATTCAATCGCCTGCTCAGAGTGGAAGGTACCCTGGGCACCGGTGAAACCCTGGCAGATCACCTTGGTGTCTTTATTAATCAATACGCTCATTACTTGCCCTCCGCAGCTTTTACTACTTGCTGAGCCGCATCGGTCAGGCTGGTAGCCGCGATAATGTCCAGACCGCTTTCCGCCAGGACCTTGGATCCCAGCTCGGCGTTGTTACCCTCAAGGCGAACCACCACAGGCACCTCAACGCCAACCTCTTTAACCGCGCCGATAATACCTTCGGCAATTAGGTCGCAACGTACGATACCGCCAAAGATGTTCACCAGAACCGCTTTCACATTGTCGTCGGAGAGGATGATCTTGAACGCCTCGGTAACACGCTCCTTGGTAGCGCCGCCGCCCACGTCAAGGAAGTTGGCAGGGAAGCCGCCGTGCAGCGCTACAATATCCATGGTACCCATGGCCAGGCCAGCGCCGTTAACCATGCAACCGATGGTGCCGTCGAGGGCCACGTAGTTGAGCTCCCACTGAGCCGCATGGGCCTCACGCTCATCTTCCTGGCTCGGGTCGTTCATTTCACGAACCTGAGGCTGGCGGTAAAGAGCGTTGCCATCGACACCCAGCTTGGCGTCCAGGCAGTGCAGGTTACCTTCGTCGGTGATCACCAGGGGGTTGATCTCGATCAGCGCCAGATCCTTGTCCTGGAACAGTTTGGCCAGGCCCAGGAAGATCTTGGTGAACTGCTTGACCTGATCGTTGTTCAGGCCCAGTTTGAAACCAAGCTCACGCCCCTGGTAAGGCTGCGCGCCGACCAGCGGATCGATTTCGGTTTTCAGGATCTTTTCAGGAGTCTCTTCGGCAACCTTCTCGATCTCGACGCCACCCTCGGTGGACGCCATGAACACGATGCGACGAGTCGCACGGTCCACCACGGCGCCCAGGTAGAGCTCCTCGGCGATATCGGTGCAGGACTCAACCAGGATCTTGCTGACTGGCTGGCCGTTTTCATCGGTCTGGTAGGTCACCAGGTTCTTACCCAACCAATTTTGGGCAAACTCACGGATCGCATCCTTGGAATCGACCAGCTTTACGCCGCCCGCCTTACCACGGCCACCGGCGTGCACCTGTGCTTTAACTACCCACTTGTTACCGCCGATGCGATCAGCCGCCTGTGCAGCCTCCTCGGGGGTATCGCAGGCGTAGCCCTTGGATACCGGTAACCCATACTCGGCAAATAACTGTTTGCCCTGATACTCATGAAGGTTCATGCTCGTTTTACCGTTACTGTGTGCGCCAGGCGCACCATTCCACCTCAATAACATCCTGACCGGGGTCAATCTGCTATCCCTAGTGCGGAGAAAGCTCCGCTAATACGTCACCGCAGCCAGACTGCAATGCGGCGGGGAGCAGCATAGCCCTCCCCGACTTTCTACCTGCTGTTACTTACGCTTCTTACGGTTGGCGATATGAATCGCATGCCCGTCTACCGCCAATGCTGCCTCGTGGAAGGCTTCGGAAACGGTCGGGTGGGCAAATACGGTCAGTGCAATATCCTCGGCACTGGAGCCGAACTCCATCGCGATCGCCGCCTGCTGAACCAACTCAGCGGCGCTGGGGCCCAGCACGTGTACACCCAGAATGCGGTCGGTTGCCTCATCGGCGATCACCTTCACCAGGCCGGCGGTATCATCGGCCGCCATTGCACGTCCGCTGGCCGCGAAGGGGAAAGTCCCCACTTTATAGGCTTCACCACTGGCCTTGACCTCCTCCTCGGTCTTGCCAACCCAAGCCAACTCGGGGTGGGTGTAGATCACGGAGGGGATAAGGTCGTAGTTCATCTGCATGGTTTGACCCGCGATCAAATCGGCCACCATCACCCCCTCTTCGGAGGCTTTGTGCGCCAGCATCGGGCCGCGCACCACATCACCGATGGCGTAAACGCCGGGCACGCCGGTGCGGCACTGGTCGTCGACAAAGATGAAACCGCGCTCATCCATGTTGACGCCACTATCAGCTGCCAGGGCATTTTCGGTGTAGGGGCGACGACCCACGGCAACGATCAGCTTGTCAAAGGTAACCTTCTGCTCTTCACCCTTCTGGTCCAGATAGGTAACCGTCACCTCTTCACCCTTGATCTCGGATCCGGTCACTCGGGCGCCGAGACGAATATCCAGCCCCTGCTTCTGAAATACCTTCAGGGACTCCTTGGCCACCTGCTGGTCGGCCATGGCCAGGAACGACTCCTGGGCCTCCAGCACCACGACTTCAGCACCCAGGCGCGCCCAGACGCTGCCCAGTTCGAGGCCGATCACGCCGGCGCCGATGACACCCAGGCGCTTGGGGACAGACTGGAATTTAAGGGCACCGGTGGAGTCGACGATGATATCGCCGGTCTTGGGAGCCGGGGGAATATCGATCGGGCTGGAGCCGGTAGCGATGATGATGTTGTCGCATTCGATCACCTCGGCCTTGCCATCGGCGTCAGTCACTTCAACCTGATGCGCACCCAGCACCTTACCAGTACCGACAATGGAGGTGACGCCGTTGGCTTTGAACAGGCCCGCCACTCCGTTGGTGAGGTTTTCAACGATGCCATCCTTACGCTTGATCATGGTAGGGACGTCGATCTCAACCTTACCCAGGCTAATACCGTGCTGCGCCATCTTGTTGCTGTTCTCGTAGAACTTCCAGGAGCTGTCGAGCAGCGCCTTGGAAGGAATACAGCCCACGTTGAGGCAGGTTCCACCCAGGGCAGGCTTGCCATCTTTTTTGGTCCAACGCTCGATACAAGCGGTCTTCAGACCCAGTTGCGCAGCCCGAATCGCGGCAACATAACCGCCGGGGCCCGCACCAATTACTACTACATCAAACTGTTTTGCCATCGTTTTTTCCTGCTAAATCGGTAGTGGAAAGTTCTGCTGAGATCCGCGTAGCGCGGATTAAACCTCCAGCAGGAATCGAGCGGGATCCTCGAGCAGATCCTTGATCGTCACCAGGAAGGTTACCGCTTCCTTGCCATCCAGCAGACGGTGATCGTAGGAGAGCGCGAGGTACATCATCGGCAGAATCTCTACTTTGCCGTTAACCGCCATGGGACGCTCCTGGATCTTGTGCATACCCAGAATCGCAGACTGGGGCATATTCAGGATGGGGGTGGAGAGCAGCGAGCCGAACACACCGCCGTTGGAGATGGTGAAGGTGCCGCCGGTCATATCCTCAATGCCCAGCTTACCATCGCGAGCCTTGAGACCGTACTCGCGGATACCGTTTTCGATATCAGCCAGCCCCATGGTGTCAGTGTCACGTAGAACCGGAACCACCAGACCGCGATCGGAAGAGACCGCAACACCGATATCCTGGTAGCCATGGTACACCACGTCATCCCCATCAATAGAGGCGTTCACCACGGGCTGGCGCTTGAGGGCCTCGACACAGGCTTTGACAAAGAAGCCCATGAAGCCCATACGCACGCCGTGCTTCTTCTCGAACAGGTCCTGGTACTGCTTGCGCAGATCCATGATCGGCTTCATGTTGACCTCGTTGAAGGTGGTCAGCATGGCAGTCATCTGCTGGGCTTCCACCAGACGCTCGGCCACGCGCTTGCGCAGTCGGGTCATGGGAACCCGCTTCTCGACACGCTCGCCGGTGAAGACAGGCGCGCTGGCATCCACCTTGGGAGCCGCGGCCGCGGGTGCAGGAGCAGCCGCCTTGGGCGCTGAGGCTGCCTTAAGGGCGTCCTCCTTGGTAACCCGGCCGCCTTTGCCGGTACCGGTGATCTGGCTGGCATCCAGCCCCTTTTCGTCGGCAATCTTGCGAGCCGCCGGGCTCAGGATTGCCTCTTTGGTCGCGGCAGGAGCCGCCTCAGGGGCCGCTGCGGCCGGTGCTTCTGCCGCTGCCGGAGCAGATGCAACCGCACCCGCCTCAAAAATAGCGATCACCTCTTCGCTCAGGACCGTGTCGCCCTCCCCTTTGACGATCTCTTTCAATACGCCATCGTTAGGGGCCAGAACCTCAAGGACAACCTTGTCGGTTTCGATATCCGCCAGCAGGTCATCACGTGAAACTGCCTCACCTGGCTGCTTGTGCCAGGTAGCGATGGTGCCATCGGCAACCGACTCTGGAAAACTGGGGGCTTTGATTTCAGTGCTCATGTATTGGGTTCCTATAACCGCTTCGTTCAGGGTTCGCTGTTTGGCTTACAGGGTGAAGGCGTCGTTCACAAGCTTCTCCTGCTGCTCGACGTGGGTGGACATATAGCCACACGCCGGCGCAGCAGAGGCTTCACGCCCTGCGTATTTAAGGTGATGCTGCAGGTCTGAGCCAGGCACGTGCTCGGCGATAGCGCGTCGCATATGATGCTGGCTGGAGTACCAGGCGCCCTGGTTCATCGGCTCTTCCTGACACCAGACCACCGTTTTCAGATTCTTGTAGGGGCTCAGGGCCGCCAGCAGGTCCTCGTGGGGGAACGGATAGAGCTGCTCGATACGAAGAATCGCTGTGTTATCGATCTCATCGTTACGGCGCTTCTCCAACAGGTCGTAATAGACCTTGCCGCTACACATCACCACACGGGTGACCTTGGCGGGCTCCAGCGCATCCACTTCAGGAATGACGGTCTGGAAACTGCCTTCGGCCAGCTCCTCCAGGGTCGAGATGGCCAGCTTGTGGCGCAGCAGACTCTTGGGGGTCATTACAATCAATGGCTTACGCAGCGGACGGATCTGCTGGCGGCGCAGCATGTGGTACACCTGAGCCGGAGTGGTGGGCACGCAGACCTGGATGTTGTGCTCGGCACACAGCTGAAGGTAGCGCTCAAGGCGCGCAGAGGAGTGCTCGGGGCCCTGCCCTTCGTAGCCGTGGGGCAACAGCATGGTGAGGCCACAGAGGCGCCCCCACTTATGCTCACCGCTGGTGATAAACTGGTCGATCACCACCTGGGCACCGTTGGCGAAGTCACCAAACTGGGCTTCCCAAATAACCAATGCACCGGGGGTGGTGGTGGCGTAACCGTATTCAAACGCGAGCACCGCTTCCTCCGAGAGGAAGGAGTCGTAGATGTCGATCTGCGGCTGGTCTTTGGCCAGATGGGCCAACGGCATGTAGGCCACACCGTCTTTCTGGTTATGCAGTACCGCGTGACGGTGGGAGAAGGTACCACGCCCCACATCCTGGCCGGTCATACGCACCTGATGCCCCTCATCGAGCAGGGTGGCGTAGGCCATGGTCTCTGCAAAGCCCCAGTTGATCGGCAGCGCGCCGGCAGCCATCTTGCGACGGTCCTCGACGATCTTGCCGACCTGACGCTGCAGCACTACCCCTTCGGGGATTTCGTTGAGCTGGTGAGCCAGCTCCTGTAAGCGGCGCAGGTCGAAGCGGGTATCGCACTCGGCGGTCCACTCGTGTCCCAGATAAGGAGCCCAGTCAACGAACAGCTCGCTGTTGGGCTCTTTAACCAGGCTCTTCACCACATGCTGACCGTTGTCGAGGGCGTTGCGATACTCGTTTGCCATCGCCTTGTCTTCCTCCTCGGTCACAACCCCTTCAGCGATCAGCTGATCTACGTAGAGTGTGCGAGTGGTTTTCTGGCGAGCGATCTGCTGGTACATCAGCGGCTGGGTACCGGAAGGTTCGTCGGCCTCGTTGTGACCGCGACGGCGGTAGCAAACGAGGTCAATCACCACATCCTTCTTAAACTCCATGCGGTAGTCGACGGCCAGCTTGGCGGCAAAAAAGACCGCTTCGGTATCATCACCATTCACGTGCAGGATCGGCGCATCGACGATTTTGGCCACGTCGGTACAGTACTCAGTGGAGCGAGTATCCTCAGGCTTGCTGGTGGTAAAGCCGACCTGGTTGTTGATGATCACATGGATAGTACCACCGGTCTTGTAGGCGCGCGTCTGCGACATCTGCAAGGTTTCCATCACCACGCCCTGACCGGAAAAAGCGGAATCACCGTGGATGGCGATGGGTACTACCTGCAAGCGATCGTTGTCTTTACGGCGGTCCTGGCGAGCCCGAACGGAACCCTCCACCACCGGTGAAACGATCTCAAGGTGGGACGGGTTGAACGAGAGCGCCAGGTGCAGCTCACCGCCGGGCGTCATCACGTTGGAGGAGAAGCCCTGGTGGTACTTAACGTCACCGGAGCCCATCTCGTGCAGTTTCTTGCCCTCAAACTCGTCAAACAGGTCTGCCGGGTTTTTACCCAGGGTGTTGACCAGTACGTTGAGGCGACCACGGTGGGCCATGCCGATGCAGATCTCTTTGGTGCCGTAGGATCCACAGCGCTGGATCACCTCATCCAGCATCGGAATCAGGCTCTCGCCCCCCTCAAGGCCGAAGCGCTTGGTGCCCGGGAACTTGGTACCCAGGTATTTCTCCAGGCCTTCGGAGGCGGTCAAACGCTCAAGCAGGTGGATTTTGGATTCTGCATTGATCTCGGGGCGCCCCCGGACCGACTCCATGCGATTCTGGAACCAGCGCCGCTCATCGGTGTTAACGATGTGCATGAACTCGGCACCGATGCTTCCGCAGTAGGTGTTTTTGAGCAGATCAAGGATCTCACCGAGGGTCGATTCGCTCTTGCCGATAAAAAGAGAACCGGTCTGGAATGGGGTGTCCAGGTCCGCCACAGAAAGGCCGTGAAAGGCCAGCTCAAGATCCGGAACCGGTGCACGCTGCTGCAGCTTTAGCGGATCAAGAAGGGCATTCTGGTGACCACGAACCCGGTAACCGTTGATGAGCCGCAACACCAGCACCTGCTTTTTCTCATGGTCGGAAGAGACCACCGCAGGACTGACGTGCTGGGTACGGTTGCGGGCGAGATAGAGGAAGTGTTCCTGAATCGTTGAATGCGGCACATCTCTGGAGGTCACCCCGTTAATCTGGGGGAGCTTGTCAAAGTAGTCACGCCACTCTTCAGGAACCTCGTTCGGGTCCCGAATATAAAGCTCGTAGAGGTCCTCTACGTATGCAGCATTACCGCCGGATATGTGGGAGGAATCCCACATCCGCTGCATCACACCTTCTTGCATCACAATGTTACCCCATACTCTAGGGACGCTCTGCGTATGGGGCCATACGTTGGACTACAGGTGGCAAGATCGCCACCCTCCACAGAACGGACGGTCAAACCGAGCATCCCCTGTTGGTTGTTGTATGTTATAGCCGTACCTTTTGGGTACCGGCAGTGCTAACTACCGGGCGTATAGCCCGGCAGCGATTCCAACGAGCAGTGTAGTCCTCGGGGTATTATGTACCGCTTTTCAGCAACATCTGCCGGATATGACCAATCGCCCGAGTTGGGTTAAGGCCCTTGGGACAGACGTTGACGCAGTTCATGATGCCTCGGCAACGGAATACACTAAATGGATCA
Organism: Aestuariirhabdus litorea; assembly: GCF_003864255.1. Lineage (NCBI taxonomy): Bacteria > Pseudomonadati > Pseudomonadota > Gammaproteobacteria > Oceanospirillales > Aestuariirhabdaceae > Aestuariirhabdus > Aestuariirhabdus litorea. The sequence continues at coordinate 1,665,716 of NZ_QWEZ01000001.1, forward strand.
TCCAGATCCGCCAGTCGCTCTTCCGTATAGGTGTCGCGGCTGTCTATCAGGAACCGGTAGGCTTGCAGCAGCCCGGATGGGCCAACAAACTTGTCCGGATTCCACCAGAAAGATGGGCAGGCTGTTGAGCAGCATGCACACAAAATACACTCATAGAGACCATCCAGCTTCTCCCGGTCCTCCGGGCTCTGCAGGCGCTCGATCGCCGGCGGTGGCATATCGTTCTGCAGATAGGGCTTGATCTTCTCGTACTGGGCATAAAACTGCCCCATATCCACGACCAGGTCACGGATCACCGGCAGGCCAGGCAGCGGGCGCAGCACCAGTTTGCCATTGGTGACGACCGCTGACAGCGGGGTGATGCAGGCCAGGCCGTTGGTGCCATTCATGTTGAGACCATCGGAGCCGCAAACCCCCTCACGGCAGGAACGACGGTAGGCCAGGGTGGGATCCTGCTCTTTGATCAAGCCCAGCACGTCAAGCACCATCAGGTCCTTGCCTTCGGGGATCTCAATCTGCAGGTCCTGCATGTAGGGGACCTGATCCACATCGGGGTTATAACGATAGATACTGACTAACATGTTGATCTCCCTGAATTAGTAGGTCCGAATCTTCGGAGGAAACGCTTCGACCGTTTTGGGCGTGAAGTTCACATCACGCTTGCCAACTCGTTTCTCGATTGGGAAATACAGAGAATGCTTCAGCCAGTTCTCATCATCACGCTCGGTAAAGTCATTACGGGCGTGGGCGCCACGACTCTCCTTGCGCTCCTCGGCAGAAACCGCTGTGGCATAGGCCACTTCGAAGAGGTTTTGCAGTTCGAGGGCTTCAATACGAGCGGTATTGAAGGCGTTGCTCTTGTCTTCAAGGTGCAGATTCTCGATCTTGCCGGCCAGCTCATCCAGCAGTCTCAGACCCTTCTGCATGCTTTCACCTTCGCGGAACACCCCGAAGTAGAGCTGCATGGTCTTCTGTAGCTCAGCGCGCACCTCGGAGACCTTCTCACCGCTGTTGCTGGAATTCAGTTTGGCAAGACGACCCATCGCCTGCTCGACGTCGGTGTCGCTGGCATCGAGGGTATCGATTCCCTCTTTCATCTGGCGCTCGATCTCGATACCGGCCGCACGACCGAATACCACCAGATCCAGTAGCGAGTTACCACCCAGGCGGTTGGCACCGTGCACCGATACGCAAGCGGCTTCACCACAGGCGAACAGACCCTGTACCGGGGTATCCACGCCGTTTTCGGGCATCAGCACCTGGCCACCGATATTGGTAGGCAGGCCACCCATCATGTAGTGGCAGGTTGGCACTACAGGTACCGGGGCCTTTGCGGGATCGACGTGGGCGAAGGTTTTGGAGAGTTCGCAGATGCCAGGCAGCTTACGATTCAGTTCCTCTTCACCGAGGTGATCCAGTTTCAGCAGTACGTGATCCTTGTTGGGACCGCAACCACGGCCTTCAAGAATCTCAATAACCATGGAGCGCGCAACTACGTCACGACCGGCCAGATCCTTCGCGTTAGGCGCGTAACGCTCCATGAAGCGCTCACCTTCGCTGTTAATCAGGAAGCCACCTTCACCCCGGCAGCCTTCGGTCACCAGCACACCCGCACCGGCGATACCGGTGGGATGGAACTGCCACATCTCCATATCCTGCACCGCAAACCCGGCGCGCAGTGCCATACCCACACCGTCACCGGTATTGATCAGGGCGTTGGTGGTGGACTGGTAGATACGACCAGCACCGCCGGTGGCCAGAACTGTCGCCTTGGCTTTGATGTAGACGGTTTCGCCGGTTTCGATGCAGATCGCAATCACCCCAACGACCGCGCCCTTCTGGTTTTTCACCAGATCCGCCGCATACCACTCATTGAAGAAGCTGGTGCCGCCCTTGAGATTGGCCTGGTAGAGGGTGTGCAGCAGCGCATGTCCGGTACGGTCTGCGGCAGCACAGGTACGAGCGGCCTGACCGCCCTTACCGAAATCCTTGGATTGTCCGCCGAAGGGGCGCTGATAGATACGGCCCTGTTCGGTACGGGAGAAGGGAAGCCCCATGTGCTCAAGTTCGAAGACGGCCTGGGGGCCAACGCTACACATGTACTCGATCGCGTCCTGGTCACCGATGTAATCGGAGCCCTTGACGGTATCGTACATATGCCAGCGCCAATCATCATTGGGGTCATCACTGGCAATCGCACAGGTAATGCCACCCTGGGCGGATACGGTGTGCGAACGAGTGGGAAATACTTTGGTGATACAGGCTGTTTTCAGGCCCGACTCGGTGAGCTGAAGCGCTGCACGCATACCGGCACCGCCACCACCAATCACTATGGCATCAAAGGAGATAGTACGAATCTTTGACATAACTTATAGACCCCACAAGATCTGAACGCCCCATGCCACATAGGTGAACATGGCGATGCCGCAGATCATTTGAAACAGAACACGGACGACCAAAGCGCGGCTACCCAGCGCCATTTCCGTCAAGTAATCGGTGGAGATGGTCCACATACCAACCCAGGCATGGGCACCCAGAGAGACCAGGGCCAGCAGACTGAACACCCGCATCCAGGTCTGTGAATAGAGTTCATTCCACTGGGCGTAGGTGATATCGGAGCCAAAGGTCAGATACCCTAATAAAAAGATGAAGTAAGCCGCGAGAATGATCGCGCTGACGCGCTGAACCATCCAGTCATAGAGACCACTGCGCGAGAGATTCGTTACATTGGTTACCATATTACTACCCCCGCAAGGACGATCAGAACGGCAGAGACAACCAGGGTGATCTTGGCACCAAAGATGCCACTTTCCTTGGTGTCACCAATATCCACATCCATAAGTAGATGCTTGATACCGGCTACCAGGTGATACAGCAGCGCTGAAACAATACCCCAGGCAATCAACTTCGCGAAGAAACCCTGCATCAGCATCTTGAGGTCGTTAAAACCCTCTTCGGAGGCCAGCGACAGGTCGAGGGCATACAGAAGGAAAGCAATAGCAACAAAAAGGATGACACCGGAAATACGATGAAGAATGGATGTATAAGCGGGTAGCGGGAGTTTTATCGTTGTTAAGTCAAGGTTGACAGGTCTTTTACTATTCACGGCTCTTTACACTCTCTGGCTCCTCATGGGGAGCATGTTCATAAGGACGTGCACTCAAAGTTCAGGTATCTGCTAGCAGATGTTACCGACTCAAAAGAGCCAGGTCCCCCCCCAAAACTTCGGGCTGGAAGTATAAAGACATCAGGTAACAAATACAAACTGTAGGGTGATTCCAAATCGCCTGACGCCCCGCTGCCACAAGGCTTTGAGGCCCCTATTCTGTTGAGCTGGAGCACAATCGCAAGTAGCTATTGGTCGAATGCCTGAGTGTTACGAAAAGTGATATCTAGTGTCTGGCTGTAATTGACAAACGAATTAATCACTTTATATTTGTCGGTCACTTTCAGGGCCTCGGCCCAGATCGCAAAAACAACAAAAAACAGAAAGCGACCATACGATAACAACACGCATTCCAATTTAGCACCACAGGAGGCCTATATAATGGCTGAGAAGACAGCGCAACTCACCGTCGAGGGTATTGGCACCATAGACCTGCCGATTTACTCAGGCTCAACCGGGCCGGACGTTATCGACGTACGCGGACTCACCCCCAAAGGCCTGTTTACCTTTGACCCTGGCTTTGTGTCCACCGCCGCCTGTGAATCCAAAATCACCTATATCGATGGTGACAAGGGGATTCTCCTGCACCGCGGATACCCGATCGACCAGCTCGCCGAGCAGTCCGATTACCTGGAAACCTGCTTCCTCCTGCTCTACGGAGAGCTGCCCAGCGCTGAAGAGAAAGAGAAGTTCGCCAGCACCATCACTCGCCACACCATGCTGCACGAGCAGCTGAATCACTTCTTTAATGGATTCCGACGCGACGCTCACCCGATGGCCGTTATGTGCGGCGTCGTAGGCGCCCTTTCCGCCTTCTACCACGACTCGCTGGACATCGGTAACGAGTATCACCGAGAGGTCGCCGCCTATCGCCTGATCGCCAAGATGCCCACCATTGCAGCGATGGTCTACAAGTACTCCATTGGCCAGCCCTTCATGTTCCCCCGCAACGACCTCTCCTATGCCGGCAACTTCCTGCATATGATGTTTGCTACCCCCTGCGAAGAGTACGTGGTCAACCCGGTACTGGAGCGGGCCATGGATCGCATCTTCCTGCTCCATGCCGACCATGAGCAGAACGCCTCCACCTCGACCGTGCGCCTGGCAGGCTCCTCCGGCGCCAACCCCTTCGCCTGTATCGCTGCCGGTATCGCCGCACTTTGGGGTCCCGCCCACGGCGGCGCCAACGAAGCGGTACTGAATATGCTGGAAGAGATTGGTGACGAGAGCCAGATCGACGAGTTTGTGGCGCGCGCCAAAGACAAGGATGACCCCTTCCGCCTGATGGGCTTCGGTCACCGGGTCTATAAGAATTTCGATCCGCGAGCCAAGGTAATGAAGCAGACTTGCGACGAGGTACTGTCGGAACTCGGCATCGACGACCCCCTACTCAAGATCGCCAAGCGCCTAGAGCAGATCGCCATCGAAGATCCCTACTTCGCCGAGCGCAAACTCTACCCGAACGTGGATTTTTACTCTGGCATCATTCTCAAGGCGATCGGCATTCCAACCGAGATGTTCACCGTGATCTTCGCGACCGGGCGCACTCCTGGCTGGATCGCCCACTGGCACGAGATGATCAGCGGCCCCTACCGTATCGGCCGTCCTCGCCAGCTGTACACCGGTAACACTCAGCGCGATTACACCCCCATCGAGAAGCGCTGATTTTACCGCCCATAAAAAAACCCGGACCTGTCCGGGTTTTTTTATGGGGTGTCACAGGCTAGCGTGTCTGCTCCTCCAGCACACGAATCACCTCCAGGGCCTCCTCCCGAGAGGAGCCGCACATGGAGGCCTCGGCCTTAAACTGGCCGCATACCAAAGGGCGCTCCGGCTGGCCAAACAAGCGGCACCGATAGTGCTCATCCAGTTGAACACAGGCAACCCCGGCCGGTTTACCCGCCGGCATCCCGGGTATGGGGGACCCTATAGAGGGTGCTATACAGCACGCCCCGCACCCCACCCGACATTGAAACCCAGCATCACCCACAAGCACCTCACCCCGCAATCCGCCGCCGTTAACGCTCAAACCATGCAACTATTTGCTGCCGCCGCTGCCTAACAGGGCACAGCTTCCACGATACCCTCGCTCTGGAGGCGGTCCCATGCGACAACACAGCCATCGCGGTAGCGGCCGTTTTTTCCGCCACACAATACAGATAGCCCCGCTTGCCCTGATTCTGTCCAGCAGCCCTGCGGGCGCCTTTTTCCCCATTGATGTCACCCCAACCCTGAACCAGCTGAAGGTGGAATACCAGACCGGTGACAACCTCAACAGCGCTCTGCTATCACTCTCCAGCCAGGAAACTCAAACAGTGCACTGCCGAGCCCGATTTATTAACGGACCCGAGCTCCCCAGGGTACGCCAGGGGGTTTTGAAACCCGGCGGTCAACTGCTGCTGGCAACCAGCTTTACCCGAGCCATCATTCGCGTCCGTATCCAGCTTGAGTGCATTGCCGAGGGCAGCTCATTCTCCCATTTAGGCTCGCCCCACCCGAAGCCTGACTAGAACACGGACTCCAGAGCCACAGCCCCATAGCCTGATGCATACTCCGCAGGCATCCGCTTGGCCTTGCCGGTGCTGAGCTGGACACAGATAAAGCGGGTATGGGCACGCATCAGGGTGACCCCATCCGTCACACGTTGCAGCTGAAAGCGACGCTCCAGCGTGAGCTTGCCATCACAACGCTCTATCCAGGTGGCGATCTGCAATCGCTCTCCCAGGTAGGCCGGTGCCAGGTAGTCCACCTCATGACGGTGTACCACCATCCCACGGTCCAGCTCCCGGTAGCGCTCCAGCGTCAGCCCCAGGGCATCCGAGTGCGCCCAGGCTACCACCTCCAGCCAACGAATATACTCACAGTTGTTCACATGGCCGTAGTGATCGATATGCTCGGCGGTTACCTCAATATCACTAATAAAGGGGGTGGGATGGTCCCACTGGAGATTTTGCTCCGACACGATCAACTCCCTGGCTGGCAACGAACCTATTGGCGCCCTATTGAACGGAGATGTACCCCAGGTGTCAATCGCACTTAAGTGGCCCTCACCACAAATTCAACAACGACGTCTACGTCTGGGTTACACTGCCCGGGTCGCCCACCCCTAACTGGTATCTGGAACCCGACCGGCAATGGTAGCCACCAACCCTTTCCTGACTGCACCGGTCGCACCCCTTCTTCGCAAGCTGACGCTCCCCATGATGGGCGGCATCATTTCCCTTATGCTTTTTTACCTGCTCGATGCCTACTTTATCGCCCAGCTGGGGATTGACGAGCTTGCCGTGGTGGGGTTCAGCCTTCCCTTCGCGACCACACTGGTTAACCTCGCGGTCGGCCTGGGAATCGGCATTTCAGCCACGGTTGCCCGCGCCCAGGGGGCCAACAGCAGCCTCCCCATCGCCGATACCGGCCGCAATGCACTGCTCATGGCTACCCTGATACTGATCAGCATCAGCACTCTGAGCCTACTGTTCCTGGATACGTTTTTTTCACTGCTGGGCGCCCCCGACGCCCTGCTCCCCCTGATCCATGACTACATCAGCCTTTGGCTTGTCGGCTGCACCTGCCAACTGATCCTGATGAACGCTAACGCCATTTTTCGGGCAACCGGCAATACCCGAACCCCCGCCAAGCTGATGGCCCTGGGCGCACTGCTCAACGCCTTGCTTGATCCGTGCCTGATCTTTGGCCTGGGCCCCCTGCCGGCACTGGGGCTCCAGGGCGCAGCGATCGCCTCGATCCTGGCCTGGTCCATCACCCTGCTACTGGGTATCCGCCTACTGGTTGTCGACCACCGTCTCGTCAACTGGTCACTGCCGAAGCCTGGGGAGCTGGCCCGCTGCTGGCCGGGCATTATGCGCATCGCCTTGCCGGCTGCACTCTCGAACATGATGACCCCTCTGGCTATCGCCATCATCACCTCAGTGGTGGCCGGCTTCGGGCCTGAGGCGGTCGCCGCCTTCGGTGTGGGTGAGCGCATCAGCGGTCTCGCCCTGTTGGCCATACTGGCCCTCTCCATGACACTCCCTCCACTGGTCAGCCAAAACCTTGGCGCCGGCAACCACCAACGCATCCATCAGGCGATTCGCGGCAGCCACCGCTTTGCCCTTGTCTGGCAAACCGGCATTTACCTGATCCTCGCGCTGGCCGCCCCCTGGATTGCCCCCCTGTTTGGCGACAGCCCGGTGACCCACCACTACATCCAGCTCTATCTCTGGTGTGTTCTGATCAGCCTCGGCCCCCTGGGGGTAACCATACTCACCGTCTCCTCCCTCAACGCACTGCACCAACCCGGCCGGGCCATTGCCGTCAGTGCTTGCCGCCTGTTCCTGCTTTTCATTCCCCTGACCTGGGCGGGCGCCCTGGCAGGTGGTATGCCGGGCCTGTTTGTGGGGGCCGCTCTTGCCAATCTGCTCTCTGCCGTGGTGGCACGGGCTATCTTGCAACTGGACCGACTCGCCGCTCCTGCTGAAGATTGATATACCATCTATCCACACAATCTGTGGATAAGCTTTGGGATATCCCTGTATGGCCGCTCGAGAGGCCAGCTTTAACAGCCATCGACTCAGTTTGCCGCTTTTTTGGCCGCCGCTCCAAGGGGCGGCCTCGCTCCCCTCGCCCCCCAATTCTGATACAATCGCCGGCAGCAAATAACCCTTCTCCATAACCACTCCAGGCAAGGTAGCCCAGCCATGAAACTATCCGCATTCGGTGAAAAGTTCACCAGCAACTCCGGCATCCTCTCGCTGATGGACGACCTGGGTAATGCGCTGGCCAGTGGTGAGGAGATGATCATGATGGGGGGTGGAAACCCGGCCCATATCCCGGAGGTGGAGAGCGCCTTCAAGCGGCGCCTGCAGCGTATACTGGACAACCACGACGAGTTCGTGCGCCTGATCGGCACCTACGACGCCCCCCAGGGGGAGAAGCACTTTATCGAGGCGCTGGTCAAACTGCTGAACAACCGCTTTGGCTGGGGCCTGACAACCGACAACATCGCCCTCACCAACGGCAGCCAGAACGCCTTTTTCATACTCTTTAACCTGTTTGCCGGTACCTACAGCGACGGCACAACCCGCCAGATCCAGCTACCGCTGGCCCCTGAGTACATCGGCTATGCCGATGCAGGCCTGAGCCAGAATTTCTTCAGCGCCACCCGCCCCGATATCGAGCTGCTTGAGGGCAACCTGTTCAAATACCGGGTCGACTTTTCCCAGCTGGAGTTGGGCGAGCATACCGGCGCGGTCTGTGTCTCACGCCCCACCAACCCAACCGGCAATGTCATTACCGACGACGAGGTCGCCCGTCTCGACGCCATGGCACAGGCACAGAAGGTGCCCCTGATCATCGACGGCGCTTACGGGCAACCCTTCCCTAACCTGCTGTTCACGCCGGCTACCCCGATGTGGAACCCCAACACTATCCTTTGCCTGAGCCTCTCCAAGCTGGGGCTGCCCGCCCTGCGTACCGGCATCGTCATTGCCCGGGAGGAGGTCATCAAGGCGTTATCCGGGGTCAATGCCATCCTCAGCCTCTCCCCCAATAGCGCGGGCAGCATGCTGGCGCTGGAGATGATCCGCGATGGCTCGATCCTGAGCCTCAGTGACAACGTGATCCGCCCTTTCTACCAGCAGCGCGCGCAGGTCGCAGTCGACCACCTGCGCCAGCGCCTGGCGGGCTATAACTTCCACATCCACAAGCCCGAGGGGGCGATGTTTCTATGGCTCTGGTTCGAGGGGTTACCGATCAGCAGCCTGGAGCTATACAGCCGCCTCAAGGCACGCGGTGTGCTGGTGGTATCGGGTCACTACTTTTTCCCGGGCATGGAGGAGGAGTGGCAGCATAGCCACGAGTGCATCCGGGTGACCTACACCCGCTCACCGGCTGAGGTACAACGGGGACTGGATATCATCGCCGAAGAGGTGATTCGAGCTTTTAACGAAGGGGGCGCCTGAGTCTTACCCCTTACCCAATTTGGCGGAGCGCTCCTGACGGGGGGTCAGGCCGTAGTGGTTACGATAGGTAGTACTGAAGTGGGATGCAGTCGCAAAACCGCAAATACGCGCCACCTCCGCCACCGGCACTTCGGTCTGTTGCAGCTGTTGACGCGCCTTTTCCAGCCGTAATTGCAGGTAGTACTTCGAGGGAACGCTCTGCAGGTGCTTCTTGAACAAGCGCTCCAGGTGCCTGCGCGATACCCCCACATGGAAAGCCAGGTCGTCGGTGGTCAGCGGCTCGTCTATGTTGGCTTCCATCAGGCTGACCGCTTCAATCAGCTTGTTGTGACTGGTACCGATCCGGGCCTGCAGGGGGATGCGTTGGGGGTGCTCGGGGGGGCGAATACGCTCGCAGACAAACTGTTCGGAGATCGCTGAAGCGATCTCCAGGCCATGCTGTTGCCCGATCAGGAACAGCATCATATCCATGGCCGCCGAGCCACCGCCGCAGGTAATGCGATCCCGGTCAATCTCGAACAGGTTGGAGGAGACGCTGATATTGGGAAACTCATCACGCAGGCTACCCAGGTCCCACCAGTGGATGGTCGCCCGATAGCCATCGAGCAACCCCGCACAGGCCAGCAGATAGCTGCCGGTACCGATACCGCCCACCTCCATCCCGCGCCGGTTAAGGTGGCGTAGCCAGCGAATCACGCTTTCATTACCGGTGCGAGCCACAGGACTCGCGCCACAGACAATCAGGGAGTCAAATTCCGGCATCTGCTCGAGGGATCCATCCGCACGGGTCTCCACGCCACAGCTGCTGGTGACCGCCGCTCCATACGGACTGATCATGGTACACTCGTAGAGATCCTGACCACTGACCCAGTTCGCCATCCGCAACGCTTCGATGGCCGAAGCAAAGGCAATCAGTGAGTAACCGGGCAGCAGCAAAAAGCCGTAGCGACGCGGTATTACCCCCTCTTTGCGCGGGTGTTGTGTGGGTTCATTGATGCTCATCTATACATCCACATGGGCGATTCCTATCGATATCGCCAGTCAGGGCGGGCCAGCCAGCGCGAAAGTGAACCACAAGCCTGCCCACAAAAACAACCCAGGATCAAATGTCATCTGCCAACAACTCAAGGTCGCTTTCCTAAAACTTCCTTGCTACCACTAGGGTAGCGTTTAACTGATAATCTGGCTCAGCATGATCTTTTCGTGCGCCAGGCCTACAGGACGGCGTATTTTTCATTGTTTCCATCGACCGGGAAAACCATGAGCAATCTAAAGCAACAAAAGCTCGATACCATCGACCAGCTAAAACAGCGTATTCACGACAAACTCCCCTTTGAACATCGAAAGCCTGTCTCTGCGCTGGCGGATCTCTACTTTCGCGAAAGCATCTCCCGCGACCTGATCAGCACCCCCCTGGACGAGCTTGAAGGCGCCCTCCTCTGCCTGTGGGACTGCATTCACCAGCGCGTACCCGGCGAGCCCCAGATCCGTATCTACAACCCGAGCTTTGAGGAGCACGGCTGGCACTGCCCCCACACTGTGATCGAGGTGATCACCGACGATATGCCCTTCCTGGTCAGTTCCATCACCATGGAGCTGATGCGCCGCGAGCTCTCCCTGCACCGCATCACCCACCCGGTGGTGGCCTGCAAACGTGACGATCATGGCCAACTGCTGGATGTCTTCCCCCATGACACCAACGAAAAAGGGGTGATCCGTGAGGCCGTTACCCGCATCGAGGTTGACCAGCAGGGGTTACGCAAGAAACAGCAGGAGCTGAAGATCGCCCTTACAGAGGTTCTTCGCGATGTGCGCGAAGCGGTGAACGATTGGGAGCCGATGCGCGCAAAACTGCAAGAGGTGATCAAAATTACCCAATCCAGCAAGCTGCCGGTTAGCAAGGAGGAAAAAGCGGAAACGCTCGCCTTCCTGAAGTGGGTACTGGACGATCACTTTACCCTTCTTGGCTCCCGTTACTACACACTGCACCGCGACAATGACGGTGAAGTGTTCATGGAGATCGACGAGAAGAGTAGCCTGGGCACTTTTCGCTCCATGGGGAAAAACACCCAGCTTAAAAATAAGTTAGCGCCTCACATTCGTGAGCAGATGCTTAAGCCCACCCTCTTATCCATCACCAAGTCCACCACCCGCTCAACGATCCATCGACCTTCGCACCTGGACTACCTGGGCATCAAGCACTTTGACAAGCAGGGGAACATGGTGGGTGAGTGGCGATTTTTTGGCCTTTACGCCTCTGCCGCCTATATCTCCCCCATCCAGGAGATCCCCCTGGTAAGACAGAAAGCCAGCTACATCATGCAGCAGGCCCGCTGCACCCCCAATAGTCACAAGGGAAAAACCCTGCAACATATCCTCTCCCAATACCCGCGGGACGAGCTGCTGCAGGCCAGTGCTGAAAAACTGGAAGAGACCCTGACCGGAATTCTCGAGAACCAGTCACGTCGCCAGCTACGGCTGTTCCTGCGCAAGGATATCTTCAGCCGCTTCGTGACCGCTCTGGTGCTGGTACCCAGGGACCGATTCCACACCGAACTGCGCCAGCAACTGCAGTCGATCCTTATGGATGAATTCAAGGGCTACAACAGCGAGTTCAATGTCCAGTTCTCTGAACAGCTGACCGCCCACGTCCATATCACGGTTCACTGCGAAAACTGCAGCGATTCGGAGGTCAGCATTGAGGAGCTGGAGATGCGCATGCGCGAAGCGATGCTCTCCTGGCAGGATCACCTGCACCTTGCCCTGATCGCCACCGATGGTGAAAGTGATGGTAACCACCTGAATCACGTCTACGGAAACGCTTTCCCGGCCGCCTACCGGGATGATCACAGCCCGAACCGCGCGGTCTCGGATATCCACCGCATCGAATCCATCACACCCGAGCGCCCGATCTCCACCCACCTCAGCCGCCCCCTGGGCAGTTTTAACGAACTCCACTTCAAGGTTGTCGGGCAGGGTGACACCATGGCCCTGTCGGATGTACTGCCGATCCTTGAGCATATGGGAGTGCGGGTTCTCAGCGCTCGCCCCTACAAGATCCGCAGCGCCGGCGACAAACAGTTCTGGATCCTCGACTTCCAGATTTCGGTATCCAGCGAGCGTGACCTTGATGACCCCGAGCTCAAGGAGCAGTTCCAGCAGTGCTTTGCCCGCACCTACCGCGGCGAGCTGGAAAACGATGGTTTCAACAGCCTGATCATCAGCGCCGGACTGAGCTGGCGCCAGTGTGTGATCGTACGGGCCCTCAGCAAGTACCTGACCCAGGCGCAGGTCTCCTTCAGCCAGACCTACATGGAAGAGACCCTGGGCCGCAACCACACAATCACCGCGTTGCTGGTGGAACTTTTCGAGACCCGGTTTGCCCCGCATCAGGAGTCCACGGAGGAGACCGCTGCCGAGCTTCGCAAACAGATCACTGACGCCCTCAACGAGGTGGCGAACCTGGATGAGGATCGCATCCTGCGTCACTTCCTCAGCGTTATCAACGCCATGCTGCGCACCAACTACTACCAACTCGATGAGCAGCGCCAGCCCAAGAGCTACCTATCGTTCAAGCTCGACCCGGAACAGGTACCCGCGCTTCCCCTGCCGCGGCCGAAATATGAGATTTTTGTCTATTCGCCCTGGGTAGAGGGTGTTCATATGCGAGGCGGAAAAGTGGCCCGGGGTGGACTGCGCTGGTCCGACCGTCGCGAGGATTTCCGCACCGAGATACTGGGGCTGGTCAAGGCCCAGATGGTGAAGAATGCGGTCATCGTTCCCACCGGCGCCAAGGGCGGATTTGTTGCAAAGCAGCTGCCCGCCAACGGTTCCCGCGAAGAGGTGCAGGCCGAAGTCATTCACTGCTATCGCACCTTTATCCGCGGGCTATTGGATATCACCGACAACCTGCAGAACAACAGCGTGGTTCCCCCGCAGCTGACCCAGCGCTACGACGAGGATGACCCCTACCTGGTGGTGGCTGCCGACAAGGGTACCGCCACCTTCTCGGACATCGCCAACGAGATCGCCCAGCAGTACAGCTTCTGGCTCGACGACGCTTTCGCCTCCGGCGGCTCCTTCGGTTACGACCACAAGAAGATGGGCATCACCGCCCGCGGTGCCTGGGAGTCGGTCAAGCGACTGTTCAAAGAGCAGGGTCGTGACTGCCAGGCCGAGCCCTTTACCTGCGTTGGTATTGGCGATATGAGCGGCGACGTGTTTGGCAACGGGATGTTGCTATCACGCCAGACCAAACTGCTGGCAGCCTTCAACCACATGCATATCTTTATCGACCCCGATCCTCAGCCGGAGACATCCTGGGAGGAGCGCAAGCGCCTGTTCGACCTGCCCCGTTCCAGCTGGAGTGACTATAACACCAAGCTGATCTCCAAAGGCGGCGGCATCTACGAGCGTTCTGCGAAGTCGATCACCCTCAGTAAAGCGGCCCGTGAAGCACTCAATATCGATCGCCAGAAGCTAACCCCCAGCGAACTGGTGCAGCTGCTGCTGCAGGCACCGGTCGACCTGCTCTGGAACGGCGGTATCGGCACCTACGTTAAGGCCTCCCACGAAACCCATGCCGACGCCGGCGATCGTGCCAACGATGCAGTGCGGGTCGACGGCAGCCAGTTGCGCTGCCAGGTCGTTGGTGAAGGGGGCAATCTGGGCTTTACCCAGGCTGGTCGGGTCGAGTTTGCCCGCCGCGGCGGCATGGTTACCACCGACGCCATCGATAACTCCGGCGGCGTCGACTGCTCTGACCATGAGGTCAACATCAAGATTATGCTTGGGCAGGTGCTGGCCAACGGCGATATGACCCTCAAGCAGCGCAACGAGCTGCTTGCCAGTATGACCGAGGATGTGGCCAGGCTGGTACTGAGGCACAACTACCAGCAGGCTCGCATCCTGAGCCTGGCTAACCAGTTCGCTTCCAGCCAGCTTGGTGATCACATGCGGCTGATCAACCAACTCGAACGTGAGGGACGCCTCAAGCGGAAGCTGGAGTTCCTGCCCAGCGATGAGCAGCTGCACGAACGCGAAGCCCAGTCCGAAGGATTGAGTCGCCCAGAGCTTTCGGTACTGCTGGCTTACAGCAAAATGAAGCTCTACGAAGAACTGCTCGCCTGCGATGTGTGCAACGATGCGGCCCTAGGACACCGACTGGTCGCGTACTTCCCGAAAGCGCTCAGCGAACGTTACCAGGCGCTGCTCGAAACCCATCCGCTGCGGGCCGAGATTATTGCCACCCACCTGACCAACGAAATTGGTAACTCCATGGGCCCCACTTTCTGGTCCCAGATTGGCGAAGAGAGCAACCGCGACACCGCCGATATTGTGCGCGCCTATAGCGCTGCACGGGCGATCTTCTCCATCGACACCCTCTGGAGCCAACTGGAAGCTATCAGCAGTGGGCTGAGCCACAGCTTGCAGACCGGCCTCTTCTTCCGCCTACAGCAGCTAACCGAGCGAGCCACCCTGTGGATTCTGCGCAACAACAGCACCATCAGCGACCTGGAATCGCTGCAGGGTGAATACCACCCCGCGGTCGAGATGCTGAACGCACGTCTGGGGGACTACCTTCAGGGTGAGGACCTGCAGAAGATCGAATCCCAGGTCGGCGAGCTCACGGAGGCGGGCCTGGATCCTGACCTCGCCCGCCGCTATGCGATACTCGATCATCTTTACTACAGCCTAGATATTGCTGCTGTCGGTGCCAGCAAACCGGGGCAGCTTGAGCGCGCAGCAGAGATCTTCTTTGACCTCAACAACCGCTTGCAGCTGCACTGGCTGAGAGCCGGAGTCCAGGAGCTGCCGGTGGCTAACCAGTGGCAGCGTAAGGCACGCGCTACCCTGGCCGACGAACTTGACCGCCTGCTTCGCACCACCAGCACCGCGGTCCTGAGCAGTGCTGATAGCAGCATGAGCACGTCAGCCGTGCTGGACCAGTGGCTGGCGTCAAATGCAGCACAGTTCCAACGCAGCCAGTCTATTCTGGCCGACATTCAGTCCAGTCCTAATCGCGACCTCGCCATGTTGTCCGTTGCGATCAGGGAACTGAGACAGTTTTCCTGACCCACGAAGTCACCCAATAACAGGAGGAAGAACAGATAATGACTCAGTCAACCTATACACGCGAAACCTTTGATCAGGTAATGGTCCCCAACTATGCCCCACAGGCGATCATTCCGGTCAAGGGCGAAGGCTCTCGCGTCTGGGATCAGGAGGGCCGGGAGTATATCGATTTTGCCGGCGGTATCGCGGTTAACGCCCTGGGCCACTGCCACCCCGAGCTGGTAAGCGCCCTCAAGGAGCAGGCTGACAAGCTCTGGCACCTGAGCAATGTTTACACCAACGAACCGGCTCTCAAGCTGGCCAGCCAGCTGACCGAAGCCACCTTTGCCGAGCGTGTTTTCTTCGCCAACTCCGGTGCCGAAGCCAATGAGGCGGCGTTCAAACTGGCTCGTCGTCACGCCTTCACCCACTACGGCGCACAAAAGCACGAGATCATCGCGTTCCACCAGGCGTTTCACGGTCGCACCCTGTTCACCGTTTCCGTCGGTGGCCAGCAGAAGTACCGTGAAGGCTTCGAGCCCGCCCCCGGAGGGATCACCCACCTTCCCTTTAACGACCTGGCAGCGCTGGAAGCGGCCATCTCCGACAACACCTGCGCCGTGGTGATGGAGCCCATCCAGGGCGAAGGCGGCATCATTACCGGCGACCCGGAGTTCATTAAAGGCGCCCGTGCCCTGTGCGATAAGTACAACGCGCTGCTGGTATTTGATGAGGTTCAAACCGGCGTTGGCCGCATCGGCGAGCTCTACGCCTATATGGACACCGGCGTCACCCCTGACATCCTGACCACCGCCAAGGCGTTGGGCGGTGGCTTCCCGGTCGGTGCCATGCTGACCACCGAGGCAATCGCGGCGAGTTTCGTGGTGGGCACGCATGGCAGCACCTACGGCGGCAACCCACTTGCCTGCGCGGTGGCCAGCAAGGTGCTGGAGATCGTCAACGACCGCCAACTGCTGGACGGAGTTAAAGCCAAACGTGAGCGCTTTGTTGCGGCCCTCAACGCCATCAACGCCGAGCACAATGTGTTCAGCGAAATTCGTGGCAAGGGGTTACTGATCGGTGCGGCACTCAACAGCACCTGGGAGGGCAAGGCCGCCAAGTTCCTAGCGGCCGCGCGCGAGCAGGGCACCATGGTTCTGGTAGCCGGCCCGAACGTGCTGCGCATGGCCCCCTCGCTGGTCATCCCCGATGAGGATATCGACGCAGGAATGGCCGGCCTGGCAAAAGCCGTCGCTGAAGTAGTAGCGGCGGGTCCCGACGCCTGATAAGGCGGATGCAGGGCTGCCTTCAGGATTGGCAGCCCTGCCGATCCCGCGCATGTCAGAAAGGGAATAGTAGAGGTCGCAAAGACAACAGTTGTGACCTATGACGCCCCCTCCTTTTAGGAAATAATGTCTGCTGGCCCTTGGCATGGCAGTCGCCTGCTCGCGCGATCACACTGCGTCCATCCAACCGGCCTCCAATTCATCGCCAACCCGATCCGAACGCAACCTGGAGGGCTTTAGGCGACCAGAACTTTAAAGACGCGGAGACTCTATGCTCGTTATTCGGCCCATCGACTACCATGACCTGCCGGCGCTTGAGCGCCTGGCGGTGGTATCGGGTGGCAGCCTGACGACCCTGCCCGCGCACCGTGAGCACCTGAATGACCTGATCGGCGCTACACGCCAATCCCTGCGAGCAGAGGACGAAGCCCACCCGCGAAGCTTCCACTTTGTGCTGGAAAACACGGAAAGCCGAGAGCTGCTGGGAATCAGCGGTATCGAGACCCGAATTGGGGTCACCTCCCCCTTCTACAGCTACCGCATGGCGGAGTTTACCCATACGTCGAAGCAGCTGCAGATCCGCAATACGGTCGGCACACTGAGCATCTGCCAGGACCTGGCCGGTAGCAGTCGCCTCTGTACCCTCTTTTTGGCGCCAGAGCATCGCAACGCCCTTAACCACCAGCTCCTCTCCCGCGCCCGTCTGCTCTTTATGGCGCTACACCGCTCCCTTTTGGCCAAGCGCTGTATCGCTGAGCTTCAGGGTGTCCTCGATGAAGAGGGGAAATCCCCGTTCTGGGAAAGCCTGGGGCGCCACTTTTTTAGCATGGAGCTGTCCCGGGCCACCTTTCTGGCCGGCATTAACTTCAAAGGCTTTATCGCCTCCCTGATGCCCCAGCAACCCATCTATATCCCACTGCTGGGCAAGACCGCACAGGACTCCCTGGGTAAACCGCGTAGCGACATCGCCAGCAACAAGCAGCTGCTGGAGATGGAGGGGTTCAGCTTCTCGGACCATATCGATATTTTCGACGGCGGTCCCACACTCGAGATCGACACCGACCAGATCGCCACCTTCCAGCAGATCCGGCGAACAACCGCCAGCGTCGGCAGGCACGGTAGCGATGAGAGGGTTCCCAGCCTGGTCAGTAACTGCGGATTTAGTGACTACCGCTGCCTGATTGCAACCCTGTCGCCCCTCGCCCCTCAACTGACCACTGAGCAGATGGCGGCGCTTAATATCGGCCCTGATGACCCGATCCAGATAACTCCCTGCCACTCATTAGCGGCAGCAACAAAAACAAACTGATACCCGGGCGGATAGCTCTTCCGCCTGAGAACGCAACTTAAAGCAACAAGAAACGACTGCTCGCACCACAGCTGGTAGCCAGCGTTTCCTTCAACGAGGAGGCACCTCTTAGAGGTGAAGATGAATTATGATGGTAATCCGACCCATTCATTCCGATGATTACGATGAGCTATACGCGCTGGCAGAAAAAACCGGCGCCGGATTTACCTCCCTCCAACCCAATGAGGGTCAGGTTCGGGGAAAAATATACAGCTCTCTGGAGGCCTTCGAAAAGGTGGTAACCACCCCCGGAGAGGAGACCTACCTGTTCGTCCTTGAGGACACAGAAAATGGTCGAGTGGCCGGTATTTGTGGTATCGAGGCCGCGGTAGGCCTGAGCCAGCCCTGGTATAACTACCGGGTGGGCACCCTGGTCCACTCATCGCGGCAGCTGGGGGTTCATAACGCCGTGCGCACCCTCACCCTGAGCAACGACCATACCGGGTACTCCGAAGTCTGCACCCTGTTTCTGGATCCCGACTACCGCCACAGCAAGAACGGCAGCCTGCTCTCCAAGAGCCGCTTTATGTTCCTGGCCGAATTCCCCAAGCGTTTTTCAACCCACATCATTGCCGAAATGCGCGGCTACTCAGACGAAAACGGCCACTCTCCCTTCTGGGAGGGGCTGGGACGCCACTTTTTCTCCATGGACTTTGCGGATGCAGTTTACATGGCAGGCCTGGGTGACAAGACCTTTATTGCCGAGTTGATGCCCCGCCACCCGATCTACACCAATATGCTTCCCAAGGAGTCTCAGGAGGTGATCGGTAAGGTCCACGACAACACCCTGCCCGCCCGCATGATGCTGGAGAGCGAGGGTTTCCGTAATGAGGGTTATGTGGACATTTTCGACGCGGGCCCCACCATCGAAACCCGGGTTATGGACATCCGTGCCGTACGCGAGAGCCATTATGCCAAGGTCAATATTTCCGACGCCCCTGAGGGCGGAGAAACCTACCTGATGTCCAATACCGACCTGAAAAACTTCCGCTGCACGCTGGTAGAGCTGTCCGGTGATCATAATGTGGTAGACATCAACCCAGAAACGGCCGCCGCCCTCCAGGTTGAAGAGGGCGATGCTGTGCGAGTGGTACGTTTGTCATCCAAGCTTAGGAGGTAAACATGAGCAATTCTTTATTTGTTAACGGCGAGTGGATTGACGGACAGGGGCCCTCCTTTACCTCTTATAACCCTGCCAAAGGAGTTTCGCTCTGGCAAGGACACGGGGCTACTGAACAGCAGGTTAATGACGCGGTTAACGCCGCTCGTGAAGCTTTTTACGACTGGTCTTCACGTCCATTTGAAGAGCGTGAAGCGGTGGTTAAAGACTTCGGCGAGCAGCTCGATGCCCATCGTGAGGAGCTGGCTCTGGCCATCTCCGAGGAGACGGGGAAGCCGTTGTGGGAAACCCGCACCGAGGTTGCCGCAATGATCGGCAAGATCGCTATTTCCATTAAGGCTTACCATGAGCGTACGGGAGAAGAGCAGTCCGAGGTCCCGGCTGGGCGTTCCGTGCTGCGCCACAAGCCCCATGGGGTGGTTGCAGTGTTCGGCCCCTACAACTTCCCCGGTCACCTGCCCAATGGTCACATTGTTCCGGCCATTCTGGCGGGCAATACTGTCGTTTTTAAGCCCAGCGAGCTGACCCCAAGGGTCGCGGAGAAAACCCTGAAACTTTGGCAAAAAGCCGGGCTTCCAGCGGGCGTGATCAACATGGTTCAGGGAGAGAAGGAGACCGGCATCGCATTGGCGGGAAACCCCGGCATCGACGGCCTCTTTTTCACCGGTAGCTCGGCCACCGGCCACCTGCTGCACAAACAGTTTGCGGGCCAGCCCGGAAAGATCCTCGCACTCGAGATGGGGGGCAACAACCCACTGATTCTTGACGAGGTGGCTGATATCGATGCGGCCGTGCATGAGACCCTGCAGTCAGCCTATATCTCCGCTGGCCAACGCTGTACCTGTGCCCGACGCCTTTATGTACCGCGCACTGGGCAAGGTGACCGCTTTGTCAGCCAGCTGGTTAACGCCATCAAAAAGATTCGGGTGGGCGTGTACGATGCCGAAGAACAGCCCTTTATGGGTTCGCTGATTTCGGTGGCCGCCGCCGAGGGAATCCTGGCAGCCCAGAGCCGCTTGCTCTCGATGGGCGCTGAGGCGCTCGTTGAGGGCAAGCGACTTGATGATCACAGCGCGATGATCTCTCCTGCACTGATAGACGTAACCACCATAGAAGCACTGCCCGACGAGGAGTATTTTGGTCCCCTCCTCCAGCTGATCCGCTATGACGACTTCGATCAGGCGATCGATATGGCGAACCGGACCAGCTACGGGCTCTCCGCGGGACTGCTGAGTGACAGCCGCGAGCGCTATGATCACTTCTTCAAGCGCAGCCGGGCCGGCATCGTCAACTGGAACAAGCAGTTGACAGGAGCCAGCAGCGCAGCGCCATTTGGTGGAATCGGTGCCAGTGGCAACCATCGTGCCAGCGCCTATTACGCGGCGGACTACTGCGCTTATCCGGTGGCCTCACTGGAAGCGGACAGGCTCGCCATGCCGGCTCAGTTGGCGCCAGGCCTCTCCCTGTAAGCGTCACTGTTATCCGTTGCTTAAAGGCCTCCCAGGTGGAGGCCTTTTTATTGCTGACAGCTCGGTCACACTGTGCACAATGGATTAAAATGCATAAACTTAGCCAATGAGCCTGCGCCACCTGTTTTCCAATTACCCTGCCCTGCTTCTCGGATTGAGCTTGCAACTGTTGTTATCCCTTGCCAGCGGATCAGCACATGCAGACGCCCCGCTACGGGTCAGCATTGTAGACCTCGACCCTCCCTACTCCTTTATCCAGCCGGACGGGACACCCGCAGGCTTGATGGTGGAACTGTGGCGCTATTGGGGGAGGGTCAACCAGCGCGAGATTGAATTTGTTGTCAGCGCCAGCTACCCCCAGGCTATCGGGCAGGTTCTGGCCGGCGATACCGATGTGCTGGCGGGCATGGATCCGCAGTACGGCTACGGCCAGTCGCTGATCGAAACCCGGTTCGCCGTTGATGATCCTGTCTACCTGTTTACCCACGCAACGCTGGGTAAAATTCAGGGCTGGGAGGAGATCCGCCCCTACCGAATCGCTGTTAGCAAGACGCTCAACCTGCCCACGCTAGCGATTCCAGAGGGCTATACCTACGACGGGCTTGAGGGCACAGAGCGGATCGTAGAGGCGGCTCGGCGGGGCGACTACCGGGTAGCGATCGGGCGACAGATCGCCACCAATTTCCTCCTGCGCACCGAGAAGCTTTCGTTTCATCTCAACAGTGGAATGAAAATCGCCAATAACCGACGCAGCGCAAGGATACGGGCGGGGAACGACGTCCTCCTAGGCGAAATCAACCGGGGGTTCAAGCGCCTTGAGCCTAAGCGCCTACGCTCCATTGTTGCCGTATGGGGGGGGGTGTCGCCCAACGATGAAGACCTGATCATTACCCTGCCTCAGTGGGCACCACCCTACGCCACAACCACAACCGAGGGTGAAAGCCTGGGGCTCCTTCCTGACCTGTGGAGGCTCTGGGGGCAAAAGACAGGGGTTTCGGTTCGCTTTCTGCCCATGGAGCCGACCCACAGCGAGGAGATGGTTATCCGGGGGTTAGCCGATATTGTAGGGGTTACCTTCTCACCGCTGCCCGAACGGATGAGCCTGCTCAACTATCCCACGGTGTTATTACCGATCAAGCTGGGTGTATACGTACCTGAATCCTCCGGCGCGACCCGCCTCGCGGACCTGATTGGCACCCCCATTGCGATGTATAACGCCCCTCACCTTCGCGCCCTCTTGTTGCAGCACGAGCCGGGTTTAAGCTTTACAACCCAGGAGCCGTTTACTGCCTACATGCAATCCGGGCTAGAGGCCTTTGTCAGCAGCACAGCCGTCATCAACGACCCGACCGGCCACCGGGCCAACAGCGGGCAGCACTACCGACTACTCAGCGACTCCCTGCTGGATGATCTCCTTCTTGCGGCGGTTCCCAGACACCGAACAGAGCTGGCGACCAGGGTTCGCGAAGGAATGGAAAAGATCACGCCCAAGGAGCTGGGGCAACTGGAGCAGAAGTGGCTCCCCAACCCACAGGATCACTTTTACAATACAGGCTCCTATCGCTTTTCCGTGAGCCCGGAAGGTGTGGCCTGGATCAGCAATAACCCGGTGATCAGGGTGGGGCTACCCGAAGGGGATTCAACCACCGCCCAGAACAGTAATTTCAACAAGGAGCTGATTCAGCTGCTTGGTGACTATCTACCGGTCCGTTTTGAAACCCGTTTTTACGAAGATTCGGCGAGTAGCCTGGAGGCGATCACTAACGGTGAGGTGGATATGGTCGCCGATGTCGGTGGAAGCGAACACAGCCAGGCACCCGTCAACTACTCCTTCACCTACAAACGGACCCCCTGGGTGATCGCAACACCCGATCAGCAGGTTGCTCTTCGCAGTGTCGAGGAAATGGAGGGACAGAGCCTGGCTGTTATTCCCGGCACCGCCATCACCGAGCAGCTCCTGGACTATCCAGGGGTTAGCATTACCAATGTCAGCTCAATCAAAGCCGGTTTGGACAAGGTCATCAACCGCGAGGTTCAGGGTTATGCAGGAAGCCTCTCTGCACTCTCCCAGTACATACAGGAGAATGGCATAGATGGAATCAACCTGCACCGCATACCCGAGCTAAAAGACGACCAGGTAAAATTTGCCATCCGTAGTGACTGGCCCGAACTCACGCACATGATCAATCGCGTTATTACCATCAGCGATGACGGCAAGCTGAGGCAGCTTCGCAAAAAATGGCTTGCTCTCAGGATTCAACAGGGAATTGATGAGGGCGACCTCTGGATTGAACGGTTAAAAGTAGGCGCCATTGCTGCCTTGATTCTGGCTGTAGTTCTGTTCTGGAACCGTCGACTACGCAAAGAGATAATAAAACGCAAGCTGGCCGAGGAGGAGGTTCGCCACTTGGCTACTCATGATACCCTTACCGGCTTGCCCAACCGGCGCCTGCTCTGGGACCGTATTTCCAAGTCGCTGGCAATTGCCAAGCGTAACCAGCAAAAGGTGGCCCTTTTATTCATCGACCTCGACGGCTTTAAAGCGGTTAACGACACACTGGGGCACGATGCAGGCGACGAGCTCCTCAAGGAGGTCGCCGAGCGAATAAAGAAAAGTTTGCGTGAATCCGACACCGTAGCTCGTATCGGTGGGGACGAGTTCGTGGTGTTACTGCCAGCGATTCAGCAGGCGGATGGGGCAGCACAGGTGGCGCAAAGCTTACTGGATAAGCTCAGCCAACCCTTCCAACTCCAGAGTGAAGCTCATATTGGCGCCAGTATAGGCATCGCGTTATATCCTGACTCTGCAGGCGATGCGGAAGAGCTGATGAGTCTCGCAGATAACCTTATGTACAAAGTGAAAAAGTCGGGCAAGAACAGCTACGCCTTTGCCTGATCAGCTACCGCTGCTGTTTTTACGGTGCATCAACTCTATCAAACGAGCTTCCGCTACCGAGATATGACAACTCTCCATCACGTCTTCGGTCGACGCCCCCATCTCAAACAGCTTTCCCGCCTCTGTGTAAGAAACCTTTGACGGGTCCCGCTGCTCCAGGGCTTCCTGCTTGTCGATGGTGACGCTCAACCGTTGCTCAACCTTGATAAGGCGCTGCCCTACACCAATGGCGCCGGCTCCCACTGCCCTCAGGTCAGACTCAAGCATATCGATACGCTTGTTGAGGCGCTCAACCTGCTCTCGCTGGGCTCCTATGGCTCGGCGGTAATAATAGACGCCCACGGTTCCAAACAAGAGGACCGCGAGAAGGGGTATCAGGAGGCTAAGGTTCAGGCTAGACATACTCATCTATATGCAAACGACCAAGAGGATCTCGCTCGCGAGAGGACTTCTCCTGAGCAGACTTCTCTTCAGCAGAATTCTCCTCAGCAGAGTTATGCTCCTCATCCTGGTGCTCTTGCTCTTGCTCAGGAGTGGGACGCTCTCTGGGTGGGCGTCCCTTCTCTGTGGGGCGGATACGACGGGAAGGGTCTACGATAATTGGTGTAACATCATCCATCGCGCACCTCCCAGCGCCGGGGCTTTGTTTATATGTCGGAGAGTTCAGCCCACTCCTCATCGCTCATCATCTTGTCCAGCTCGACAAGGATAAGCAGCTCGCCATTTTTGTTGCAAACACCCTGTATAAACTTGGCGCTTTCGTCGTTACCCACATTGGGTGCCGTTTCAATCTCGGATTGACGCAGATAAACCACTTCGGCAACGGCATCCACAAGAATACCTACAACCTGTTTTTCAGCCTCAATAATGACGATACGGGTGTTCTCCGTTACTTCGGCATAAGGAAGGCCAAACCGCTGGCGGGTGTCGATCACGGTGACTACATTACCGCGCAGGTTAATAATTCCCAATACGTATTGGGGAGCTCCGGGTACAGGTGCGATCTCGGTGTAACGCAAAACTTCCTGTACCTGCATTACGTTAATTCCGTAAGTTTCGTCGTCTAGGCGAAAGGTTACCCACTGCAGGATGGGATCATCTGTTCCTTGTGAAGCGGTATGTGTCGACATAGCGTGGTCTCTATCCTGATTTTAATTGACGGGAATGCCCTAATTCCGTGCATACCCCTAACTATAAACTAAAGTTTTTTTAAATGCTTAATTTGCTCGCATTGCATTACCATTTGATTCCGCCTCGCAAATAAGGCTACTGAGGCGCTCGACATCAAGCAGGGCGCACATCTCGCCAATAACCGTACCGGCCAGCCAGGGGCGTTTTCCCCTCTCGGTTCTCCAGCGAACCGCATCCGGATCCAGCTGGATCGCCTCTGCAACGTCATGTACGGCTAAAGCCCAATCACAGCCCTTAAGCGAAATAATGTACTTAAGCCCCTCATTCAGCTCTGGGCTGTAACGCTCCGGCATAACCCACTTAGCGGCATCCATAACCCGAATGCTTTTGCCGGTGTGCTTGTACAAACCTAAAAACCAGTCCGGCTGCCCAAAGAGCGGTGTTAACGGCTCATCAAGCGGATAAATGGTGCCCAACTCAATCAGTGGCACCGCCAGCTTAAGACCCGCAACCTTGAACAGAAGACACTCAAACCGCTGCCGAGACCACTCCGGTCGCCCTATTGCTGTGGGAGCAGATTCCACTACTGCTACCGGCTCCTCTTTAACCTGAGGAGTGATTTCAAGGGAGGGGGTGGGGAGCTCGACCTCCTTTACTACCTCAACCAC
This sequence comes from Aestuariirhabdus litorea, assembly GCF_003864255.1. NCBI lineage: Bacteria > Pseudomonadati > Pseudomonadota > Gammaproteobacteria > Oceanospirillales > Aestuariirhabdaceae > Aestuariirhabdus > Aestuariirhabdus litorea. The sequence continues at coordinate 1,690,811 of NZ_QWEZ01000001.1, forward strand.
CTCCTGCGGGGCAACCGCCTCGTCGAGCATCAGCGCACGGGCAGTCGCATCCTGAAGCAACCCATCCAGATACTCCTGAATCGCTTCCTGAGGTTTAGTGACCGCTACTTTTAACTGCTGCTGACTCATATTCCGCCTAAAGACTCAATGCCCCTCATCCAGGGCTCCTTCAATTCATCGGCCAAGGTAACGGGAAGTTTAGAAAATACGCCTTACAACCGCAGGCGTCCATCCCTTACCGGCTTCCGCCTATTGTATCCTGCTAACCGGTTGCAGTACGAGGCTCTGCAATGGCCGCCATCAAAAGATCCTTCAGCAGGTGCTGGTACGCCCTTACTGCACGGGATTCCGGGTCAAACGCAGAGGGTGTCACCCCCTGCCTACTGGCATCCCTAAGCCGGGTATCTACCGGTATATAAGCCTGCCATACATGCTTCGCGTGTTGACTGCGTATGGTTTTCATCGCCATTAAGGCCGCCTGGGTCCGCCGATCAAACATGGTGGGCACTATCAGGTAAGGTAGCTCGCGCTTTCGGGACCGATTGACCATCGTCAGGGTATGGACCATACGCTCCAGCCCCTTGAGGGCCAAAAACTCGGTCTGCACGGGAATCAACAGCTTCTCACTGGCTGCCATCGCATTCACCATCAGCACGCCCAACAGAGGGGGGGTATCAATGAGAGCGTAGTCATAGCGATCCCACAACAAGGCCAGGGATTTAGCCAGTACCAGCCCATACCCCCCCTGCCCGGTCATCTGCCGCTCCAGGGTCGCCAACGCCGTGCTGGCAGGCATCAGGTCGAGATTTTGAGAGCTGGTTTGTTTGATTACACTGGCAGGAAGGCCTTCGGGTATCTCGCCTTTATGCATAAAGAGGTCGTAACTACTGCTCTCAATCGAGTCAGGGTCATAGCGAAAATAACTGGTCATCGAGCCGTGTGGATCAAGGTCGACGATTAAGACGCGCTGCCCACGGTCAGCCAGCAGGCCGCCCAACGCAACGGCCGTTGTGGTCTTACCCACCCCCCCTTTTTGATTCGATACGGACCAAATTCTCACAGCGCCACCCTAGTTCCCCGTAACAGCCAAAAATTGACGATAACCCACCAACTTCATCAACCTGCCGTTTTTTTGTCGTTTGAAAGCACTCCTATTGCTATCCAGCAAAATCCATGCCCAAAAATGGATCTAGGGGGGCTCTCTCAACTATGTCACAGAGCTCCTGCTGAAGGACCGTTTTATTGAGCGGGTGCCGCCGGAGGAGCGAAGCGTTCTCGAAGCACCCCTTCGTACTGCGTGGCACGCTCGACGCCAATGGGGTTGATGGCGCGTCGAATATCGAGGTTTTTGGAGATCACCAGAACGACCCGCCTATTGCGCTCCCGCCCCTCTGGGGCCGCATTGGATGCAACGGGCTGAAACTCTCCATAGCCAACAGCCGCCAACTGGCCTGGGTCGACACCATAATTGGCCAGCATCCGCACCACTGCCGCCGAACGTGCAGCGGACAACTCCCAGTTGGTTGGAAAGCGGTCGGTATTGATCGGCCGGTTATCGGTAAACCCCTCAATATGAACCGGGTTATGAAAGGGCTTAATGATATCGGCTACCCGCCGAAGAATATCGAACGCCTGGTTCTTGGGGATCGAATCTCCGCTGTCAAACAGCAAACTGGCTGGCATCTCTATCTCGACCCACATCTCATTGCCGGTGACGCTGATCTTTTCTTCTGCGATCAGCTCGCTAAACGCTATTTTAAGGTTATCACCGATCACTTCGAGGTTTTCCGTGGCCTCCTCCTCGGTAAAGGTTTTGTCTCCCCCCTCTATGGGGTTAATGGCCACGTCCTGACCGTGGGGAATAGCGATCATATCGTCGTTGCTTTTTTGATCACGGACCCGTGACTCACCTACCTGGATGGGATCGACGCTGCGGGGGGGCTGGTTGAATACCCCCACCAGTGTTTCCGACAGAATCTTATACTTCCCCTCATTGACCGAGGAAATAGAGTACATGACCACAAAGAAGGCGAATAAAAGCGTTATGAAGTCAGCGTAGGAGACCAGCCAACGCTCCAGGTTCTCATGCTCCTGCTGCTGCCGTCTTCTCGCCATAGATCACACTAACCCTGGAAGCCTTGCAGCTTCAGTTCGATGGCCCTGGGGTTCTCCCCCTCAGCAATCGCTAAAATCCCCTCAATCATCATCTCCCGGTACTGGGAGCCCTGATGGACGATGTATTTCAGCTTGTTCGCGATAGGAAGCAGCAACAGGTTGGCAAAGGCCACCCCATAGATGGTTGCCACAAAAGCAACCGCGATCCCCTCTCCCAACTGGGAAGGATCGGCCAGGTTTCCCATAACATGTATCAGCCCCATGACCGCCCCGATGATGCCGATGGTGGGAGAGTAACCGCCCATACACTCGTACACCTTAGCGGCATGCATATCCTTGTTTTCGGCGGAATAGAGGTCAACCTCCAGAACACTGCGCAGCGCCTCAGGCTCACTGCCATCGACCAGCAGCTGCAACCCCTTACGCGCAAAAGGGTCCGGTTCTGCGTCAGCGATGGTCTCCAGCCCCAGCAGCCCCTCTTTTCGTGCCGTCATACTCCAGTTCACAACCTTGGAGATCCCTTGCGCGATATCCACCCGAGGCGGGAAAAAAACCCAGTTCAGGATCACCAGCGCACGACGGAAGGTGGCACCTGAGGTCTGGATAAAGGCGGCACCAATAGTGCCACCAAACACAATCACCGCCGCCGGCCCGTTGAGCAGGGCCTCAATGTGACCACCTTCAAGATAGTTACCACCGAGAACGGCAAACAGCGCCAGAAGTAGCCCTACGACGCTTAACAGGTCCATGTTTAAATCGCCTCCACCAACCGGGACGGGATATCATCCAGCGACAGCACCGCATCGGCCAGATTCGCATTGACTATCGCCATTGGCATCCCATAAATAACGCAGCTTGCCTGGTCCTGGGCCCAGACCGTTGCACCTTTTGACTTCAGCAGGCGGGCTCCATCGCGCCCATCCGCCCCCATACCGGTTAAAACCACGGCCAGGACTTTTCCACCAAACGCGTTGGCTGCCGAGCCGAAAGTGATGTCCACACAGGGCTTGTAGTTCAGGCGCTCATCGCCGGGAAGAATCCTTACCACCCCCCCACGGGAGTCGATCATCATCTGCTTTCCACCTGGCGCCAACAGCGCGACACCGGGCTGCAGACGATCACCGTCCTGGGCTTCCTTGACAGTGATTTTGCAAAGGCGATTCAGCCGCTCAGCAAAAGCATGGGTAAAGGTAGCCGGCATATGTTGAATCAGCACAATAGGGGTTGGAAAGTTAGCCGGCAGCTCCGTGAGCACCTTCTGCAGTGCCACCGGCCCACCGGTAGAGGTACCGATCGCCAGTAGCTTGTGCTTGGCTGCCCCACGGTTGTAGACCACCGGCCTGGCAGGTGCACCAGCCTGTTGCGAAGCCGCTGGGGCGGCCGCTCCCAGGCGGCTTGCCGTCGGCCTTGGCCCCGCCTGGGTCGCCGGTGCGGCACTGCGTCTCATGCTGCGTGCAACGGTTTTAACCCGATCACACAGGACCCGTTTGATCTTGTCGGTGTTTCTCGAGATATCCTCGAAGTTTTTTGGCAGGAAGTCGACGGCACCCGCTTCCAGGGCGTCCAGTGTCACTCGCGCCCCTTCGTGGGTAAGGGAAGAGAACATCAAAACAGGGGTTGGGGAGCGGGCCATAATTTTACGAACCGCGGTAATGCCGTCCATAACGGGCATTTCGTAGTCCATAGTGACCACATCTGGCTTCAGGGCTGACACTTTCTCGACCGCTTCCGCACCGTTACTGGCCGTTCCCACGACCTCTATCGTCGGATCCGATTTCAAAATTTCGGTGACCCTGCGGCGAAAAAAACCAGAGTCGTCCACCACCAATACCTTTACTGCCACTCGATCTCTCCAATGCTCTCAACGAGATACCGGCACCCGAAGGTGCCGGTCAATGCGGGATTTAAATCCGGCGTGCGTAGCGTTTCAACATGCTGGGTACATCAAGGATCAGGGCAATTCGCCCATCCCCGGTAATGGTGGCACCCGCCATGCCCGGTGTGCCGTGCAACATCGACCCAAGGGGCTTGATGACGACCTCCTCCTGACCGACCAGCTGGTCCACTACAAAGCCAACCCGTTGAGTGCCCACGGAGACGATCACCACATGGGCCTCCTCTCCTTCCCCCTCCGTTACGTCGACACTTCCCCCCATACGGTTATCAACCAGCCAGCGCTTGAGGTAAAACAGTGGTAATGCCTTGTCCCGCACGATCACCACTTCCTGTCCATCCACCACATTGGTTTTTGACAGATCGAGGTGGAATATTTCATTCACGCTCACCAACGGCAACGCAAAAGCCTGCTGGCCAAGCATCACCATCAGGGTTGGCATGATAGCCAGCGTCAAGGGCACCTTGATTAAAATAGTGGTGCCTTTACCGGCTTCGGACTGAATATCGATAATGCCGTTGAGCTGGGATATTTTGGTCTTAACCACATCCATACCCACGCCTCGACCAGAGACATCTGAGATCTCCTTTTTGGTCGAAAACCCGGGGGCAAAAATAAGGTTAAAGCATTCGGCATCCGACAGGCGATCGGCCGCATCCTGGTCAAACAGACCGCGCTCCACTGCAAGGGCTCTCAGTTTGTTGGGGTCCATACCCGCACCATCGTCGGAGATGGAAAGCAGTATGTGATCCCCCTCCTGTTCAGCGGCCAGGATAACGTTGCCCTTACGATCCTTACCTGCAGCCTCCCTGACCTCAGGAGCCTCGATGCCATGGTCCACGGAGTTACGAACGAGGTGAACCAGGGGGTCGGCAAGCGCCTCTACCAGGTTTTTATCCAGGTCCGTATCCTCACCCTCCAGCTGGAGGTTAATCTCCTTCTTGAGGTTCCTGGCCAAATCCCTCACAACGCGGGGAAAGCGACCAAACACCTTCTTAATCGGCTGCATCCGGGTTTTCATTACCGATAACTGCAGGTCACCCGTCACCACATCCAGGTTTGCGACCGCCTTCGATAGCGCTTCATCGCCATTACTGGCGCCTATACGGACCAGCCGGTTTCTTACCAGCACCAGCTCGCCCACCATATTCATGATGTCATCCAGCCGTGAGGTATCAACCCGTACCGTGGTTTCAGTAGCTGGCGGCGGTTCTTTGGCTTTTACCGGTGCGGCGGGCTTGGCCACCGACGGTTTCGCAGCGGCGGCCGGTTTGGGCTGGGCTGGGGCTGGCGTCACCGGCTGAGAGGTGGCTGCAGCGGCAGCAGGCCCCTTACCCTTACCGTGGAGTTGATCCAAAAGATCCTCAAACTCCTTGTCCGAGATATTGTCACCTTCAGCCGCGCCCCCTGCAGGTGGCGTAGGTGCCTGGGCCGATGAGGCAGCTTGCGCTGATGCTCTTTCTACCACGCCGCTTGGGGCCCCGCCACCGTGCAACTGGTCCAGAAGCGCTTCAAACTCATCATCGGTGATCTCATCGCTATTGCCAGGCGCAGCCCCTGCTGCTGGCGTTGCAGCAGGTGCCGCACTGGCACCAATCTTTTTATCCCCGTGGAGTTTATTCAGCAGCTCCTCAAACTCATCATCGGTAATCTCATCACTGGATGAAGCGGAAGGCTCAGGCGCTGGAGCCGTATCCTTAGGGGCTTCGTGGAGTGCGTCCAGAAGCTGCTCAAATTCATCATCACTGATATCGCCTCCGGCACCGGACTCGTTGGTGGTTGCCGAAGTATCGGGCTGTGCTGGCACCTGAGGCTCAGGCGCTGCTGCGCTCGGCGCCGGCTCGGAAGTGCCTGTGTCAGGGGTGGCCATCAGCGCAAGTTGCCGCAAAAGCTCGGGGTCAGCGGGTGTTGGCTCCTCGCGTTCACGCACCTCACCGAACATGAGATTTACCGCATCCAGTGCCTGCAGCACAACATCCATCAGTTCAGGGGAGACCTGCCGTTGCCCGTTGCGCAGTATATCGAAAACATTCTCGGCTATATGGCAACACTCTACCAGGGGCGTGAGGGAAAGAAATCCGGCGCCCCCTTTTACCGTATGGAAACCGCGGAAGATTGCATTCAACAGCTCCTTGTCGTCAGGCTGGTTTTCAAGGTCTACCAGCTGCTCAGATAGCAGTTCAAGAATCTCTCCTGCCTCAACAAGAAAGTCTTGCAAGATCTCTTCGTCAACCTCAAAACTCATACCTAGCTCCTTAGAACCCTAGACTGGAAAGAAGGTCATCGACCTCATCCTGCCCAGAGACCACATCATCCCGATGCTTTTTATTAATCTGTGGGCCTTCCGCTTCGGTACTCGATGCGGCTGGCTTGGCAGATAGTGCCTCGTGCTCTATGCCCGTAATTTCATCAACCTTGCCAGCCATCCGCACCAGGTGAACCAGGCTGTCTTCGATTTCAGACACCAGGCTGACCACGCGCTTGATGACCTGCCCGGTCAGGTCCTGATAGTCCTGGGCCATAAGAATTTCATTCAGGCTGTTGCCAAACTCAGTGGAGCGTTTTTCAGTCTCCTCCAGGAAAGGGGCAATGCGCTTGGACAGCTCCCTGAACTCCTCCGGTGACATTTGACGGCTGGTAAAACGCTTCCACTCCTGACTTAACTCCCTAGCCTCGATCCCCAGCTGGGATGCCATGGGGGCGCACGCCTCGACAATATCCATTGTCCGGTTGGCCGCGCTCTCAGTCATTTTAGTGACGTAATCAAGACGATCCGAAGCATCCGCCATATGGGATATCTGCTCCTGATCCTCGCCGGTAATGCCAGAGTCAATATGGAAGTTCATCAGCGACTCGTGCAACGCCCGTGTCAGCCTGCCAACCTCGAGGTAGAGGCTCTGGTCACGCATCTCGTTGAGGTCTTGAATCACATTGATCGCACCAGAGACATTCCCTGACTCGAGCAACTCAACCAACTTTTGCGCCTGTACTTTTAGGTCAGATTCCAATTCGGCATTGTCTCTGTTGTAATTAAAAAGCGTCATATCAAGCCCTTATCAACCACCAGCATCGACGCGTTCAAAGATTTTTTCGATCTTCTCTTTGAGCGCCTGGGCGGTAAAGGGCTTGACCACGTAACCATTAACGCCAGCCTGCGCCGCCTCTATGATCTGGTCCCTTTTGGCCTCCGCTGTCACCATCAGCACCGGCAGCGTACTGAGCTTTGGATCAGCCCTAACCGCTCGCAGTAGATCGATCCCTGTCATTCCCGGCATATTCCAGTCCGTGACAAGAAAGTCGAAACCACCCGTCTGCAGCATCGGTAGTGCCGTCTGACCGTCGTCAGCCTCTGCCGTATTGGTAAAACCCAGATCCCGCAGCAGATTCTTGATGATGCGCCTCATAGTAGAAAAGTCATCTACGATGAGGATCTTCATGTTTTTGTCCAAACCGGCCTCCGTGAAACCTCTAATTTTGGTATTGTCAAAACACAGTATTCTACAAGTCTAGTTGGTGAATGAAAGGATTACTCCGAATCCGAACTCCACCCCTTAAGTCGCGACCTAAGCCTTAGCGCCGACTGGCTATGGAGTTGGCTAACCCTTGATTCACTGACACCAAGAACAGCTCCAATCTCTTTCAGGTTCAGCTCCTCATCGTAATAGAGAGAGAGCAAAAGTTGCTCACGGTCCGGCAGGGTGCTAATGGCCTCAGCCAGGGACTCCCGGAACCTGTCCGCCATAACGCCCTCATGGGGTAGCGAGACATCCAGGGAGGCTAAAGCCGCCTCCTGCTGCGTGTCGTCACTATCGATCAGGTCGTCAAAGCTGAATAGGTGCCCCCCCATTGAGTCATGCAACATGGCATGATATTCACCCACACTAACCTGTAATTCGGCCGCAATCTCATTATCTTTAGCGTCACGCCCTAAGCGGGCCTCGACCGCTTTGACAGCCTCGGAGACTCGACGGCTATTGCGATGCACGGAACGGGGTACCCAATCCCCTTTTCGAATCTCATCCAGCATGGCACCGCGAATGCGAATACCGGCATAGGTTTCAAACGCAGCCCCTTTGCTGCCGTCATATTTACGGGCGGACTCCAGCAATCCGATCATGCCAGACTGAATCAGGTCATCCACCTGAACACTTGACGGCAGTCGAGCGGCCAGGTGATGCGCAATACGTTTTACCAGGGGAGCATGGCGCTCAACCAGAACATTCAACGACTCCGCCTGATTGTTGGTATACATACCAAATCCTTCTGGAACGGCTACCATCGTTACACTCCATGCTCCCCCACCACCAAGCTCTCAACAAAGAACTCGAGGTGCCCCCGAGAGGTTGAGGGCATGGGGAGCGCATCGATTTTTTGAGCCAAAGCCTTTAACGCCAGCGCCGCTTTACTGCGAGGGTAGGCCTCAAGCACCGCTTTCTGCCGCTGTACGGACTTACGCACCGACTCATCAAAGGGCACTGCGCCCATATACTGTAGCGCCACATCGAGGAAACGGTCCGTCACATTAACCAGTTTATTGTAGAGGTTTCTACCCTCCTGAGGAGTACGAACCATATTGGCCACGATGCGGAAGCGCATCATATTATAATCCCGGTTCAACAGTTTGATCAGCGCATAGGCATCGGTGATGGAGGTCGGCTCATCGGTCACCACCAGTACCACCTCCTGGGCCGCACGGACAAAGCTCACGACGTTATCGGAGATCCCCGCCGCGGTGTCGACGATCAATACATCGAGCTGACCACTGAGGTCACTGAAAGCGCTGATCATTCCGGCATGCTGCTGAGGGCTCAGCTCAGTCATCGACTGGGTGCCGGATGAGGCGGGGATGATTTTTATGCCGCCGGGGCCATTGAGCAATATATCTCTGAGATCACAACGACCCGCCATCACATCAGCCAGGTTCTTGCTGGCAGACAATCCCAGCAATACGTCTACGTTGGCTAACCCCAGGTCGGCGTCCAGCAGCATTACCCGGCGCCCCATCTCGGCCAGGGCGATACTCACATTGACCGATACATTGGTCTTGCCGACGCCCCCTTTGCCGCCAGTTATCGCAATCACCTGCACGGGTTGTCGACTAGCCATAGATTGATTTCACCCTCATGTACACGCTCGCGGCTGCTAACACCCGCTGGATTCCATTTATATCAGCCACTTGCTGCCCCATTCTATCCTCAATAGATCAACTTACATAGCGCGCCGAGTAGTGGTTTGCACCGCCTCGGCTAAGGGCGAAAGAACCGATCATTTTTTCATCATCTGCAGGCAGCTGATCCGAAATGGCAACCGCCCGGCTGATCAGGCCATGGGCCCTCGCCTGACTGATATCCTCAGGAATACGCTGCCCATCGGCAACATAGGAAACCGGCAGCCCATGCTCGCACACCAGGCTGATCGCCTCCCCCAAACTGGTAGCCTCATCCACCTTGGTAAAGACGGTTCCGACCAGCCTTGCACCACCGTAGGTATGGTAAGCCGCTCGCATGACCTGTTGCTGGCTGGTGCAGGCCAGTACCAGAAGACTTCGAACCATCGGGCGCACCTCATTGAGCATGCCTAATTGTAGTGCCAGATTGGGGTCCTGATGATGCAAACCAGCGGTATCGATCAAAACCAGTGCTTTGCGGCTCAGCCCGTCCAGGGTCGGCTGCAGCTGGCGGGGGTTGTCAACAACCCGCACCGTTACATTCAGGATGCGCCCAAGGGCCTTGATCTGTTCCGCTGCCCCTACCCGGTAGCAGTCAGTGGTTACCAGTGCCACCTGCTCCGGACCATGCTCCAGCACATACTGGGTGGCCAGCTTACCGATGGTTGTCGTCTTGCCAGAGCCGGTAGGACCGATAAAGGCGAAGATCCCCCCCTCCATCACCAGGTTCTTTTGGGTGGTGGATAGCTGCCGGGAGAGTGCGGCAAGTACCTGCCGCCAGTTGTGGGCTGCCGGCATACCGGGCTCAACCACGGCTAACAGCTGTTTACACAGGTCGGCTGACAGGCCCATGCCGGAAAGCCGGCGCCAGAACATCGCCTGCTGGGGAGAGCGCTCCACAAACTGCCCCCAAGCGACACTGCCCAGCTGCTGCTGGAGCAACTCCTTCATGTTATTGAGTTCATCGCGCATCGACTCGAGCGCCTGCTGCTGCGCCCCGCCCTGTGAACGGGAGTCAGGTTGCGCTTCGGCTTGAACGGGGGCGCTGTGACGGCCCTGCTGCAGCGACTTAAGCGTCTGACGCATGGCATCGGTTGTCGCCACACTGGCTTCACCAATTCGAGGAAGCTCCGCCTCTGCGTCACCCAGGCCATGCTCGGCGGCCACCACCTTTCTGCGGGCATCAGCCAGGGCCTTATCCAGCCCCCTGCTCCCGCCAGCACTGCCAAAGGCCTCGCTACGCGGCAAACTGGCGTCGACCGCTGCCGACACCTCAACCCCACCAGCAACCCGGCGCTGGGAGAGGATGGCGGCATCATCGCCAAGATCATCCTTAACCAGCTTCATGGCCTGTCTCATATCGGAAGCAAAGTAGCGTTTAATGTTCATCTCGTTTTACCTGCATAAAGCATCGGTTATTGTCTGGGCCCATGCCCGGCACCTGATTACTGCCCAACCGTTCCTTCGATAGTGATCTGCTTGTTATCCGGGATCTCCTGGTAGGAGAGCACATGCATCGAAGTCACACTGTAACGTGCAAAGCGTGCCAACAGAGGCCTGATGGGAGCGGCTACCAGCAACACAACCGGTTTACCCGCCAACTCCTGCTTTTGCGCTACCGACACCAGAGATTGTTGCAATCGTTCCGCCATTCCCGGCTCCAGCACCACACCTTCATCAGCCGCCGCGCCACTTTGCCGCGCTTGCTGTACAGACTGTAGCAATATCTGTTCCAAACTTGGATCCAGGGTAATTACCGGGATCTGGGGCTCCAGACCCACGATGCCCTGTACGATTGAGCGTGCCAGGGCCACCCTCACCACCGCGGTCAAAGCGACAGGATCTTGACTCTTACCGGCCTGATCCGCCAGCGCTTCGGCGATCGTACGAATATCGCGCACGGAGACCCGCTCCAGCAGCAGGTTTTGCAGCACTTTCAGCAAGGTGCTCACCGTTACCTTGTTCGGTACCAGATCCTCGGCCAGTTTCGGTGACTGACGGCCCAGCAGGTCCAGTAGCTGCTGAACCTCTTCGTGACCCAGCAGTTCGTGGGCATGTTTACTCATGACCTGGTTGAGGTGGGTGGCCACCACAGTGGAAGCATCCACCACGGTATAACCCAGGGTTTGCGCGCGCTCACGCTGACTGCGCTCAACCCACACCGCATCCAGACCAAAAGCGGGATCCTTACCCTCAATGCCCTGCAGGGTGCCAAACACCTGGCCCGGGTTAATTGCCAGGTCCCGATCGGGATGGACCTCTGCCTCGCTGATGGTGACCCCCATCAAGGTAATGCGATAGACGTTTGGCAACAGGTCCAGGTTGTCACGGATATGCACCGAGGGCACCAGAAAGCCCAGCTCCTGTGAAAGCTTTTTGCGTACCCCCTTGATCCGTCCGAGCAGCTCCCCGCCCTGGGTCTTATCGACCAGGGGGATGAGGCGATAGCCCACCTCAAGTCCCACCATATCGACGGGGGTCACATCATCCCAGCCCAGCTCTCGGGTCTCGGTTGAGCGCTTCTCCTCCAGCTGCTGCTGCTCGAGCATCACTTTCTGCTGCTCGGCATTGGCCGCGCTCTCATCCCCTTTCTGCTTCTTGCGGTAGATCAACCAGGCCCCGCCGGCTGCCAGCAAACCCAAACCCAAAAAAGCGACATGGGGCATACCGGGGACGGAGCCCATGATCAACAGGATCGCCGCAGCAACCGCCAGCGCCTTGGGGGTGGCGAACATCTGCTGGGTAATCTGGTGGCCCATATCCTTGGAGTCGGAAACCCGGGTGACCATAATGGCCGACGCGGTAGAGAGCAGCAGCGAGGGAATCTGGGCAACCAGGCCGTCACCGATGGTGAGCAGGGAGTAGTTCTGGAGCGCCGTATCAAAACTCAGCCCATGCTGGGCCATCCCGATCCCCAACCCCCCGATGATGTTGATAAACAGGATCAGCAATCCGGCAACCGCATCACCGCGAACAAATTTGCTGGCACCATCCATGGAACCATAGAAATCCGCTTCCTGCCCCACCTCCTGGCGACGGGCCCGGGCCTCATCCTGCTGGATCAAGCCGGCATTCAGATCCGCATCAATCGCCATCTGCTTACCGGGCATAGCATCCAGAGTGAACCGCGCACTCACCTCGGAGATACGGCCGGCACCCTTGGTGACCACCACAAAGTTGATGATCATCAAGATCGCAAACACCACCAGACCGACGACGTAATTACCCCCGATCACCACCTCACCAAAGGCCTCAATTACCTTACCGGCGGCATCCCCACCGGAATGGCCGTGCAAGAGCACCACCCGGGTTGAAGCCACATTGAGGGCCAGACGCAAGAGGGTCGCTACCAGAAGAATGGTCGGGAAAACGGCAAAATCGAGAGGGCGCAGCGCATAGACACTGACCAGAAGAACGACAAGGGCCAGGGCGATATTAAAGGTGAAGAGTACATCCAGCAGAAAGGGCGGCACCGGCAGAGTCATCATCGCCAGCACTACCAGTAACAGCAGGGGAACCCCGAGGCTGCCCTGACCGATGCTTCTCATGTTGCCTAATACTGCTGCTCTATCCACTGGGCTCCCCACCTATCGTTCGTCAATACCCTGACGTATTTATGGCACTGGAGAGCCTTATGCAAAAAGTTTACCTGTTTTGCCTATGCAGCAGCACACAGCAAAAAAATAGCCCTGGGATGGGTGGAATCTAGTCCTGCTCGCGATCGACAGGGTTACCCTCTGTATCGCGCTGCAGCTCCCCGGGAACCGGGAACTCCGGACGCATCTGCGGCTTGTCACCGACCCCGTCGCGGTAGCGACGGAGCTGGAAGACGTAAGCCAGGACCTGGGCAACGGCCACATAGAGGCCAGCTGGAATCTGCTGGCTGATGCGCGTAGTAAAGTAGATGGCCCGCGCCAGCGTCGGCGCTTCGATGACGGTGACATCGTGGGCCTCGGCAATCTCACGAATCTTGAAGGCGACCTCCTCCACCCCTTTGGCCAGAACATAGGGGGCCTCCGCCTTGCTGGCATCATACTTGACCGCCACTGCAAAGTGGGTGGGGTTCGTAATCACCACATCCGCCTTGGGCACATCAGCCATCATGCGCCGCTCAGCCATCTCGCGCTGCAACTGGCGGATACGCCCTTTCACCTCGGGCTTACCCTCGGTGTTTTTATACTCGTCCTTGACCTCCTGTTTGGTCATCATCAACTGCTTGCGGTGGTCCCAAATCTGGAAGGGAATATCGATGATTGCAATCAGTACCAGGCTGGCGCTCATCCCCATCACCGACCAACCCAGCACCGACAAACCATGGGCGATCGCCTGGGGTATCGCCTCCTTGCCCATCCCCAGAAAGTCCTCCTGATAGGAGAGCAGTACGAAAATCGACACCGTAGCCACCACCGCCACTTTGGCGATCGACTTCACCAGCTCAACCAGGGATTTGGCAGAAAACATCCGCTTCAGCCCCTTGATGGGATCCATGCGGCTGAACTTTGGCATCAGGGCCTTGGCGCTGAGTAGCCAGCCCCCCAGCGCCAACGGACTCAACAGGGAGACCAGCATCATGGCGATAAAGAAGGGGATCAGGGAGGTGGTCGCCTCCACCAGCGAGACGCCCAGGTGCTGTAGCATCAGCGAGGGGTCGAACATCGCTTCGCGCTCGAGGGTGAAATTGAAACGCATCACCGACCCCATATTGCCACCAATCAGGGACGCCGAGGCAAACAGGCTACCGCTTCCGACCAGCAGCAGGAGCATGGTGGTCAGCTCCTTGGATCGCGGAACCTGCCCCTCCTCACGGGCATCACGGAGCCGTTTCTCCGTGGGCTCTTCCGATCGATCCTGACTGCTGTCCTGCTCTTCTGCCATGGTGTTCTCTTTCCCTTAATCGACCGTCAACTATTGGACGCCGACCAGGTTTCTAAGCACAAAGAGTGCCGATTCGGCCATTTGCGAGTACTGAGCCAAAAAGCCCGACACTGCGACCCAAAGGATAAACAAGCCAAACACCAGGGTCATGGGGAAGCCAAGAGCGAAGACGTTGAGCTGCGGCGCCGACTTGGTCATCACCCCGAAGGTGAGGTTAACAATCAGCAGTGCGCTCATGGCGGGGATGGCGATCAGCAAGGCACTACCAAACACCCAGCTGAACCAGAGGGTGATCTCATACAGGCTGTCTATCGGGAAAAACTGCCCTACCGGCAGGGTCGTGAAGCTGTCCACCACCACCTGAATGACCACCAGGTGGCCGTTCATGGCAAGAAACAGCAGCGTCACCAACATCAGGTACAACTGACCGACGGCGGCGACGTTAACGCCATTGGCCGGGTCATTCAATGACGCAAAACCCAATCCCATCTGCATCGCGATCATTTGTCCGGCCAGGGCGAAGGTGTGGAAAAAGAGCTGCAACACAAACCCCATCAGGCTACCGATAAGAACCTGTTGGGCGGTAATCACCCAGGAGCGTGCCGATAGCACATCCACCTCGGGCATAGCGGGCAGTAAAGGAGCGACCAATGCGGTAATGGAAATCGCCAGTAGCAGGCGAACCCGCATGGGCACCAGCTGGGTACCAATGATGGGCATCACCATCAGCAGACTGGCAATACGAAACAGCGGCCACATAAGGTGACTGATCCAGCCGCTGATCGCCTCTGTGGAAAGCTCGATCACCGGGCTACCCGATCATCAATGGAATGGCGGCCATCAGGTTGTTGAAAAAGTCCATTAGCTTGGCCAACAACCAGGGGCCTGCAAGCATAATGGTGATCAGGGTCACCAACAGACGCGGCAGGAAACTTAGGGTTTGTTCATTGATCTGGGTTGCCGCCTGAAACACACTCACCATCAAACCAACGATCAGACTGGGAACCACGATGATCGCCACCATCTGCACAATAATAAAGAGTGCATCACGGAACAGGTCGACCGCCATTTCTGGAGTCATGGCTACACTCCAAAACTGGCGGCCATGGTGCCGATCACCATCGCCCAACCGTCGACCAGGACAAACAGCATAATCTTGAAAGGCAGGGATACGATCAAGGGCGACAGCATCATCATACCCATCGCCATCAATACGCTGGCAACCACCAGGTCGATAATCAAAAAGGGAATAAACAGCATAAAGCCGATCTGGAACGCTGTTTTCAGTTCACTGGTCACAAAAGCCGGCACCAGAATATTGAATGGCACCTCCTGGGCCGAGGGAATATCGGTTTTACCCGAGATTTTAACAAACAGATCCAGGTCGGACTCCCGGGTCTGGGCCAACATAAAATCACGGAAAGGGGCCGAGGCTCTTTGCAGGGCTTCCAGCGAGCCGATCTCCTCCTTCAGGTAAGGCTGCAATGCCTGCTCGTTGGCCACATCCAATACCGGCGTCATGATGAAAAAGGAGAGGAACAGCGATAACCCGAGAAGAACCTGGTTTGAAGGGGTCTGCTGCAAGCCCAGTGCCTGCCGAAGAATCGAGAAAACGATGATAATACGGGTAAATGAGGTCATCATCATGACGATGGCTGGCAGCAGGGTCAGCACCGTCATGATCACCAGGATCTGGATGGTTACACTGTACTCCTGTTCTCCATTGGCCCCCGTGGTGACGGTCAGAGCAGGAATGCCCAGCGGCGTCTCGGCCAGGGCACTGGATGGCATGACCAATGCGATAAGCGGCAACAGCGCCAGCAACCACCTCACGACAGGTTCCCCCGGTGCACCATCTCCTGCAGCTTGCGGGCAAACTCTCCGGTAGCAGGCTCGCCCGGTTCAATAACCGGGTCGTCGAACACATGCAGGCAGTTGATCCGCCCGGGGGAGGCACCCAGCAAGATCTGTTTGTCCCCCACCTGCACCAACACCAGTCGATCCCTGGGACCCAGGGCAATACCGGCCAGTACCTTCATCTTTCCACCATGGCCGGCATTGATACCATTCACCCTGCGTAACAGCCAGGAGATCAGGAAGATCAACCCCACCACCAACAGCAGTCCACCTGCCACCTGCATCAGCGAAGCGGCCGACATCACCTCCGGCGGTGCCGCCCGCTTGACCTCCTCGACCCCCAGGGCCGAACCGGCCAGGGCGGTCCCTATTACCAGGCCAACGACCTTTATCATCACTTCAGCTTCTTGATGCGTTCGGATGGACTCACCACATCGGTGAGTCGAATACCAAACTTCTCATTCACCACCACCACCTCGCCGTGGGCAATCAGGGTACCGTTCACCAGCACATCGAGAGGCTCACCGGCCAAACGATCGAGTTCGATCACAGACCCCTGGTTAAGCTGCAACAGGTTGCGGATAGTGATATCCGTTCCCCCGACCTCCATGGAGATCGTGACCGGGATATCCAGAATCACATCCAGGTTTGGGCCATCCTCACTGCCAGCAAAGGCGCGAGGCGCATCACTGGGTTCGGACAGCTGCTCCATCACGGCTGGTGCCGGTTTTTCAGCCTCATTGAGGAGGGCGTCGATATCCTCCTGACTACCGGCATCCCCGGACTCCTCCAACGCTGCCGCCCACTCATCAGCCAGCGCCTGATCATCGATACTGCCTTCACTCATGTTTTCGTCACTCATGGATTCCTGACCCTCTGTTTGCCCAGAGGACTCCAATTCTTTGTTGTCGTCACTGTCCGCCATACTCCCCTCCTCTCCCTATTTGGGACGCTCTATCGCGCTGAGTATCTGCAAGGCCAGGTTATCCCGGGATATACCCAACTTGGTTTTAAAGGTTGGTATCCCGTTGGCTTGAAGCACGATGTATTCGGGCATCTCTACCGGAATAATATCCCCCGGTTTCATTTTCATGACCTCTCGCAGCGTCAGTTCCCTATCGACAACCGTCGCAGACAGGTCTACTCGTGCCGACATGATCTCTTCGCGCAGGGAGCGAATCCAGCGCTCATCCCGATCATCCACATCACTCTGAACTCCGGCATCGAGCACCTCTCGAATTGGCTCGATCATGGAGTAAGGCAGGGTAACGTGCATATCGCCACCGCCCCCATCCAGCTCAATATGAAAGGTACTCACCACAACCACTTCACTGGGACTGACAATATTGGCCAGGGCCGGGTTTACTTCGGAGTTAACATACTCGAAGTCGACTTTGAGGACAGGCCCCCAAGCCTCCTTGAGATCAATAAACACCTGATCCAGAACCAACTGTACAACCCGGTTCTCTGTGGGAGTAAATTCACGCCCCTCAATTTTTGCATGGAGCCCCTCTCCGCCAAAAAAATTATCCACCAGCTTAAACACCAGTTTTGCGTCAAGGATGAAGAGGGAGGTGCCCCGCAAGGGTTTTACCTTCACAAGGTTAAGGCTGGTCGGTACATAAAGGCTGTGCACATACTCGCCAAACTTCATCACCTGTACACCACCGACCGCCACATCGGCACTGCGCCTTAGCATGTTGAACATGCTAATACGGGTATAACGGGCAAAGCGCTCATTGATCATCTCGAGCGTCGGCATGCGCCCACGCACAATACGATCCTGACTGGTCAGGTCATAGGATTTTATGCCATCGGGGGATGAATCCGTTTCAGTATCGACGTCTCCATCATCCACCCCATGTAACAGGGCATCAATTTCGTCTTGTGATAATAGGTCTTGCACAGTGAGTCCTTCCCAGCGAACGCTTTTACCAGCTACTGGATGACAAAATTGGTGAACAGTATCGCCTCGACGGCATCATCGCCAGTTTCAGCTTTTACTAGCTCCTGCACCGAGGTGAGCGCCTCGTCCTTGAGCTTCTGTTTTCCCTCACTGGTGGACAGCCCTTCAAACTCCTGGCGCCCAATCAGCAAATTAAGGTTGTTACGTACGAGCGGCATATGGGTTTCCAGCACATCAAGTACCTCTGTATCCCGTGCCATCACAGTAATATAAAGCTGTAAGAATCGCTGCTTGCCCTCGACATTAAAATCGACAATAAACGGCTCCGTCAGCTCAAGGTAGTGGGCTTCCGCCAGGGTTGACCCAGCCGAACTCTCTTCCCCCCCTTCCAGCTGCTCGCTGTCATCGCTATCCACCAGCAGAAAATAGGTTGTACCTCCACCGACACCAGCTAACAGCACGATCGATAGCACCAAAAAGAGAATAAGCTTCTTTTTACTGCCAGCCGCCTGCTCTTCGGCTACATCCTGTGTTTCTTCCTGATCGTCTTTCGCCATGTCAATTATCCGTCGTACGGTCTCAACACCGTCCATATCTGCAAGAGTTGAGCCAATCTAATTATTTGAGTATAAGCTTTGCGCTTGGATGAGGCCCTCAGCCAGAGCGTCGGGCATTGCGAACGGTCAAATTCTAAAGTGAAGACAGCGGAGTTACCAGCGCAGCCGCTGCAGGCAAGACACAACCCCAGACAGAGGGGCCGATGAAGGTGCGCACGAAGCTGGAGGGTTGTCCGGGTAACGCGCCCCGAGCCCATAAAAAAAGGGGGGTGAGAATCCCCTCACCCCCGACTCGCGACCTGGCAGAGCCTGCTCAGGCGTAGTAGTCCACCAGCCCCAGCCCTTTTACAGCCGTTACCTGAAGCTCCCCTTCAGCTTGCTCCTCGCCATCGCTCCCCATGCCGGATGAGGACTCTGCCGCCAGCGCATCGGGATCCTGGGCCTCTCTCTGGTTCTGCTGCGCAAGGTTCTGATCCGATACATCCACATTCACCAGCTGCATACCCTGTTGATCAAACATCTCTCGTAGCCGCGCCAGCTGCTGCTCCAGCGCATCCCTCACCTGAACATGGTTGCTGGTGAACACCACACTGGCCTGGTCGCTGTTAATATTGATCTTCACCTCCAGCGGACCCAAATCGGGCGGGTCAAGGCGAATCTGGGCAGACTGAACATTCTGGCTGCTCAACCACATCACCTTGTCCATCACCGCCTCGCCCCAGCGAGCGGTGCCCACGGTCTGTGTGATCTCAGTGACCAACTGCTGTTGCCCCCCGGGCTGGACCTCCCGGGTTTGGACTGCGTAGCCATTGGCAATGGGGACAACATTGGTCTCCACCGGCGCGGCTGTAGAGAGCCCCTCCGTCGGTTTAAAGTCAGCGTCCAGCGCCAGCTTGTCTCCCTTCAAGGTGCGTTGCAGAAGTGCTGACAGCTCTCCGGAGGGTGGGGGTGATGATTCCTGGGAGCTATCCAGTGCCGCCATGCTTAGCGCCCCTCGGGGATCAGCGACCGCACCTGCTGCGACCTCCTGCCGCCCCTGTAATGGGCGCAGTACTTGAAGCCAGGCAGGTGCGTCATTATCCGTCTCCAGCTCCAGTGAAGCGCTCACAGAACTGACGCTGGCGGCAGGGCCCGCATAGGCATCGGGGTTTGCCAGATCCACCACCCGCTCGGGCTCTTCATCGCTGGTGGCGGCCTCCTCATCCGGCAATCCCGGCAGGGGCAGCGGCAAAGCGTTGCCGCCCTGCAGCGCATACAGAGCCTGCTGCACGAAGGGAGGAAGCTGCTCCAGCAGTTCTGCGAACTGACTGTCGGTCAAGCCCTCCACCCCCTCGGGAAAATACTGCTGGAACATCTCAGGCGCCAGCATATCTTTAATATTTTGTTTTAAATCAGACAGTTGGGTCGGACTGAAAGTGACCGACTCCAAGCTTCCGGGCAAGCCAGCCACCACATTTGCCGCTGACGAATCAGTCGCTGGCAAGGTGCTGTTGAAGGATATAAGTGCGGTTCCGTTTTGCATAACATGATACTCACTTTCGGGTTACACCCTGAGATAGCAATATGCAGGCCAAAACCTCAAACGTGGGATAGAAGGTAAAAAAAGAGACCCGAAGGGAAATAACAGCACACTGGTCGGCGGCAGGAAATCAGGCGTTATTGATGGACCGGGCGCTGCGGTTATTCACCAGCTCATCGATCTCCTTCTGTTCGCGCATATCTTCCCAACGCCGCTCCTCAGCCAGGTAGTTCTCTCGTAACTGAGTGATGCTCAAGGTTCTCCCCCGAGCCGATATCCACTGCTGGCGCAGATGCAGCATATGCTGGGACACCCGCTCAACCTGAGCCCTCTGCTCTTTCACCGCCTCAGCGAGCTTGCAGATAAAAAGTGACATCTGCTGCAGTTGATGGACACTGACAGCGCGCCCCTCACGGGCCTGCTGCTGATACTCAAGCTGATAGGATTCCAGTTGCTCAAGCTTTCGCTGCTCGGCCTGCAGGCGCGCATGGATCTGTTGGAACAGCTTGGCCGCCTTCTCCTCGTCAGCGCTGGTGACCCGTAGAACGGTATCCATTCGCGCGGATCGTTTCATGCCACTCTCCTATTCCAGCCCCAAACGAGCCTGCCCCGCTCAGGGCAGCGAAAAGATCGGTCCGATCTCAGTTCCCCATCACCGTGTGCAAACCGCCCAGGCTGTCTTCAAAGGTCAAACTTTCGCGCAAGCCCTGTTGCAGAAAACTCCGCATAACCGGATTACGGCTGATCGCATCGTCGATAACAGGGTCGCTTCCTGAAGTGTAAGCGCCAATGGAGATCAAGTCGCGGTTCTTCTCGTAGACCGAGTAGATCTGCTTGAATTTTTGCGCCAGCGCCAGATGTTCATCGGAGACGATCTGGGGCATGGCCCGACTGATGGAGGCTTCTATATCAATCGCAGGGTAGTGACCCGCTTCAGCCAGGCGCCTCGACAACACAACATGGCCATCCAGAATCGCCCTCGAGGCGTCTGCAATCGGGTCCTGCTGGTCATCCCCCTCGGCAAGAACCGTGTAAAACGCCGTAATTGAACCGCTGCCGCTAGCACCATTACCGGCCCGCTCAACCAGTTGCGGGAGCTTGGCAAACACCGACGGTGGATAACCCTTGGTAGCCGGCGGCTCTCCCACGGCCAGTGCAATCTCACGCTGGGCCTGGGCATAGCGGGTCAGGGAGTCCATCAACAGCAGCACACTCTTACCCTGGTCCCGATAGTATTCTGCAATGCGGGTGCAAAGCATGGCCCCCCGCAAACGCATCACCGGTGAATCATCGGCGGGTGAGGCTACCACCACCGAGCGTGCCAGCCCCTCCTCACCCAGCGTTTCCTCAATGAACTCCTTGACCTCTCGACCCCGCTCTCCGATCAGGCCCACTACCGTCACATCCGCCTGGGTAAAGCGGGTCATCATCCCCAGCAGCACACTCTTGCCCACCCCACTACCGGCAAACAGGCCGAGGCGCTGGCCGCGCCCTACCGAGAGCAACGAATTGATGGAACGAATGCCCACATCAAGCGGCTCGTGGATCGGTTGACGTCCCAGGGGGTTAATGGTTTCACCCGCCAGGGGGACATAATCCTCTGCGTCCAGTGCGCCCTTTCCATCCAGGGGTTTGCCAAGACCATTAACCACCCGGCCCAGCAACCCCATGCCGACGGGCACAAGACTTTCACTCTCCAGCGGAATCACCCGCGCCCCCGGCTGTATCCCGGGAGCAGCTTCGAGGGGCATCAAGAAGATTCGTGTACCGTCAAACCCCATCACTTCGGCTTCGATACAGCCTCCGTCGTGGGTCTCTATCAGGCAGCGTTTGCCGGTCGATACCCGACAGCCCACCGCCTCCAGTGTGAGCCCGACCATACGCGTCAAACGACCGGCAACCTGGGGAACAGAGACCGCTTTCAGCCCACGCCGGTAATTTTCCAGACGTTCGGCAAACCCGGGTCGGCTCACGGCTCTGAGCCCTCTGCGTCGTCATTATCAGCCTGCTCGACGCCACTCTCCGGCGCACCAGCAGTTGCAACAGGTTGTGCCGTCTGCTCCAGTGTCTGTTCTACCTGGTCGAGGGCCTCCTGCTCCTGCTGGTTGGTCTGGGCATGGGTGTGAAGGTGCTGCTCAGCCACCTGTTGCGCGATAAGGCGAAGCTTGTTCTCCACCGATACGTCGACAAGGCTGTTTTGGGTCTCGATACGACAGCCCCCCGGCAGCATCTGCGAATCCGGAATAATCTGCCAGCTCCCCTCCAGCTCTTCACTCAGTTTTTTCGCAATCGGCTGATCCTGGGGGTGGATATAGAGGCGTACCGTGCCGCTTTCCAGTGGCAGGAGCAGTATCGCCTCGCGACAGATCGCCTCCATCTGCGAGGAATCGGTGGCCAGCTCGCGCTGAATCACTTCGCGGGCAATCGACAGGGACATCTCGGCAAGGGCACGGGTGATCGCTTCATCCTGCTCGGCAACGGGACTCACCAGCTGGCGGCTCAGCTCACGCAACAAGCTTCCCTGGCGAGCCAGCTGCGCCTCAAAGCGCTGGCGAGCCTCCTCCTCGGCCCGGGCCAGCCCCTCGGAGGCGCCCTCACGCTCTCCATCGGCCCGACCCAGTAAAAAGCCCTCATCGTAGCCCGCCTTCTTACCCTCCGCGAACCCCTCCACGTAGGCTTGCTCCTTCGCCTGCTGGAGCTGCTGCTCAAGGGTCAGGGAAGCGGCTTCGGCGGCCGGCTCGGTAATGGGCTGTTGGGGTGTTGACCGAGTGCGCCGAAAACCTGACGGGCTCTCCTCGGCGTCCCCCTGGCGTTCGACGACATGGGGAGGCCTGGTGAAAGCAGGAAAAGCCACCGCCTTTACAGCTCCGCACTTCTCTGCCGGAATCAGGGACTCCTGACTAAAGTTCTTAATGGTCATAACACGTTACTCACTCTAACCCGGCCTGTGCTGCTGCCGTCACCTGCAGCGCTAATCTCAACAACTCAGCCTCAACAACTCAACCCTAGACCATCTCCTCGCCACCCTTACCGCCCAGCACGATCTCACCCGACTCCGCCATACGGCGGGCGATAGTAAGAATCTCCTTCTGCGCCGTCTCAACCTCGCTGATGCGGACCGGACCTTTGGCTTCCAGGTCATCCATAAGCAGCTCGGAGGCACGCTTGGACATATTTTTGAAGATTTTGTCCTTAACCTTTTCGTCGGCCCCTTTCAGAGCCAGGATCAGCACATCGGAAGAGACCTCACGCAGCAGCGCCTGGACACCGCGGTCATCGACATCGGCCAGGTTATCGAACACGAACATCAGGTCTTCAATCTGGGTACAGAGATCTTCATCCACCTCTTTGATGGCATCCATCAGCTGGCCTTCGATGGAGCTATCCACAAAGTTCATAATGTCTGCTGCCACTTTCACCCCACCCATGGTGGTGGTTTGGGATCCGCTGCGACCGGAGAACTGGCGCTCCAAAATATTATTCAGCTCCTGCAGAGCCGCAGGCTGGACAGTCGTCAAACCGGCCACACGAAGCAGGATATCCAGGCGCACCTTGGGGTCAAAATAACCGAGAATTTCAGCCGCCTGGTCAGAGTCGAGATAGGCCACCACAATCGCCTGGATTTGGGGGTGCTCATAACGAATGACGTCGGCTACGGCTCGGGGCTCCATCCACTTGAGGGTGTCCAGCCCGGTGGTGTTGCCGCCCAGCAAAATACGGTCAATCAGGCCACTGGCCTTGTCCTCTCCCAACGCCTGGGTGAGCATGTTGCGGATATAGCCATCGACACCCACCCCCAGGCCGGTTTCGTTACGTGCGGTTTCGATAAAAAAGCGCAGTACGGAGTCCACCTGGGAGCGGTTGATATTTTCCATCTGCGCCATGGCAGCACCGACCCGTTGAACCTCTTTGGGCCCCATGTGCTTGAGCACTTCCGCCGCATCGGCTTCACCCAGGCTCATCAGGAAGATGGCAGAGCGCTGGACACCTCCCATTTTGGTGGCAACCTCCAGAGGGTTGCTGACAACCGGATCGGTTGCTGCTGCTGGAACTGGATTACTCATCATCCGCTACCCATTGTTTGATTACCTGCGCCACGCGGCCCGGATCCTCGGCCACCAGCCCCTTGACGGCATTAAGCTGCTGCTCATACCCTTCGTGCGGACCCGGTAATAGTATACCGCCGGCGCCGCTCAGGGTAACGCGATCATCACCCAACCCCGACTCGCCACCACTGGCCGCATCCAGGGCATCCAGGTCCTCGGCACTGACAGAGTCACCGCGGCTACCACCACCGGAGTTCATGATATTTTTGATCATAGGCCGCACGAAACCAAACAGCAGAATCAACAGGAACAACCCACCTGCCACCTGTTTCGCGACCTCCCAGAACCAGGGCTCGGTGTAAAAAGGGATCTCTGGCAGCTGCTCTTCGGGCTCGGCGCGGAAGGCCGAGTTGATCACATTCACACTGTCGCCACGGGACACATCAAAGCCTACGGCATCCTTGACCAGCAGGGTAAAGCGATCGAGGTCACTCTGACTCCAGGGAATTCGGGTCACTTCGCCGGTTTCCGGGTTCACCTCGGTCAAATCATTGATCACCACGGCCACTGACAGGCGGCGGATGCTTCCCTGCTGGAAGCGGGTATGACTGATGGTCTTGTCGAGTTCAAAATTTCGCGCGGCACGTGAGCGGGAGTCCTGGCGAGCCGCCGCCTGTCCGGCTGCGTCGCCCCCCTCTACCTGCTCGGGCACTGAAACCTCACCGGGAGGCTGGTTGGAGAGCGCACCGGGAATCCCCCCCTGCGCCTTTGAACCGGTGCGCAGCTCATCGAGAACCTGCTCGCTTCGCAGCGCCGGCGCATCGGGATTGTACTGCTCAGAGGTCTGTTCCACCGCCGTAAAGTCGACGCTGGCAGACACCTCGGTCTGATAGTTACCGGTTCCCAGAACGGGGGTCAGGATATTGTGGACCCGGCGCGCCAGGGTATCTTCCAGTTTCTTGGTGTACTCAAGCTGGCGATTGGCCTGCTTCAGCTGTGCTTCCTTCTCGTTATCCACCACCGACAGCAAGGTGCCATTCTGGTCGACCACCGTCACCTCTTCGCTCGACATCTCCGGCACACTGGAGGCGACCAGGTTCATGATCGCGGTAACCTGCTGTGGCGCCAGCCCCCGGGTTCCGTAGAGCTCAACAAAAACAGAGGCGCTCGGCTTACGCGGGTCGCGCACAAATACCGAGCGTTTGGGAATGGCCAGGTGCACTCGCGCATTGCGAATGTTGTAAAGACTGGCGATGGTCCGTGCCAACTCGCCTTCGAGTCCCCGGCGATAGCGCACGTTCTCCATAAACTGGCTGGTTCCCAGCCCCTGCTCCTTATCCAGCAGCTCCATACCGATGGTTCGATCCCCGGTAATACCCGCCGCCGCCAGGGTCATGCGCGCCTTGGCGATCTCTTCAGCGGCGACCAGAATCGCTCCGGTATTGGGCTCAATCCGGTAGTGGATATTGCTCTCCTGAAGCGACTGCACCACCTGGGCCGAGTCAAAGTCCTGCAGATTGCCGTAAAGGGGCTGGTAATCGGGCTGCTGGGTCCAAAGCACAA
This sequence comes from Aestuariirhabdus litorea, assembly GCF_003864255.1. Taxonomy (NCBI): domain Bacteria; kingdom Pseudomonadati; phylum Pseudomonadota; class Gammaproteobacteria; order Oceanospirillales; family Aestuariirhabdaceae; genus Aestuariirhabdus; species Aestuariirhabdus litorea. Next base: position 1,716,310 of record NZ_QWEZ01000001.1, read on the forward strand.
CGGCAAAACCAACCGCCACGCTGGCGGCCAGGCCTATCATCAGCCCCACCTGCCGTATGACGCTCAGATCTCCCAGAGAGGAGAACAGGTCACTGCTCCCTGCTCCGCCTTTGGCCATTACATCCTGTCCTGTTTCAGTCGCTGCGGTTGCCATATTGATACCTTGTCACCAATGCCTTAGACCGGCATTTTCATAATTTCTTCGTAGGCGTTTACAAGCTTATTGCGCACTTCCGACATCGCCTGGAAGGAGATGCTGGCCTTTTGCGCCGCGATCATCACATCGGGAAGATCGACGCCCGCATCACCGCGCTCAAACGCTGTGCGCATCTGGTTGGCGGTCTGCTGCTGGCCGTTGACGGAGTCGATCGCTGTTTTAAAGAGCTCAGCGAAATCGGGTACCTTGTTGACCTCCCTGGCACTGCCCAGCTCACTCAGTGAGGGCATTGCGGGTTGGATCCGAGATTGCGCCTCCGCCTGCATGGAGCGCATTTCCAGCATCATTCGGCTCATTTCAATAGGTTGCGACATCCCACCTCTCCTTAACCTTGACCTTGTGAAGCCCTGTCCGGCTTGACTGCCATTTTTCTGGCTAGCCACCCACCTCAAGTGGAGGCCACCCCCCCTGAAGCGACGGTATGTTGTCGATTCAGGGGCGTTACACACTAAAATGCATAAAGCAGGCCAAAACCTGCAGCAAGGTCAAAAACAGGATTCAGGCAGGTAGAAAGCGGCCGCCGGGAGGAGTCGGGAGCGGTCGGCTGCCGAAGGCAACAGCACAATGCTGTTACGCCGGGCCCGCAGGGGCCCGGTCTGGCAGGAGTGGTGATATAGGGGGTTAACTAGCAGGCGATGGCTGAGTCGGGGTCGAAACCCGCCTCCCGCATCTTGGCCAGTTTGTATCGCAGGGTACGAGCGCTGATACCAAGGATTTCGGCCGCTTCCTTACGCCGCCCCCTTTGATCGCGCAGGACATTGAGGATGACCTGGAATTCGTGGCTTTTCATATCCTCCCCCAGGCCGACGCCCTGATGGTCGCCCACAGGCACTGCCGGCTCAGGCGCCGCCGTTGGCATTGAGGGAAACGCAGCGGCACTGGTGTTAACGGGGTTCATGTCCGCCACCGGCACCCTGGGCGATGGAAATACCAGCCCGCCCTGGCCCGGCAGGCAAAGGTCCGCCGCCGTGATTGAGCTGCCCTGCTGGAGTATCAGCGCGCGCTGAACCGCATTATCCAGCTCCCGCACATTACCGGGCCACTGATGAACCAGCAAAGCGGTGCAAGCAGAGTCGTCGAGCTGGGGAGCGGGTTTGCGCATCTTGTCGCTGTGCACCTGAATCAAGCGACGCGCCAGGGGGACAATATCCGCGGTGCGCTCGCGCAGAGGCAACCACTGGACAGGGAACACACAGAGGCGATAGTACAGATCCTCCCGGAACCGTCCGCGTGCGACTTCACCGGCCATATCGCGGTTGGTGGTGGCGATCACCCGCACGTCCAATGACAGGGTTTTACGCCCCCCCACCCGCTCAACCTCACGCTCCTGAAGCACCCGCAGCAGCTTGGCCTGCAATCCCAGGTCCATCTCCGAGATCTCGTCCAGCAAAATGGTGCCACCATCCGCAAGCTCAAACTTGCCCGGCGCGCTGTTATAGGCACCGGTAAAGGCTCCCTTTTCATGACCAAACAGGGTCGCTTCCAGCATATTCTCAGGAATAGCCGCACAGTTGATGGCCACAAAGGCCTTTCCGGCGCGGCCTGAGTTCTGATGAATGTAACGCGCCAGCACCTCTTTACCGGTCCCGCTTTCGCCGGAGATCAGCACCGTCGCATCAGACGCTGCCACGCGCCGGGCCAGGGCCAGTACCTGTTGGCTGCTCTCTTCAACGGCCACCGGCTGGTCCGCATCGGAACCCGCCTCACCCACCAGTACCCGCTTGAGCAGGGCCAACAGGGCTTTGGGCTCAAAGGGCTTGAGGAGATAATCGACCGCACCCTCTTTCATCGCATCAACAGCTCGGTTGACGCTGCCATAGGCGGTCATCAACAGCACCGGAATCTGGGGGTGCTCCCGCTTGATATGGGCCAGCAGGTCATGGCCATCCATGCCCGGCATGTTGACGTCACTGATGACCATATCAAAGTGGGACAGCATCAGCCGTTTGATCGCCTCTTCAGCACAGTCGGCGGCGCTGGCATCGTAATCGGCCAGCTCCAGGGTATCGAGCAGGGCTTCGCGCAGGTCGCGATCGTCCTCAACTACCAAAATACGGGCTGCGGTCATAGTACATTCTCCTTCGAGGAGGTCTCCTGGGGTAGGTCACCGGCCTCCTGTTTAATCGGTAGGCTCACCCTGGCGCAGGTCCCCTCCCCCGGCTTCGAGTTGATACTGAAACTGCCCTGGTGGGCTCTGGCAATGGAGCGCACTACGGCAATCCCAAGCCCGGTTCCTTTGGGCTTGGTTGAGTAAAAGGGTTCTTCCAAAAGCTGTTGGGTTTGCTGATCAAATCCGGGGCCCTTATCACGGACCTCAATGTGCAGCTGGTCAGCTTGCTGCATCAGCGCGACCCGGATATCAGCCCCCTCGGCGGAGGCTTCCACAGCGTTGTTGATCAGGTTCTGTATCGCGCCGACCAACGCATCGCGATTGCAGTAGATCTGAACCGTTGGGCGACACCCTAATGACCATTGAAGCGTTGACGACGACACCTCGATCACCGTTTCGGCACTTTGACGAATCTCCTGGACCAGTTGCCGTACATCGATCAGGTCGGAAAGCGGCAGCTCACCACGGGCAAAGATCAGCATATCCCGCACCTGCTGCTCCAGGTTGCGTAAACGGGACATCAATTTACCGGCGAAGCGCTGCTGCTTTTCGATGCCGAGATCAGCTTCGGCCAGGTGCCCCGCATAGAGCATGGCCGAGGAGAGGGGCGTACGAATCTGGTGGGCCAGTGATGCCACCATTTTACCCATGGCAGAAAGACGCTCATGACGACTCAACTGCTGCTGTAAGCGCCGGGTTTCCGTCAGGTCGGTAATCAGGATCAGTTGACCGGGTTCCTGCTCAAGGGAGCGCAAAGCCACGCTCACCAGGCGCCCATCCTTGAGGGAGACCTCGTGGCCGTCACCTCGCCGGGGAGCAAAGCAGCGCTGAATAATATCCCGCCACAGTTCGCCCTCAAGGGGCTCGCCCAACAGATCCGCCGCGGCCGGGTTACTGCGGCGCACCCGGCCCTTGCCATCCAGTACCACCACGCCGGCTGGCAAGAGGTCGAGAAGACTCTCCAGCTGACCAGCCAGCTGCTGCTTTTCCGTTAACTCCTGAACCCGTTGCTCGCTCTCCGAAGCCAGCTGCTGCTGCAGGGACTGTACGCGCCCCTCCAGCATTCGGTAGGAGTCCTCCAGCTGTTCCGACATCTGGTTGAACTGACGGAACGCCGACTCGAGCTCCTCCCGGGACTGAATGGGCTGCATCAAACGACCGATAGACTGGGCAAAATCGGTCCCAGCGCCCTGCTCCACCGTGACTCCGCCACGGGGGGAGGACGCCTTGATCATGGACGACACGCCCCTGGCCGGGGAGAGAGGTCGTTCTGTCTGTTTGAGTGGTGCGGGCATTACTGACTCCAGAGGATGCTCAAAAGGTCAGCGACAAAAAATCGCTCCCTAGCCCACTAAAGCAAAATGCATACCCAAGAATAGATATTCATATATATCAACAACTTAACAAAACAACCACTCTCAAAAAAAGAGCGTTCGACAAGAATTTGACTGACTGGTACCGGGGAAGCAAAGCGCCTCTACAGAAGATAGAGGGTAAATAATCCCTCGGCGCGCCGAGCGCCGCACCGGAGTCCCGAGCCGGGACCATAGGGAAAGAACCCGCTTACAGGGAGCGGGGTTAGATCGAGAACAACCGCCGAGCTAGTCGGCCGTCCCCTCTTTTCGCTGCAGACCGTACTTTCTCATTTTTTCGACCAGCGTCGTACGGCGAATATGCAAGCGCTCCGCCGCCCGGGCAACCACATGATTGCTATCATCCAACGCCTGCTGGATAAGGCTGCACTCGAGGTCAGTCAGGTACTGTTTGAGGTCCAGGCCATTAACCGGTAGCAACGCCGGACCATCGGGCAGCGGGGGTCTTCCACTCTCGTTACCGGCAAACATCTCGATAAGGTCGGCATTAGTCTCATCCCCCTCATCGATATGGCGAAATTTTTTCGGCAGCTCCATTGCCCCTATGACCCCATAGGGGTGCATGATGGCCAGGCGCTCTACCAGGTTGGCCAATTCCCGCACATTCCCGGGCCAATCGTGGCGGCAGAGAGACATAATGGCTGCGGAGTTGAAGCGAATGGAGCCCCGCTTTTCATTTTCCATGCGGGAGATCAGCTCATTGAGCAGCAGCGGTATATCCTCGACTCGCTCACGCAGCGCGGGCATCTCGATGGGGAATACATTGAGCCGGTAGTAGAGATCCTCCCGGAAGGTGCCCTCTTCGATCATCTTCTCGAGATCCCGGTGGGTCGCGGTGATTATTCGAACATCACTGGGTATCGACTTACTTCCACCTACCCGTTCAAAGCTCTTCTCCTGAAGGACTCGAAGAATCTTCACCTGCATGTGAAGCGGCATATCACCAATTTCATCAAGGAACAGAGTCCCACCCTGAGCCAACTCAAAACGACCCACACGGGTGGAGATCGCCCCGGTAAAGGCACCCTTCTCATGACCAAAAAGCTCCGACTCCAACAGCTCGGCCGGAATTGCTCCACAGTTAACCGGGACGAAGGGACCATTACGTCGATGGGAGCTGAAGTGCAGGTTGCGGGCGACGACCTCCTTACCGGTACCGGATTCACCGGTAATCAGCACGGTGACATCCTTATCGGCTACCTGGGTCATCATCTCCCGCACTGTCTGCACCTGACGGCTGGTTCCCACCAGCGACCGGAACAGCTGCACCTCGCGCTGAACCCCGCGTCCCCGGCTCATATCATACTGTTCGCGATAGACCTGGGCCCGATGCAAACTGTCCAGCAGCTTGTTGTAGCTGGGGGGCACCTCGATGAAGGCGATCACCTGTGAGCGAAGCTCTTCATCGATCTCATCCAGCCGGGAGCGATCCCCCAACATGAGCACGGGAACGCCTTCATTCCATTGACCAAGCTCCGTCAATAATGGGTTTAAGCCATCGGCGACCTCCCCCATCACTACCGCTGTCACGTCGGGAGCTTCCTCTGTCGCCTGCAACCGGGATTGCCAGTCGGAGCCACTACACCCCAGCGCCTCCTCCCCCAAAAAGTCAAAAATCACCTTCAGGTGCTGACGACGCACGTCATCGTCATCGATCAACAGCAGCTTGATATCTCGCCACATAACGCCGGCGCACTCCCTTGATGGCTCAACAGGCTTGTCTGCTTTCCCAACCGACTCCCAATGCCCACCGGGTAGAGGCGATCAAAAAAAACAACAATTCCTTTCCAGATTAGTCAGTTAGCACATCATTGTCACTAAACGAGGGCAAAACTTCAAATTTTTGACAGTGACCTGCATCAATACAGTATCAGCTTGCTGAGCAATGGGGAAAGCCAGGCGGGGTGAAGGTTCGAGTCAACGCTGGGTATAGGCTCTGGAGGCCTGCCCCCCGAGACGAGCCTGAGAGAGTTCAGAGCGCAGCTGGTCGCGCTCCTGCTGGCAGCGCTCAAGCAGCGTTTGATAACTGCTCTGCAAATCAAGCAACGCTTGTCCAAGGTCGGGATCATCACGTAAACGCTGCGCCAGAAGCCCACCCTCCCCCACCGCCTGCAGAGCCGTTCTGCATTGGGAATCCAGCTGGGACAGTACCTCCCAGTCCCCCTCTTGCAGGGCACGCTGGATCTGCTGAGACAGGCTGAGGAAAAAGGTATGAGAAGTAGACATAAAGGCTCCAGCGATCAAAACAAGCTGGCTCTGCGCATGCAGAGCCCTGACCGCAGTATAACGAAGTAGCTGGCCAACGGCCTAACTGTCGACTCAATCGACCTGGTCGGCAATACCATCCCAGCCCTCTTTGATGTTAATCATCAGGCGGGCTACCTCATTAATGATCTCGGGATCCGATTCTTGATTCGCTTCGAAAAGCCGCTTGGTCATGTAGTGGTAGAGCGCGTTCAGGTTTTCAGCGATCTCACCACCCTTCTCAAAATCCAAAACGATCTGCAAACCACCTACAATAGCGATCGCCTTGCTCAACATCTCGCTACGCAGGGCGTCATCATTGCGCGCGATTGCACCTTTGGCCTTGGCCAGGCTTTCGAGGCACCCTTCCATCAACATCTGGATCAAACGGTGAGGAGAGGCATCGGTCACTCCGGTCTGGGTACGCACGTTCTTGTAACTCTGGATAGCTGCTGCGCTGTTCATAGTAGATTCCGTCGGTTCCATAAGCTGAGTTACCCAGTGTATCGGCGAATAGACCCCAGACTTTACCCCTTTAGCCAAAAAAAGAAAGGGGCTCCGCGCATACTCTATGCCATCGCGCCCGATGCTCTATCTGGGTAAGGAGCCCACCCCAAACGCCTTTGGCACAATCAGGCTCCGTGCGCACAGCGGCCCCCATACAAAGCCATATAAAAAAAAAGAGGCTTACGCCTCTTTTAACATGCCTGCAAAAGCGGCGGACTACTGATCCTTCATCTGCTCCGCCACGCCATCCCAGGCCTCACGCATATCCTCCAGCAACTTACCCACCTCCACCAGTGAGTCGAGGCTCTGGTCAAGATAAAAGGCTCCCAGTCGGCGCGTCATGTAGTCGTAGAGGGCATCCAGATTATCAGCAATCTCGCCCCCCTGATCCTTGTCCAGCGCCGCCTGCAAAAAGCCGATGATGGTGACCACATCGCCCATCAGCTCGCCCCGTCCAACGACATCTCCCTCCTTATGAGCCTGCTGGGCTCGCTCCAGCTTGGTAATGGCGGTATTCAGCAGCATGCGAACCCGCTCATGGGGCGGGATCTCATTATCCTGTTCAACGGACTTGTAAAGATCGGTCGGTGTAGTAGACATCAACAATGTTCCTTATTGGTTAAATAGAATCCACACGCGGCCCTCATACCAGGCCGCGAATATTAAAAATATGGTTATTTATCGTTGCTTTGGCGCACGACACCCGGCAGGTTCTTGAGCGCGCCGGTGATGTACTCGAGGGTGCCATTAAACTGCCCAACCAGCTGATCCATGGTATTGAACTGGTTATTGAGTCGCTGTTCGAGTTTAACGAGACGGAGGTTCAACGCCTCCCGGTCATTGTCGACATCACTGAGCCGCTCGTTAAGGTTATCTACCCGGGTCTGGAAGAGACCGTCAGGGCCCAGATAGGGGTCCACTGTCTCGCTTAAACGCCCCATCAAACCATTTTCACCGGCCAGGAAACCGGCAACCCCAGCGATATCCTCATCAAGCGCGGTATCCAGCGCACTGCTATCGACCTCGAGCTTGCCTTCCTTGGTGGTGGTGATACCGAGATCCGCCAGGAACCTGAAAGCATCCCCCTCATCCCCTGCAGGTTTGACCAACTGGGAGCGTAACTGACTCACCAGGTTTCGAACCGAGGAGTCACCGACCAGCGGACCGGCAACAGGAGCTTTATCATCCCCCCCGACGCCCACCACAGCGGTCAGCTCTTTAGTGACATCAATCAGGCTGTTATAGGCTTTTACAAACTCATCGATCTTTGAACGCGCGGCCCCCTTGTCCACAGAGATATTAGCGCCCACCGTTTTGCCAGCGGCAATATCCTCAGCGCTTTGAGCCGCTTTCAGGGTAAAAGTAACCCCCTCGATCGCATCGCTGATGGTATTAGACTGACGGGTTACCGAAAGCCCATCGATTTTCAATAGCGCATTCTGCGCTGCATTCAGCTCCTTCGAGCCATTGCCCGTCACAGGGTCCGGGTTATAAATCAGATCAAAAATCCCGGCATTCGGGTCAACAGCGCTCCCCTGCTCATTACCGTCGTCGTCTTTAACGGTAATGGAGAGCTGATTATCGGTACCCGTCTCACCACTGGAGAGGACCAGCCGGGCGCCATCGTCATCGGTGACGATAGTCGCGGAGATACCTGGATTGTCTTCGGCGTTATTGATCGCATCACGCAGCCCTTCAAGGGTATTGTTCTCTGCGGTCAAGGTGATATCGAAGCTGTCGGCACCCTGCCCCAGAGTGAGCGTGCCGGTACCAATCGCCGTTGTAGTATCGGCAAAGGCCTGGGTCGCAATCTTATGGCTCTCGGCCAGGCGCTCAACGGCGATATCGTAGCTCCCCGCACCGGCGGAGCTATCCGCACTCAAAGTGAAGAGTGATTTATCACCACTGCTTGCCGCTCGACGATTAAACAGCTCGGGATCATTAAGGTCATCCAGAGCGGACTGGAAGGTTGAGGTGGCTCCCTGGAGCTTGCCCAGTGCCGAAATGGAGGTTACTGCTCGGTTTTCTACCCGATCCAGCTGTGCAGACTTGGGAGCGCCATCAGCATTCACCAATGCATTCACAATAGCAGGAATATCGAGACCGGAATTGATACCTTGAATTGACACGAATCGAACCTCGCTGGATGACAGCCCAACTTAGCTGCCAATCTTCTGACGTTTCTACAGCATATGGACGTTTCTTTCGCCCCAATATGCCCTTAACCCCAAACAAGGCAATTCCTATGCCACTCCGAACCTTTTGATTATTTTAGTAGAACGGAAAAACCAAGGCCTGAGGCAAATCAGGCCTTGGCCTCAAACAACAAACTGCGGGCTTCGGAGAGCCTTTCGGCTAACTCCAGAGCCTCTTCCGAGGGGATCTGACGAATCATTTCACCTGTTTGATAATCGGTTACCTGGACAATAACCTCACCAGCCTCCTCGTCTACCTGAAAACTCAGGTCGCGACGAATATTCTGGACAAAGTCATTGAGGTTGGAGACGGCATCATCCACCTGCTGCCGGCTGACTTCCTGCTGCTCTGCAGCCTTTTGAGCCTGCGCCTGCTGGGCTTGTTGCCTGGCCTCAATCACCTCCGCAGAAGAACGGTTCTCCGCTGCCGGTTTGGCAACGCTTACCACTCTCGCTTCGGTAGCGATTCGGGCCATGCTCAGTGTGTTATCAATATCCATAACTCACCCCTTTGCACCCTTTTATGCGAACAGGGAGGAGGATAATCCTCCTCCCGTCCAGTCTAGCGCAAAGCGCCCTATTAACCCAGCAGTGACAGTACCGCCTGAGGCAGCTGATTCGCCTGCGCCAGGATTGAGGTACCGGCTTGCTGCAGCACCTGGTTCTTGGCCAGCTCAGAGGTCTCGGCAGCGTAGTCAGTATCCTTGATACGGCTACGGGCAGCAGCAGAGTTCTCAGAGATGTTCTGCAGGTTAGAGATGGTGAACTCGAAGCGGTTCTGAACCGCACCCAGGTCAGCCCGGTTGGCATCGATACCGGCAATTGCCGCATCCAGCACACCGATCGCATCCTGCGCACCCTGCTGAGTACTGATGTCAATGGTGTCGACAGAGGTCAGGGCAGAGGTAGCAGCGGTGTTGGCACCATCCAGCAGGGTATTCACATTACCGGTCAACTGGAAGGAAGCGCTGGATTCAAAGCGCACGTTACCAATAGCCCGAGTATTTCCGGTGGCGGTTTCGGTTAGCGTAACGGCCCCTTGAAGAGTATCTTCACCAGAATAGTCCAGCCCCTGAACGGCGATGGTAGCCCCGTTGTTGGTGGCTTCAACAAAATCGTCGATCACGATATCGTCGCCCGCCTCACTGACCAGCTCGATAGACGCATTGTTGTTTACCAGAGTCGCAGAGACACCGGTAGAGCCGGACTGGGCGTTGATGGCAGTAGCAATATCGCGCAGGTCAGTGGCATCAGAGATGATGGCGGCAATGGAAGCACCGTTCAGGGTAAAGGTGTAGCTACCGGCTGCACTCAGGCTCTCAAGGCGAACCGCGGTACGGGCGTCGGCAGAGACACCGGTGGAGCCGGTCTCGGCATTCACAGCAGCGGCATAATCGGCGGCAGAGCCAAGGGCCGCAATGGTGGCGTTGGCAGAACCGTTAGTACCGGTAATGGTCAGGGTACCACCGGTGGTGGCGTTAGCCACATTAGCAGCATTTGCTGCGGCGACAACACCGTATTGACTGGTGGCCGCATAGCCTACGTCCAGGCGGTTGGCACCGATATCGGTCGCACGGGCAGAGTTGATGGCCACACCGATGGTCTCGTTGGCGTTGGCACCCACCTGGAACTGCTTGGTACCGAAAGAGCCGTCAAGCAGCTTCAAGCCACCAAAGCTGGTGGTGTCGGAGATACGGTTCAACTCGGACTGCAGCTGAGATACTTCAGAGTTCAGTGCCTGACGCTCGGTTGCACCGTTACTGCCGTTGGCAGATTGCAGGGCCAGGTCACGCATACGCTGCAGGATGTCGGTAGACTGTGACAGCGCACCTTCAGCGGTCTGTGACAGAGAAATACCGTCGTTGGCGTTACGCACGGCCACGTTCAGACCGTTGATCTGAGAGGTCAAGCGGTTAGAGATCTGCAGACCGGCGGCATCGTCTTTTGCGCTATTGATACGGAAACCCGTAGACAACCGCTGCATAGAGGTGTCCAGGGCACTGGAAGAGTTGTTGAGGTTCCGCTGGGTGTTCAGCGAGGCCACATTGGTTTGTACTGTTAAAGCCATGATGATATCTCCTGTTTATCCCGTGCCTGGACGGCCCGGTTAACAACTTGCCTGATGGCAAAGGTTCTTACTTCTTACACTTCCTGTATCGGCGCCTACCCGGGCGACTTTAATAAAAATTGCAATTTTTTTGAGCAATTTATTTTTCATTACTTTTCATAGGGTTAAGAGGGGGTAGAGGTCGCCTTTACACTACAGGCAGCTGAAAATGGCTACCCATAATCACTCAGCCAACCAAACTGGGCTGCCCTGCCGCCCCACCCCCTTAACTAAAAAACAGGGTGATTTTGGCGCTGCCGGCAAACCAGGGAGAGCGCCACAGTCGCAACAGGGTCAGGGTGCAGCGAGGGAAGCCACGGCATAGCAGATCGCGATAAGCAGCGGGGATATTGCCAAAGAGAGGAAAGGCGCCAGAGCCTAATAAAGGCGCGTCGAGCCAGCGGCCAACGCTTGGGGGAGGGAGGCTAACCCACTACTCGGATTACGCTTTAAGGCAGGACGCTAAACGGGGTAAAAGAAGCCCTCCCCCCCCTTGCGGAGGGGGTAAGGGTCATACTTCTATAGAGGCGCCGGAGCGCTTATGGGTTACTGCCCAAGGAGCGACAGCACCGACTGCGGTAGCTGGTTCGCCTGGGCGAGGATGGAGGTACCGGCCTGCTGCAGCACCTGGTTTTTGGCCAGTTCGGAGGTCTCTGCAGCGTAGTCGGTATCCTTGATGCGGCTGCGGGCTGCCGATGAGTTTTCCGCGATGTTCTGCAGGTTGGAGATGGTAAATTCGAAGCGGTTCTGGACTGCACCCAGCTCCGCCCGGTTCGAATCAATGCCCGCGATCGCGGCATCCAGCACACCGATAGCATCCTGTGCCCCTTGTTGCGTACTGATATCGATGGTATCAACGGAGGTCAGGGTTGAGGTCGCTGCAGTGGCAGCGCCATCGAGCAGCGTGTTTACACTGCCGGTGAGCTGAAATGAGTCACTGGATTCAAATCGAACATTACCGATGGCACGGGTGTTACCCGCAGTGGTTTCGGTAAGGGTTACCACAGCTTGCCCGGTATCCGTCCCGGAATAATCCAACCCCTGCACATCGATGGTAGCCCCGTTATTGGTAGACTCAACAAAGTCACCGATGACGATATCATCACCCGCCTCATTAACCAGCTCGATGCTAGCGTTGTTGTCGGTTAGTGTTGCCGCTACACCGGTGGTACCCGACTGTGCGTTGATAGCTGTAGCCAGGCCCCGCAAGTCGTTCGGTGAAGAGATAATGGCGGCAACTGCTTGCCCATTAATGGTCATGGTAAACCCGCCCGCTGCGGATAGGTTTTCCAGGCGCAAGGCGGTTCGTGCATCTGCGGACACACCCGTAGTACCGGTCTCTGAATTAACAGCGGCGGCATAATCGGCTGCCGAAGTGGCTGCGCCGATGGTGACAATCGCGGACCCATTCCCCCCTGTCAGGGTAAGGTCACCACCGGTGGTCGCATTCGGCACCGCTGCACCGGCGGCCGGCAGCACCACGCCATACTGGCCGGTTGCTGAATAGGTTACGTCATGGCGGTTCGCACCGATATCCGTTGCCCGAGCCGAGTTGATGGCGACACCGATGGTTTCGTTGGCGTTGGCACCCACCTGGAACTGCTTGGTACCGTAGGAGCCATCCAGTAACTTCAGCCCTCCAAAGGTGGTGGTATCCGCTACCCGGTTCAACTCCTGCTGCAGCTGCGACACTTCTGAGTTCAGTGCCTGGCGCTCGGTTGCGCCATTGCTTCCATTTGCGGACTGCAGTGAAAGGTCTCGCATTCTTTGCAGAATATCAGTTGACTGCTGTAAGGCCCCTTCCGCCGTCTGCGAAAGCGATATTCCGTCATTTGCGTTACGCACCGCAACGTGAAGGCCGTTTATTTGGGATGTCAGGCGATTGGATATCTGCAAGCCAGCTGCATCATCTTTCGCGCTATTGATGCGATAACCTGTAGACAGCCGCTGCATGGAGGTATCCAGCGCCTGGGATGAATTATTGAGGTTTCGCTGCGTATTGAGCGATGCCACATTGGTTTGAACGGTTAAGGCCATGATTGGTTCTCCTGTTAATACGGCACCCTGAAGGCTCCGCTTGCAGCGTGCTCGGTGGCAATCGACTGCACTCTTACTCATCGATTTATTGGCGGTTCATTGCCGTCATATGTAACAGAGCATATTTTGTGCCAACTAAAAATTGCCGCTTTTTGCCGCTTTCCAGGCAAAAAAAATGGCCCGACACCTTTTCAGGTATCGGGCCAACTCACCCGTTAACAGAGGGTCTGTTAAAGCCGATTAAACAGGGAGAGTCCGCTGATCTTGACGAAGCTCTGTTGGGCAGCTTCGAGAATGACGCTTTGAAACGAAAGGCGTGAAAGGGCCTCAGCATAGTCCAGGTCCTCAAGGTCAGACTGAAGGGACTGGTTGATCAGCTTTACATCTTCATGGTTTGTGCGGGTTGACTCGACAACATTAAGACGTGAGCCTATCTCCGACCGGGTTTCCAGTAATATCGTGTGTCCATTGTTGATATTGGAGATGTTGGTACCGACACGAAAAATTGTTTCCCACCCACCCGTTGGGGTGCTGTTCGCTGTCCGCAAGGTTTGCGCCAATCCGGCCACACTATCGAGCAGCCCTATCTTCTCCTGGCGATTGATATCGAACTGGTCACCAGCGGCCGGTGTACCGGCAACGGTAAACTTTTGCCCCATGGCGGCAACGGAGACCTCCAGGTTGCCGTCCCCATTGACCGTCACATCTGCGGCCGGGATCGCTACCCCTGGCGCAGGGTTGTTGGCATCAATCAAAAACACATCGTAACCGGAGGCCACCCCGGCATTGGGGGTAAAACTCAATGAGGCCTGCTGCGGCTGACCGACCAGGGTATCGAAATAGGCATCGAACTGGGCGTTATCGAGCAGCTCACCATTATTGATGACCGCACTGCCCGAGTTGGGGGTTCCGGCCGCCGTCAACACGCGGGTTTCGTTGGGGATATCCATGAAGATCCGCTTGCCATTGTCATTGATCGGCAAAAAAGAGGAGCCGGCAATCTGCACCTCACGCTGACCCTCATCCCCGTTGTAAACAAAGGTGCTATTGGCCGCATCGAAACTGAAGGGTGGCTGCTTGCCCTGATTGCCTCCGAAAATATACTCACCACGGGAGTTGCGGGAGTTCATCAGGTCGAGCATCTCATCAAGCCGCTGCTCCACTTCAGTCGCTAACGCCTGTTTGTCGGCGCTATCCTGGGCTCCGTCACCGGCCTGAATGGCAATCTCCTGCAGCCGGTAGATGACATTTTCAATACCCGTGAGGATCGACTCCTCCGTCTGCAAGCTTCCCTCGGCCGCATCCAGGTTGGCGAGATACTCATCCAGCCGCCCCCGCTCCTGAGCCAGCTGCACCAGGCGCGTGGAGGCCACCGGATCATCGGCAGCGGTCAACAGCCGCTTGCCGCTGGATACCTGCTCCTGGGTCCGGGTCACGTTGTTGTAATTGTCCTGAATCCCTTTGACCCCATTGCTGAAAGCCTGAACGGTCGAGATACGCATCACTGTCACCTGCCTGCTGGGTTACTCATCCTCTACCTGAAGGTATTGATGAGGGTATCAAAAATAGATCGAGCCACTGAGATTACTTGCGCAGAAGCATTGTAGGCGTTCTCAAAGCGAATCAGGTTCGCCGCCTCTTCATCCAGGTTTACCCCGGAAAGGCTATCGCGCGCATTCTGCGACTGGGTCAAAATGGTGGCCGCGGCCTGGCTGTCAACCCGCGACTGGGCCGTACGGGTTCCCACTTTCTCCACCAGCTCGCCATAAGCATCGGCGTAGTTGACACCCGCTCCGGCCAACGTAGTGGGCTTATTTTCGAGGTCCACCAACTTGAGGGCATTGCGGTTGTCGGAGGTACCGTTCTGGTTGAACTCAATGGTAAAGCGGTCCCCGGCCAACGGCCTGCCGTTGATATCCAGTGTCACCTGGTAGGTATTGCCGCCGCCATCGGTCACATCGATGGTCAGCGCATTGGGCTGTCCGGGGGTGATCGGGTTGGGGGTCGCGGTAATGGTCAACCCATTGCCGCTATTGTCCACGAAGCTGAAGTTCTGGGTATCGGTAAAGACAATATCAAACGGCTGATTGGCGATCACATCGGGCGAGTTGAAAGGCGACACCACTTCCGGCTGGCTGATCACTCCGCTGCCCCGGTTGGCGAGGTCGGCATCTCCCCGCAGGGGAGCAGCAAACGCCAGTTCTTCCGGGTCCTGCAGTACCCGTTCGATATGCTCGGCCCCCTCACGAGTGGGTGAAACATAGAAGCGCTCACCGGCGGTAAAGCCGTTGTTGGTCAGGTTGATCTGGAAGCCATCGGGGGATACCACCGATGCCGTCGAGGGAGCCGCAGGGATAACGCCTGCACTTTGTACGCCGTCAGAAAGACGGGTCAATGTGTAGTTGGTGGCGGAGCTGAACTCCAGGCGGTAATCGCTCAGGGTCAGCTGGCCCGCATTGGTAATCTCCACCTCCAGCGCACTACCGGCCCCGTTACTGCTGGGGAATACCCGCTGCTGCATCAGGATGGGGTCATTAATGTCCCGAAACAGGTTCGCGCCAAAATTGCCGGTCAGGTCTAACCCCTCCGACAGCTGCTGGTTGATGGTCTCGGAAAAGACCAGCGCCAGCCGCCCAATCTCGTTGAAAGCGGGATCCAGCACCTCTTCACGGTAACGCAGCAGTCCACCGAGCTCGCCGCCGGTGAGCAGATTGGTCACCACCTGATTGGAGGTGCCATCGGAAACGGCAACCTCCTGACGCTCGGGATCATCAGTGCTGGGCACCACCCCCAGTGCATTGACCTTGGCACCCACGATCAGCGGCTGGCCGGTTCCGACAAAGACGTTGATGGTGTTGTCATCCTGCGGGGTGACGGTAATACCGATCAGCTCAGCCAGCTCTCTTAGGGTTTCCTCCCGCGCATCGTGGAGGTCATTGGCCGGAGTGTTGTTCACCTCCGCTTTGGCGATGGCGTCGTTGTAATCCCCCACGGCTTTGGCCAAACGGTTGATCTGGTCGGTCACCGTGCGGGTCTGCTGATTCACCAGGCTGGTTTGCTGGTTAAGACGATCACTGATGGTATTAAAGCGACTGGCGATCCCTTCCGATTCGGTCAGGATCAACTGCCGAGAAGGGATGCTGGAGGGGTCTTCCGCCCCGGTCTGCATCGCTTTAAAAAAGTTGGTGATCGCCGGCGTGAGGCCGGTGGTGGTGTTGGCGAGCAGGGAGTCGAGTTGCTCAATCTGCTCCCGGAACGCCTCCTGCTCCGCACTGACAAAGGTGTTCTCCCGCAGCTGGCTGACCAGAATATCGCTGGTAATACGACGGATGCTGTCGGTTTCCACACCGGAACCCAAAAAGCCCACCCCCACATAAAGTGGAGCGCGCGTCACCTGGGTCGCCTCCTGACGGGAGTAACCGGGGGTATTGAGGTTCGCCACGTTATGACCGGTTACGGTCAACGAGGTCTGGCTTACCCGTAAGCCACTCAATCCTATGTTCAGTAGATCAGCCATCTCACCACTCTCGTCATCTACTCTGTATCGGCACCATAAGCACCGAGTTGAGTCATCATTTAGATCGATTGGTAATTATCGATCCGCCACCACAACCCGGGGTGCAGTGCACCCTACTTCCATTCGTCAAACAGCTCGTTATTGGCAATGGTCAAAATCTTGTCGGCATATGCCGGATCCGTTGCATAGCCGGCCCGCTGTAAACCCTGCAAAAACTGGCCCGCATCGCCACCGTGCTCCAGCGCCTGCTGGTAACGCGCGTTCTGCTGCAGAAAGGCCAGGTAATCCTCGAAGCTCTGCTGGAAAGAGTCGTAGGCACGGAAATCAGCCTGTTCCTTAAGTGCGACCCCTTGCCGGTATTCCGTCGTGGTCACCCGGGCGCTATCGCCCGACCAGCGGCTATCCGCCTTGATGCCAAAGAGGTTAAAGCTGTTGCCCTTATCGCCCTGGATCATCTTCTGCCCCCAACCGGTCTCCAGTGCCGACTGGGCGACCAGAATTTTCGGGGAGATGCCCAACTTATCAGCGACCTCACGGGCGTAGGGCATCATCTTGCGAATAAAGTCCAGCGGAGAAGCGATCGGTTCATCCCTCTCCATGGCGGCAACCTTTTGCCCCTGGGGCACTGATTGCGGAGCCTTGGCCGAGCGATCGACATCGGCCGTCTCAGCCGGCGCCCGAATCCCCACCTTCTCCATTACCTTTCGCACCTGCACCTCATCGAGCTGAGGCTCGCTGGGGCCAAAACGGTCACGGCCGCCATCCACGCGCGCGGCCGGGCTTTTATCGAGCTGGCGCATCAGGACCTCGGCCAGTCCCATGCCGCCGCTTTCCGCCAGGCTGACGGCCATCTGGCTATCCAGCATGTCGCGGTACATCTTGCTTTCGCTGCTATTGAAGGGGTTACCCTCCTCAAACACGGCATTGGCATCGCGCATGCTTTTCAGCATCATGCTGATAAAGAGCGACTCAAATTGCTGGGCGACCTTTCTCAGCGCCTCCGGGGAATCCCCCTCCCCTCCCTGCTTGAGATTTTGCAAGCTGTTGAGGTCGGTATAGACCTGCCCACCCGCCGAGGCGCGGTAGGTAGGGTGGGACAGTGAAAGATCGGTGCGATTCATATCAGATCACCACCAGCTCGGCACGCAGGGCGCCGGCCTCTTTAAGGGCCTCCAGGATGGCCATCAAATCACCGGGTGCAGCCCCCACCTGGTTAACCGCCTGCACGATTTCCGCCAGGGTCACCCCGGGCTGGAACAGGAACATCTTGTTGTTCTCCTGCTGCACGTCAATATTGCTCTGGGGAGTCACCACCGTCTCCCCCGCGCCGAACGCATTGGGCTGGCTCACCTGGGCCTCCTCGGTAATGGAGACCACCATGCTGCCGTGGGTGACGGCGGCGGGCGATACCCGGACATTCTGGCCGATCACAATGGTGCCGGTGCGTGAGTTGATGATCACTTTGGCGGGTGCTTCACCCGGCAGGATCTCAATGTTCTCCAACACAGACATGTAGGTCACCCGCTGCGCGGTGTCGCGAGGTGCCGCTACTTCAACCGAACCACCATCCAGCGCCTTTGCAACCCCCGGCCCCATCAGCTGGTTAATCGCTTCGCTCACCCGCTTGGCGGTGGTGAAGTCATAGCGCTTGAGGTTAAACACCAGCGAATTCCCCCGCGCAAAGGAGGAGGGAACGCTGCGCTCCACCAGCGCACCGTTGGGTATGCGCCCGGCGGTGGGCACATTAATCGTTACTTTGGAACCGTCGGCTCCCGCCACCCCCAGCCCCCCCACGACCAGATTGCCCTGGGCAATGGCGTAGACCTGGCCATCGATACCTTTCAGCTCGGTCATCAGCAGCGAACCTCCGCGCAGGCTTTTTGCGTTACCCAGCGCAGAGACGGTGACGTCGATTTTTTGACCCGGTTTGGCAAAGGGAGGCAGCTCAGCGTGCACCGATACCGCGGCCACGTTCTTTAGCTTGGGGTTACTGCCCGGCGGCATCTTGATACCAAACTGGGCCAGCATATTTTTGAAGGTCTGGACTGTGAAAGGTGTCTGGCTGGTCTTGTCACCACTACCGTCCAGGCCCATCACCAGGCCGTAGCCCACCAGCTGGTTGCTCCGCACCCCCGCCACCGAAGCGATATCCTTGATCCGCTCGGCGCTGGCGAGGCCGCTGGTTAGCGCCAGAAAAACCAACATAAGGATGCGCGTTAGCTGTTTCATCGTTATCACTCCGCCCTAGAAGGGGAACATCGGGCTGTTGAACAGTTTGGATAACCAACCCGCTTCGTTGGAGTCCGCAAGGCTGCCGGTTCCGGCGTAGCTGATACGGGCGTCCGCAACCTTCTGCGAGGAGACCATGTTGTCGGTGTCGATATCATCGGGCCGAACCAGCCCCGTCACACGGATGTACTCATCCCCCTGATTGAGAGTTAACCACTTTTCACCGCGAATCTTCAGCAAGCCATTGGGCAGTACCTCGGATACCGTCACCGTAATGTTACCGGCCAGGCTGTTGCTCTGGCTGCTGGAGGCTTCACCCTCATGGGCTCGGCTGGCGTCCAGGGTCGCCGCCACATCAAAACCAAACACATCCTTGAAGGTTTTGCCAAACGCGGTGGGCTCGCTGATCGATGCGGTACTGTCCTTACTGAAATCGGTATCGGCATCTTTCTTGGCCTGGGTTGACTCCTGCAGCTGAACGGTAATGATGTCACCCACCCGGTAGGCCTTGCGATCATCGTATAAGGAGACGCCGAAGCCGCTTTGGTAGAGGGAGCCGCCATTAAATTCGGCGGCCACCGGGCGGGCGGGATAGGTCGGCGCGAACGCAGGATCATTCGGCTTGGGGGGGGGAGTCATACAGCCCCCCAGCAATAACAGCCCCATCGCGGCAAGGATCCTGATTTTCATTGCTGACATTTCCTCACTCAAACTATTACAGGTTCTGGGTCACAAACTGCAGCATGCTGTCTGCCGTTGAAATGACCTTCGAATTCATCTCGTAGGCGCGCTGGGTAGTGATCATATTGACCAGCTCCTCCACCACGTTCACATTGGAGTTTTCCAGCGTGTTCTGCTGCAAGCGCCCCAAACCATCTTCTCCGGGAACGCCTTCACGGGGCGCACCGCTGGAACCTGTCTCCAGAAACAGGTTATTGCCGATCGCCTGCAAGCCACCGGGGTTGATAAAGTCCACCACCTGAATCTGCCCCAGGTCCTGGGGAGCGGGGTTACCCGGGGTGGTGACCGTCACCGTGCCATCCTCACCTACGGTGAACGTCAGGGCATCCTCCGGAACCGTGATACCGGGCTCCAGCGGGTGGCCGTTCACATTCACCACATCGCCATCCTCATTCAGGTGGAACTGGCCATTACGGGTATAGGCAATAGTGCCGTCGGGGGTCAGTATCTGGAAAAACCCTCGACCATTAATCGCCAAGTCCAGCGGCTGGTCCGTTGTCTGCAGGCTACCGGCGGTAAAGATCTTCTGGGTACCGGCAACCCGTACCCCTGTACCCAGCTGCAGGCCGGATGGCAGGGTGGTGTCCTGCGAGGACTGCCCGCCGGGCTGGCGCTGAACCTGGTAAAGCAGATCCTCAAATTCGGCGCGATCTTTTTTGAAGCCGACCGTGCTGACGTTGGCCAGGTTGTTGGAAATGGTGGTCAGCTGCATATCTTGCGCGCTTAACCCTGTTTTACTTACCCAAAGTGCCGGTTGCATTTTCTCTTCTCCCCGCGAGAACTCCGTTCCCGCATCACATCTTGTCTGCAAACGAGAGCGTTTGCGTTTATGTCAAAAGTCCGTCAGTTATGCAGACACTGGCTAGTTCTGCAAAAGCCGTTCCACCGATTTCTGATTCTCTTCCGCGGTACTCATCATCTTGACCTGGACCTGGAACTGCTTGGAGAGACTCAGCATGGAGATCATCTCGGAGACGGCGTTCACATTGCTGCCCTCCAGAAATCCCGGCTCAAGGGTAACGGCGGCATCGGGAGCTACCCCCTCCTCACCCTTGACCCGGAAAAAGCCGTCACTACCTTTTTCCAACCGGCTCTTATCCGGGTTAACCAACAGAATACGGTCCACCTCCGCCAGCGCATTGGGGTTCTCCCCCACCCCACGAATGGTGATGGTTCCATCGGGAGCGATGTCCAGCTTGTCAAATTCCGGCAGTACGATGGGGCCACCATTGCCCATGATCGCCAAACCTTCTGAATTCCTGAGCGCCCCATCAGAGTCGACACGCAGGTTGCCGGTTCGGGTATAGACGGTTTCGCCCGCCCCGTTCTGGGCGGCGATCCAGCCATCGCCCCGCACCGCCACATCCAGATCCTGTCCGGTCTGAATCAGGGTACCGGAAGCCTGGTTGGTGCCCGGATTTTCCGTCATGGCATAGGCGCGCGTAGGATAGGTTTCCCCCCACACAGGCATCGAGCGGGCCTGTTCAAAGTCGCCCTTGAAGCCTGTGGTGGTGGCATTGGCCAGGTTATTGGCGTGGATGGTCTGGCCCAGCATGTTCTGCTTGGCGCCGCTCATCGATATGAATAGTGCTCTGTCCATTAGGCTTTATCCCCTTGGGAGCGGCAATTGCTTGCTGCTCGGTTCTCTTACAGACTATCAAAGCAAGGGGTGTGCCCACTTTTTATACCAACAGAAAAAAACACCTATCTTATTGATATACAGTTATTTTTATTTTTAGACGGAAAGCAATGAGGGGCCTGAAAAGGCCGTTAGAACGGTGGGTGCGGCAAGGATTTACCGCCATAAAAGCATTACTAGAGGCAGGGTAAAGGCTTTGGTCCCTCTACCGACGAACCGGTAAAGGGCACCGATCAGGACTCTACTTCTGTAAAGCCCTGATCGGCGCGGCCAAGCCTTAGATATTCAAAATGGTCTGGGTGACCGCATCGGAGGTCTCGATGGTCTTGGCGTTCGCCTGATAGTTACGCTGGGCAATAATCAGGTTAACCAGCTCATCGGAGAGCTCCACGTTGGATGACTCCAGGGCCCCCGCCTGAAGCGCTCCCAGGGTTCCTGAGCGGGGGGTGCCGACAACCGGGTTGCCGGAGTCAAACGACTCCGCCCACTCGGTCTTGCCCAGGGGGCTCAGCCCCTCGGTGTTGGCGAAGTTGGCAAACACCACCTGTCCCTGAACCCGGCTCTGGCCGTTGGTGTAACGGGCAAACAGGACACCCTCATCGGAGACCTCAAGCCCTGCCAGCTGACCGGTACTGAAACCATCCTGGTTAACACTGGTGACCGCAAAGGAGCTGGAGAACTGGGTACTGCCTGTCATATCGAGGTTATAACCACTCGGAGAAGCCGCACCGTTCTGGCTGCCGGAGCTGTCACGGGGCTCCCAGCCAGCCAGTACCACAGGGGTACCCGGGGCCGGAGCAGTTAACTGACCGGCAGAATCAAAGGTTAATGCCTGGGTGAAAGGGGTGAATACGTTAGCAGCCGGGTTATCGGGTGGCGGGGTGCCATCGGGAAGGGTGCCGTCAAAATCCCTTCCGTCGATCAGGACGTGCATATCCCAGGTATTGGCTCCGGTTTTGACGAAATACTGGGTTTGAATGTGAGAGTTACCCAAAGAGTCATAAACATTGACCGAGGTGGCGGAGTTATAGGTGTCCGGATCGGTAGGGTCGAACGGGGCGATCAGTGGCACCAGGTCACTGGAATTGAGGTTGACGGTCTGGTTCACGGTCCCGGTTGCCTGAGGCGACTGGTTAGTAGTATCAACCTGAAGATCCGTCAGTACCCCGGTCAGTATCTGGCCGGTAGCGTCAGCGCCATAACCTTGCAGGTTTTTGCCGAAGTTATTGACAATAAACCCCTCTTTATCGGTGCCGAAGTAGCCCGCCCGACTGTAGGTTGTCTCACCGTTGTTATCCAGCACAAAGAAGCCGTCACCGTTGATGGCCATATCCAGGCTGTTGCTGGTGAAGTTGATACTGCCCTGGGTAAATTGCTGGCCGATATTGGACAACAGCACACCGCTGCCGGTGGCATTAGCGGAAGTACCCAGTGTAGAAGCCGCGTAGACATCGGCAAACTCCGCCCTTGAGGACTTAAAGCCGATGGTGCTGGCGTTGGCGATATTGTTACCGGTCACCTCCAGCTCATTGCCAGCGGCACGAATTCCACTCAAACCGATATTAAAAGCCATGATTCTTTCTCCTGATCGCTCGCTGAGCGAATTACTCTTTGATCATCTGTACGTCGGACAGCAGGACCGAGCCCAGACCATCCAGATTCAAGATCACATCGCCGGTTCCCTGGGCCCCCAGGGTGATGCTGTTAACATGGGCTGGCAACACCGTTGGAACCTGCTGTGACTGGCCATCAATCAAAGCCATCGCTTCAAAGCGGTACTCTCCGGACGGCAAAGTATTGCCGCTACTGTCTTTGCCATCCCACTCAAATTCGATATTGCCCTTGGCCTGCGAGCCCATGGGGAGCTGGCGGACCAGGTCTCCGTTCGCACTGTAGACATTCACCGTGAGGTCCTGGGTTGAGGCGGGCAGCACCACCAGGCCATCGCTACCGCGCCCCGTATCAACCCGGGTCTGTTCCATCCCCAGCATCACAGTTCGACCCACCAGCGAGGAAGCCTGCAATGCCTGACTGGACTGCATACCCGCCACAAAGTCCTGCATTGAGCTGTTAAGGCTTTCCACCCCTTCCACAGTACTGAACTGGGCAAGCTGGGCGATAAACTCTCCATTCTCCTGGGGCTCCAGAGGGTTCTGGTTGTTCATCTGAGCAACCAGCAGCTCCAGAAACTCGTTCTTGCCCAGCTCATCATTCTTCTTCTGGTTCTCCTGCGCGTTGGCAATGGAGTACTGATCCATAACCGATGTGCTGGTAACACTATTCAGGCTCATCACGCTCTCCTTACTGCCCCAGTGTGAGGACTTTTTGCATCATGGTTTTAGCGGTGTTCAGCACATCCACATTGGTCTGGAAGGAACGCGATGCCGAGATCATGTCGGCCATCTGTTCAACCACATTGACGTTGGGGTAGTAGACATAACCCTCATCATTCGCCATCGGGTGGTTAGGGTCGTAACGCGCCTCCAGCTCCTGCTGGCTCTCTACAACACCCATCACACGTACCCCCGCACCGACTTCAGAAGGTTGCTCATCAAACAGGGAGCCCTCCTGCCCTGCTTCGTCCAGTGCATGGGCGAAAACCGGGTAGCGGGCGCGGTAGGTCTCATCGATACTGCTGCTGACCGTCTCCGCATTGGCAATATTGCTGGAGGTCGCATTGAGGCGGATTGACTGGGCACTCATACCGGAACCCGCAATGGTAAAGACGTTAGCCAAAGACATGTTTATTGACCTCTAATGGCAGTGCTCAGACCTTTGAACTTCGCATTCAGGAATGTGAAGCTGGAGTCAAAGGCGATCTTGTTCTGGGTAAATTCAGCAATCTCCCGCTGGGTATCGACGGTGTTTCCATCAACGGAGGGTTGAGTGGCGATCCGATACAGCAACTCCCCCCCCTCCACTTCATCGATAAACCCTGAAACATGGCCGGGGTGTGTTTTCTCCAGGGCCACTGCGCTCTCGTTACCCTGAGTGGAAAGTTGCTGCTTCATCACTGAAGCAAAGTCGATGTCCCGAGCCTTGAAGCCGGGGGTGTCAGCATTGGCGAGATTATTGGCCAGCACCTCGGCCCGTTGTGCACGAAACTGCAGCGCCGCCGGGTGGATACCTAATGCCTTGTCAAAACTGATTGCCATGCTGAACCTCGTACTGGATTGATTGCCTACACAGAATCAATAGCAACGAGCATGCCAACTAAATTTATTGTTTTTATTCAATGGGTTACAAAAAAACATCATCTCTAAAACCGCGGCAGCGGCAAACCACTTCCGACCGGGCGGCAAACATAGAGAGCCCCTTTGCCGCCTAAGGTTAAAAATGCGAATACAACGCGGTGAAAGCAGAAGAATAAGCAGAAGCAGAAGCAGAAGCAGAAGCAGAAGCAGAAGCAGAAGCAGAAGCTAAAAGATTAAGTCTTGGGATTAAGGCCAGGTACAAACGGGGGAAAGAGATCTGAGCGCGCAAGGCGCGCTCAAAGCGCTATTTAGCGATATACATGATACCGGGACGGCACTGCACCATCTCATAAAGGTGGGAAAGTCCATTGAGCGCCTCCGACGCGCCCAGGAACAGATAGCCTCCCGGCTTGAGGGTAGCGTGAATACGGGTAAGTATGTCGCGTTTGAAATCCGCCGAAAAATAGATCAGGACATTCCGGCAAAAAACAACGTCGAACTTACCCAGGGTGACATAGCTGTCCTGCAGGTTGATCGCCCTGAAGTCGATACGCTGCTTGATCGCTGGTTTGACCTGCCACCGCCGGCCATCAAGAGGGGTAAAGTATTTTTCCAGGCGCTCATCCGACAGCCCACGCCCCAGCGCAAGGGAGTCGTACTCGCCCAGCTTGGCCTCCCCCAGCACTTTGCTCGACAGGTCCGTCGCAACAATCTGCACGCCACCACGAAGCTGGCCGAGGCTGGTCCGCTCGAACTCATCGATAATAATGCTTTGGGAGTAGGGTTCCTGCCCTGATGAGCATGCGGCGGACCAGATCCTCAGGCGCTGGCCGGGATAGCGCTTTGCAAGGTCGGGTAAGATACGTGTTTTAAGCACCTCGAAGGGGTAGCTATCACGAAACCAGAGGGTCTCGTTGGTGGTCATGGCATCGACCACCTCACTCCTCAACCCGCCCCGAGGCTGGGCATTGATGCGCTTTACCAATTCACTGAGCGAACCAATTTGATGGTTGGCAAGGATTTTACGTAGCCGACTCTTGACCAGATACTCCTTGTTTTTACCCAGCACAATACCGCAGGCCTTCTCGAGGAACTCGCTGAACACCTCGAAATCACCTGTCGCCGAAGCACTGGCGCGGCCTTGAGTTAGTCCGATATCGGCCAACCTACTACTCCTTTAAATAACCCGCAGGCGCTACTGGGTTTCGATCTGAAAACGCTTGATCACACTACCTGCGAGATCATCCGGGTTAAATTTGGCAATAAAATCGTTCGCCCCCACCTTCTCCACCATGGCCTTGTTGAAAACGCCACTTAACGAGGTATGAAGTACGATATAAAGACCTGCCAGGCACGGGTCCGCCCTGACTTCGGTGGTGAGAGTGTACCCATCCATTTCGGGCATCTCAATATCAGAAATCATCATCAGCAGATGGCTATTGATATCACTTCCATCGGCCACCAGCTCCTTGAGATACTCCAGCGCCTGGCGGCCATCATTTTTAACCACCACTTCGACGCCGATATTCTCCAGGCAGCGCTGAACCTGCTTACGCGCCACGGCAGAGTCATCAGCTACCAGAACCTTCTGGGACAACGCATGGGTCGTCACCTCATCGGTAATCAGGTCAGGGCTTACCTCGTCGCTCTGGGGAGCCACTTCAGCAAGGATTTTTTCCACATCGATGATCTCGACCAGCTGGTCATCCACCCGAGTTACCGCCGTCAGGTAATGGTCCATCCCGGTGCCACGGGGGGGCGGATGTATATCAGCCCAATTCATGTTAACGATGCGGTCAACCATCTGCACCAGGAAGCCCTGCACCTTCATATTGTATTCGGTGATAATCACAAAAGCATTGCTCAGGTCCTCAAGAGGCCCCTTGCCTGTCGCCATGTTCATATCGAGAATAGGGATGGTTCCCCCCCGGATATTGGCAACCCCCCTGACCACCGGACTGCTTTTCGGCAACATGGTCAGCTGGGGGCACTGAAGTACCTCCTTGACCTTAAAGACGTTGATGCCATACAACTGCTTGCCATTTAGGCGAAACAGCAGCAATTCGAGTCTATTCTCACCAACCAGCTGCGTCCGCTGGTTGACACTATCCAACACTCCTGCCATGGAGATCTCCACTATCTAAACTGTAATCCCGTGCGAATCAGTCCACCCGGATCGGTCACTAAGCTGTACGTGTTAATAGACTATAGCCGCTCGCCGAGCCAGATAACAACAACCATCACTCCGAGTTTGCTCCCCCAACCCAAAGCGGCCGGGGGCCCTCCCCCAAAGTATCGGCATAACTTTTGCTGCCTTTAACCATAAGTTGGCAATATGCCAGAATTTTGTCGGTCACGATCCCGGCAGCCCGATACCCGATGAGAGAACAGCCATAGGCCCTTTAATGAGACCCAGACTTCGTTCCTACTTGACTCTTTTCGCCGCCGCCCTCTTTGCACCTTTATCCGGCGCACAGGAGCTGGCACCGAATAGCGCCGATCTCAAGCAGATTCAAGTGCGCGTGAAGAGTTATCTATTGGAACAGGCAACCCAGCGCCAGAGGGGGGACTCCCTTAGCCGCATAGAGGTCGAGATCAATCCGCTGGATCCTCGCCTGCAGCTCCCAAGATGCTCTGAGCCCACCACACTGATCGAAGACTCCCGCCACCACCGAGCAGGACGCCAAACGGTTCGTGTCGAGTGTCGCGGGGAGCAGCCCTGGGGGATCTATCTAAGCGCAACCGTCAAAGTATTCCGGCAGGTGATCACCGCTAACCGCTTGATCAACAAGCGGGAATCCGTTAACCCGGAAGACCTGCTGCTTGAAGAGCACGACGTAACAGAACTCCGCTCTGGCTACTTTACTGCCCTTGATAGCCTTACCCACATGCAGGCGAAACGGACCATCAGGCCGGGACAACCCCTTTCACCCTCGCTGTTACAGGCACAACAGCTCATTGAGAAAGGGGATACCGTCACCATCGAAGCCAGGGGTAACGGCCTTACCGTAAGAATGATGGGGACAGCACTGTCGGACGGTGAAGCCAACGAACAGATCAGGGTAAAAAACAACAGTTCTGAAAAAATCATCCGGGCAACGGTAACTGGCCCCAAACGGGTTGAGATAGTAATTTAATGACACAGCCCGAAAACTACTGCTAACATACTGTTTATTAAGGACTCTTACCAAAAAGGGGCCACCCGGCAGGGTCGAGACAAATAAATTAAAAAAGTGCTAAAGTTTTTGCCACGGATGCCGCTAACTGGTGTGACGGTAATTAAAAGGTTCTGAGGATGCCACCATGGCCATCAACATAAACAACAATCTGCTCAATCCAGCAGGCGCCCGCAGCAGCGAAAGTCGTGATCGCCAGGGCGACGCTATAGGCACCGACAGCAAAGAGGGGCAAAATAGTGTTGCAAAGCCCGTCACGGCTCGAACAGACTCAGTCAATCTGAGCTCTGAAGGCAAGAACCTGCGCCAGATTGAGGACAAGCTCTCCAGCCAGCCCGAGATCGACCAGGACAAGGTGGCTCGCATCAAAAAAGCAATTGCCGAGGGCTCCTACCAGGTAGATGCCCGTAAACTTGCTGACAACCTCTTTGCCATGGAGGCTCAGCTCAACAAACTCTGACGGAGAAGTTATGCCGCAGCGCACCATCCTCGACCTTTGTCTGCACGATAGTAAAACCGTCACCGCCCTTCACAACCTGCTAACCCAAGAGCGAAAAGCGCTGGAAGAGCGTGATGCTGAGTCCCTCGAGTCTCTTCTCGGTAGTAAAAACAGCCTTATCAACCTACTTAATGAGAGCGCCTCAAAGCGCACTCAGCTGCTCGCTGAGCAGGGCTTTGAGCACAACCGTGAGGGAATGAAGCGCTACATAGCAACGCTGTCCCCCGAACAAAGCGAGGAGCTGTCCGAACTCTGGTCGGAGCTGGAGGAAGGACTGGAAAGCTGCAAAGAGCTCAATCTGGTCAATGCCAAGGTATTGCAACACACTCGCACAGCGGTTGACAGACTGCTCACAATCTATAGAGGTTCTGCCGCAAAATCTGTTAGCCTCTATGGAGAGGACGGGTCAGCGACCCGGGCGAACGAACACCGCAGTATTACCAAAGCTTGATAAGCCCTCCTGCGGAGCAGGTCAGGGAACCCATAAGGTTAGCGCTCAACATGGACTCCAAAGACGATTATCGCCTGCTCACCAACCCCAGAGAGATTGCCAGCTACCTGAAGGCATCGAGTGACCATCAAGAGGCGGTAACGGTCTACTTCCCTGCCAAAGAGCAAGGTTACCGATCCCTGTTTGTGGAGATTGACCTGGATCGGGGTGAAATTGAGCTTGACTCCCTGGCCCCTACTCCAGGGGACAGCTTGATGAGAAATCACGAGAAATTCCACGTCATCGGCAGTGTTTCCGGTGTACAGCTCAGATTTGATGACAACGTGTTGGAGCGGCTAAGTCAGGACAAGGACGGCCGCCAAGGCTATCGTATAAAGCTTCCCCAGAAGGTGCGCTATATGCAGCGCCGCGATGCGTTTCGAGCGCGCATCCCCTACAGCACCCACATCAAGGCAGTCCTGCAGGATGAGGAGCTACCAAACCCGTTAAGGGCGCGGCTGGTCGATATATCCGCAACCGGCTGTCGTTTAGTCATCAACAAAGCCGAACTGGAATCTCTCCCACTGCGCAACGGATCCGGCTTTAGTTCGCTCAAATTCCAGATACCTGGCAGTGCAGAGATCGACACCATGGCCACCGTTCGTAACGTATTGATCCGGGAGGAGGTCGACGAGGTGCAGGTGGGTATAGAGTATTGCAACCTGAGCGGCCTCAACGAGCGTTATATAGACCGCTTCGTTAACCAGCTTCAGCGGGACTCTCGTCACGGCGCCGCATAGCGGCAGCCTCTTCTTGCACCAGGGGATTCATCCGCTAGCGGCCGCGCCAGCGCCTGAAATCCTCCGGGCGATCTACATCCCATAGAGTCTCAAGCTCAACCCAGCCTACCCCTTCTTTCCTTAACCGCTCCCGGCTCTGCTGCAAAACCCTGTCACTGCCCCAATCAATACCCTGAAACAGCTCAGGAACCCGCTCACGAGTGCCGACCAGAACATAACCACCATCCTCAGCGGGCCCGAGCACCACGGGATGATGCTCAAGGGCCTCGAAGGCAGCTTCAATATAGGCCGGAGTCATCGCCGGGCAATCGCTGCCGACCACCACAGCCCGTTGAGCGTGGGACAACGCCACAGCGGTTGCCGCAGCCATGCGATCCCCCAGATCCCCATCAACCTGCAGATATCGTTTCCAACCCTTAAACACCGGTTCCTGAAAGGCCGGGTTCTGCGGGTCGAAACCCGCCCACAACTGTCGCTCAACCCCAGGGCACTGCGCCAGGGTGCTGGCACAGTGAAGCAGCAGCTCGGCATGCACCTGGGTCGCCACCTCCACACCAAGGCTCGGGATCAAGCGGGTTTTTACCCTCCCGCTGACCGGTGGTTTGGCAAACAGCAGTATCGCTTTAGAAAGGCTCATGGCAACCTACTCCTGACGACGATATTGGTCAGCAAGGATCTCGGGAGAAACACCCAGAAAATACAAAAACCTCAACTTCCACATGAGTGCTACCGTCCTGAAAACGCCCCTGGACTCCCAGCGGCGGCTCGATGTCACCAATGGTGTATTGATACAGACCGGAGCACCTCGCTTTTTTAGTCGACGGCTAATCTCAATATCTTCCATCAAGGGAATATCGGCGAAACCGCCCGCGGACCAGAACAGCGAAGGGCGCACGAAAATGGCCTGGTCCCCGGTCGCTATACCGGTCAAACGAGATCGCTTGTTGATAAACCAGGCAATAATCGGAAACAACCAGTGCCCCCCGCTCAGGCGCAGGTCGAATCGCCCCCAATCCCCTTTTTCACAGGCTTCGCCCAGCAGCCGGTCTGCCGCGTCCGGAAGCCGGGTATCGGCGTGAAGGAACAGCAGCAGATCCCCCTCTGCGGCAGCCGCGCCAGCCATCATCTGCTTAGCCCTGCCAGACTCTGCGTATAGAAGTCGATCCACCAGATCCTCCGCCAATGAGGGAGTTTCATCATGGCTGCCGCCATCCACCAGAATAACCTCATGCCCCCTGGCCCGAAGTGGCTGCAGGGCATTCAGGCTGGCAGCAATGGAGAGGGCCTCATTAAGGGCTGGGATAATGACCGAGATTCTCATGGAGAAAGCGAACACTCCAATATCGACAAGCACTGCAAACAGAGTGTCATTATGGATCCGCTGGAGTAAAGGTAAACATGGCGCTCCCACAGGGACTCGAACCCCGATCGATCGCTTAGGAGGCGACTGTTCTATCCTGTTGAACTATAGGAGCGAAGTTGGCAATCTTACAGATTCAGCGGGCATTTGCAATGCCGCCCCAAGCATTCAAAGGCGATCGACAGCGTTGCCATTAATACCGTATTTACGGTTCTGAGAGAATAGAATGGACTCACCGCAGCGCTTACGCCTGGTCGCTTATACGGGCCTCATTATCGCAACCCTGTCCTGGGCCGGTAATGCCCTGGTGGGAAAATATACCGCCGGATCCATTCCTCCGATGACCCTCTCCATGGGACGCTGGAGCCTGGCCCTGATCATTCTGCTGCCAATCGCCGGCCTACAGCTGTGGCAACACCGCGCCGTCGTACGCCAGTACTTTTGGAAACTGCTGCTGCTCTCGATACTGAGCATCACCTGCTACAACAGTTTTCTCTACATCGCTGTTCAAAAATCAACTGCCATCAACATCACCCTGATCACCACCGCCATGCCGATCGCCGCGATCGCATTTGCTTACTGGATACTGGGGGAGCGCCCGCGTCTCAAACAGGTGTCGGGAGTACTGCTGTCCCTGGTGGGTTTGTTGATCCTGATCAGCGAAGCCCGGTGGCAACGGCTGGCAGGCCTGGAATTCCAGGCAGGCGACCTGGTGATGACTCTGGCAACGGTCTGCTGGGCGCTCTACTCCATCTTGCTGAAAAAGTTTTCCCCTCCCCTTCCCCCCGCGACCCTGCTGCTGACGCTCATCCTCATGGGAACGCCCGTTATTGCCCCCTTCTACTATTGGGAGAGCCTAACCAGCAACTACACCGCCAGCCTCGATGAGCTATGGGTCTTTGCTTACGTGGCCGTCCTGCCCTCCATCGTTGCCTACCTGTGCTGGAACAATGGAGTGAAAACCCTCGGCTCTACGGTGCCCACCCTGTTCAGTTACCTGATCCCGATCTTCACCATTTTGCTCGCGATACCGCTGCTCGGGGAGCAGCTGTTCCTCTACCACGCGGTGGGAGGTGCTCTAACCTTTGCCGGACTCTATCTCTCAACCCGTTCCTGAGCGATCACTTCAGACATGGGTGGCACCAGCAGGGTTGGGTCAATGCGCTGTTCGAACCAGTTCATTCGCCAATCCAGGTGGGGGCCGGTAACCCGCCCCGTTGCACCCACCTCGGCCACCACCTGGCCCTGTTTCACCCGCTCCCCTGCCTTGACGAGAAGTCGGCTCAGGTGAAGAAAACTGGAGGAAACACCGTGGCCGTGGTCCATGATGAGCGTCCCTCCGGAAAAAAACAGGTCCGGCTCGGCAAAAGTGATGACCGCGTCAGCCGGTGCCACCACCCGAGTTCCGGTTGGCGCTGCTACATCAACCCCGTAATGGGGACGACGCGGCTCACCATTATAGAAGCGCTGGCTACCATAGACGCCCGATATGGGTCCGGTCAGGGGCCAAATGAAGGGTTTGGCGAAAAACTGGTGGGCCAGGTCCTGTTTGCGCGCAGAGCGCACCCGCGCATTTTCTGCACGAATTCGCACCAAATCCTCCGAGTTCGGTTGCATAATCCGTTTCGCTATCCCTTCGATCCGCTGAATCCGATACTCCCGAGGTGCCAGCTCCAGGGTTTTCAGCTCTTCTCGACCATCGGGAAACACCAGCCGGTAATGCTGCTGAAGCGGCGCATCCCGGTCGAACCCCATCACAAAGGTGCCGTTGTCGGAGACCCGTATACGCCGCTTTCCAACCCACACTTGGTTGGCACTGTCGGTACGGCCAATATAGAGACTGCCCTGGGTAAGCGAGGTTGCCTCCGCCACAGCGGCCCCCGCCACAAACGCCAACAACAGAGCACCAACCGACAACCACTTCACACCCATAGACGACCCACCTGATCTCGCTTCACTTAAGCCTCCCATTTCTACACTATATTAAGGCGAGCAGCAAAAACGCAACGGAGCCCCATGAAAGAGAGCCCTGCCCCCATTAATGAGTTCCGCCAGTGATCCTGACAACCCACCAGCTCTGTAAAGGCTTCGAGCACCCCCTGTTGCAGGATATCAACCTCCAGGTGGCACAAGGCGAAGTGGTGCTCCTACTGGGGGAGAGTGGCTCGGGAAAATCCACCCTGCTCAACCTGTTGGCCGGCATGCTGACACCGGACAGTGGTCAGATAGAGATTGCCGGCCACCCACTTCACAGCATGAACGACGCCGAGCGAACCCGGATGCGAAGGCGCCATATCGGTTTCATTTACCAGCATTACAATTTGATCCCAACCCTGACCGTTGAGGAAAACCTGCGCCTACCGCTGCAGCTTAACAACATACAGGGGGTGGAAGAGCGCCCCTTCCAGCTGCTCGAACGGGTTGGGCTCCTTGAAGCGGCACAGCGCATGCCCGCCTCCCTGTCCGGCGGCGAGCAACAACGCGTCGCGATCTGCAGGGCGCTGGTACACTCCCCCTCCTTGATATTGGCTGATGAGCCGACCGGAAGCCTGGACAACGTAACCGCCCGCAAGGTGGTTGACCTGATGTTTGAACAGGTCCGGGCTCTTGGACAAACACTGATGGTGGTCAGCCATAACGAGGCCCTCCAGACGCAAGTAGACGCGAGCTATCGGCTGCACGACGGGCACCTGGTCCCGCTGCCATGAAACTCCCCCTGCCCCTTAAAGCCATGATCGGGCACTACCGCAACCACCCCTGGCAGCTGTTATTGATGTGGGTCGGCATCGCGGTCGGTGTTGCCACCATCATTGCTGTCGAATTGCTCAACGACAGCGCCAGGCGCAGCATTATTCAAACCCAGCAAGCGCTTTACCCGGGCGCCACCCATCTTCTGGAGGGCGACCCGGTCACCCTTGAGGGTTTTTATCGCCGCCTGCTCAGGGAGGTACCCGGGGTCAGGGCAATGCCTATTTTGAGCGTCCCCCTGAGCGATCCCGCCACCGGCCAACGGATCGAGCTGTGGGGCATAGACCCCTTCAGCCTGTCGGGCTTCTCACTGCCGGTTGGACAACCCTCAGGGGAGGGTATCCGTAGCCAGGAGCTGATCCGCTACCCTAACGGTCTCTACCTGAGTGCGAATGCCGCTCGCGCTCTTCAGTGGTCTTCCTCCCAAGAGCGCGTACTATTGGGCCCGCGGGGCGAACACAGGTTACGCTTACTGGGCACCCTCCCCCCCTCGCAAGGTGGCGATGCCAGCTCCGCACCGCTGGCGATCATGGATATTGGCCCGGCCATGGAGATTTTCAAAGAAACACCCGAGCTCAGCCAGGTATGGTTAAAATTGGGCCCTAAGGAGCAGCAGGCCCTTAGAGCCCTGCTTCCTGCCGACCTCAACCTGGCCAGCCTCGCGGACCAAACCCAACAGCTGCTGCAGATGAGAAACGCCTTTGAGTTGAGCCTCAATGCACTCAGCGCTATGGCGCTGCTGATGGGGCTTTTCCTCGTTTACAACAGCAGCCACTTTGGTTTTCTGCAACGCCAGCCCCTGCTCGCGCAGCTGCGAGCGCTGGGGGTTAGCAACCGCGAAATCAGCCACTACCTAGTCGTAGAATACGCGCTGCTCTCTGCCACTGCCTCCGTCTTTGCCGTACCCCTGGGCTGGTTGTTAGCCCTGCAGTTGGGCGCCCTGATGGACAGCGGCCTGATGGCCAGCGATACCAGCATTTCACTGGTGGGGGGCAACCTTCCCCTTGCCCTGGGAATTGGATGCGGCGCCAGCTTTGGCGCCTGCCTTATCCCGTTCCTCAGCAGTCCCGGGGCCAGCCCTCGCCCCTTTGGGGGGGCTGTTGCTGCCCACCCAGACGATAACAAGCTTCCACACTGGCAGTTGCCGGCCGCACTGTGCCTATTGCTGGTGGCGCTACTTCTGTTAATGCTCCCGGGGACCCCGATGCTGGTCAGCTATGGAGCGATCACCTCCTTATTGCTGGGATCCGCACTACTGGCGCCCCTTCTAGTGCGCGGTCTGCTAATTGGCGCAGAAGCTTTATGGGCGGGGCGCGTTCAAACCTGGGGCTGGCAGGGGCTGCTTATTCTGCGTGAAACCTTAGGCAACCTGAGCAGAACCCGGGTTGCCCTCAGCGCCCTTATGGTCGCTGTGGCCACCAGTTTTGGCATGCAGTTAATGATCCACAGCTTTAGGGATTCCGTCGAACAGTGGCTGGAGCAGCGCTTAAACGCTCCCCTCTACCTGCGCATGAGCGCCGGACCCGAAAGGCTACGCCCCTCCATCCCCCCCGCCCTGCTCAGCGAACTAAAGGCGATGCCAGACATGGATGAGATCTCCGAAGTGGCTTTTGAGAGCGCCTGGGTGAGGGACCGTAAAGTGGAGCTTATCGTAGGCAACTTCCCGCCACCGGCCCAGACGGGTTATCGACTGCTGGAAGACAATGGGCTCTCCCCCTGGCCCCAACTGGAGACCCGGGCAACCACCCTGATCAGCGAGCCCCTGGCCTACCACCTGCAACTCGGTGTGGGTGAGCGCCTCAAGGTCAGGCTGCACGGGCACCCCATGGAGCTGGAAGTGATCGCCATCTTTCAGGACTACGGCAGCGAACAGGGACGCCTTCTGGTCAGCAACCGCCTCTATGAGCGCTACTACTCCAAGACCCCCGCCAGCGCACTGGGTCTATACACGACCCTGGACAGTCAATCGCTTTACCAGAAAATCCCCAAGCGCTGGAAAAATGACGTGGACATCATCAACCAAAGCGCTCTCAGGTCCCGCTCCCTCGCGGTATTTGACCAGACCTTTGCCATCACTTCTGCGCTTCAGCTATTGGCCGTGGTGGTGGCTTTTATGGGGCTTTTCGCCTCACTACTGGCCATTTTGCTGGAGCGACGGCACCATCTGCGGGCGTTTCACCAGCTGGGACTGAGTGCCGGCGAACGGGCAGGTCTGTTACTCAGCGAAGGGGCGATTATCGGCTTTTGTGCCGGACTGCTTGCCATTCCCTGTGGTGAGGCCCTGGCCTGGATGCTACTCAAGGCAATCAACCTCAAAGCCTTTGGCTGGAATCTATACCTGACCCAGCACAGTGCGCTCTGGCTCCAACCGATAGCACTTGCCGGCACTGCCGCACTGCTGGCCAGCCTCTATCCGGCCTGGCGTGTTACCCGCCCCCTCGGCGCTACCCAGGAGGACGAATGAAGGGCCCCGTATCTCCTCCCCTGTTGTGGGCGCTCATCCTGATAATCGCCACACTGGTTGGGGCAGGACTTTCGATCCAGCACAACGCCACGAAACCTGCTGGTGAGGCGGAGCGGAAACAGTCGGAGACTACCCTTCGTGCCCTTCTGGGTGACTCGGGCAGAGAGGCCGGGTTTCCCCAGGTTAAGGCGCCACGCCCCTTTGAGTTTCCTCTCGACCATTTGGGACACCCCGAATACCGGAGTGAATGGTGGTACGTCACCGGCCACCTGCGCCCCCAGGGGGCAACGGAGTTTCGTTATGGTTTTCAACTGACGCTCTTCAGGCACGCGTTGAGGCCCACCACGACTGCAATAAGCGGCTGGTCCTCCCCCCAGGTTTATATGGGGCATCTGGCGTTAAGCGACTTTCAACAGGAGAAGCACTTCAGCGAGGAGATCATCAGCCGCAGCGGTCCCGATCTGGCCGGATACGCTATGGACCCGCCCAGGGTATGGGTCAAAAGCTGGCGAATGGAGTCCGTTGACCCACCGGACTGGCTCCCTTTGCGCCTGGTC
Source organism: Aestuariirhabdus litorea (assembly GCF_003864255.1). Lineage (NCBI taxonomy): Bacteria > Pseudomonadati > Pseudomonadota > Gammaproteobacteria > Oceanospirillales > Aestuariirhabdaceae > Aestuariirhabdus > Aestuariirhabdus litorea. The sequence goes on from NZ_QWEZ01000001.1 coordinate 1,752,454, forward strand.
GCACAGGCCCCTCAGCAGTCGCTGGGGCTGGATCTCGAGCTAAGGGCCACGACCCCTCCCCTGTTGCAGGGGGACCGAGGTTTCAGCCCCAAAGGTCCCAACACCGCCTCCCATTACTATTCCTACCCCAACCTGCAGGTGCACGGTCTTCTTAGCACGGCAGAAGCAATGGAGATAGCCGTAGAGGGACAGGCCTGGTTCGACCACGAATGGGGCAGCAGCTATCTGGAGCCCGGGCAGCAGGGGTGGGACTGGTTCTCGCTTCAACTCGACAATGGGGTGACGTTGATGTGGTTTCAGATCCGCAGCCAAACGACCGAGCTGAATACCCGTGCAGTGACCCTCGCCGATGTTCAGGGAAACCGCCTTCCCCTCGACCCGGCCGAGGTCGAAGTCACCCCCCTGGATGTCTGGAGCAGTCCCAGCGGGCGACGCTATCCCAGTGGCTGGCAGCTCAGTATCCCCCGCTACCAAATTTCGCTCAGGATTGAGCCAAGAATAAAGGACCAGGAGATGAGGCTAGCGGTGGTTTACTGGGAGGGGGCGGTTACCCTCAGCGGTTCCCACAGCGGAGTGGGCTACGTTGAACTTAGCGGCTACTGACCCCTGCGCGGGGTTAATGAGCTTGAACCTTTACTCGCTCCAACAGCGCCTGATAACTCCCATCGGCCCGCATGCTGGCCAGCTCCTGGTCGAAGCGCTGGATAAGTGAGTGGTCAACGTTCGTCTGGTTAGAAAGCATCAACACAAAGCCCACCCGGTCGAAAATACGCTCATGACGCTGGACGATCCAAGCAAGATTCAGTCCCTGGATCTTGTCATCGGTCACCGCCTGCGAGTGTATAAAGAGGTCGGTTCGTCCCATGGAAAGCATCTTCAGGCAATTATCAGCCACGGCGGTGGTCTCAAACGCAATTTCCAACTCCCCGTAAAAACGATCGGCCCAACCGTTGCCCAACACATCGCAAAACTGGAAGTGAGACAACGACTGCAGGGGGGTTCCCGCCTCCAACGCTTTACCCGCCTCGGACTCTTTACGGGAGTATGCCTTGAATACCAGCTCATAAAGGCTCTCTTCAGAGCGTTGACTGTATCTCAGGCGGGCCGGCGTTGGCGTGGTAATAAAACCATCCACAGCCCCTGAACGGACCATGCTCTGGGCGCGCCCCCAGGGTACCCCTCGGTGCACGACCACTCTTCCCATCCGCTTACCAATAATCTCTTCAACCAGCGCCGGAAGAATCCCTCGCACCTGAGTATCGTCCCCATAGGAGAGCGGAGCCCACTGGTTTGCATACACAATCCGCAGTGGTCGTTGATCATGCGGAACCACTTCACCGGCCTGCACAGACTGCAGACCCAGACACCAGCACACAACAAGCCCGATCCATCGGCCAGACATACTTAAACTCCCTATGAGCGGCTCCCGTGCCGACATTGCTGATGATCCAGATCCGAGCCCGGTACAGGATCAATTCCACTGCGGCCACTGAAAGGGTGGCAGCGAGCGAGCCGTTTCAGGGTGAGCCACCCCCCCTTTAGCGGGCCATGCAACTCAATCGCCTCAACGCCGTACTCGGAACAACTCGGGTAAAAGCGACAACGCGGCCCCAGCAGGGGGCTGATAGCCACCTGATAGAGCCGAAGCAATTTTGTAAGCAAGAATTTCACGTCGCGCGACACCCCGTGTCCGGCCCGCTGGGCCAAAAGAGAAACCAGGGTTATCTTAGCAGCTTGATCACGACACGGCGATTAAGGGCACGGGTATCCTCTCCCCCCTCAGTGCTAAGGGGGCTGCGGTTACCATGAAACTTAACCGATATATCACCATCCAGAATCCGCTCTCCCAGCAGGTATTCACGTACGGTCTCGGCCCGCTTTTTGGAGAGTAACAGGTTCATGGCCGCCGAACCCTCATCATCACTATAACCGTGGAGGGCAACGGCGTAGTCGCCGGTGGTCGTTATAAACTTGGCGTAAGCCCTGAGCTTGGCTTGATCCCGAGGACGCAATTCTGCCGAGTTGAGGTCAAAATAGATGGTGCCCAAAATCGGCCCTTCCGAGGCCTGGTCGAGGGAGTCTGATACGGTTTTAACGGGCGCCACGGTGGTAACCGCCGGTGTCACCATCACCACCTGTGAAGCGTCCTCGTCAGCAGGACTGCCCGAGTCGGCAATAGCGGTCTCCGGACAGTCGCCGAATGGACAGTTACCCGGCCGCTCGATGGGCACACCCATCCCCTTGTCGGCCATCAGGTAACAGCCCAGGCTACTGTTCACTCCCGCAATAATCAACGCCCCTGCGGGCCCAGCCACAGCGGCACCGGCCAGACTGCCAACCAACGCCCCGCTGCCGGAGCAGATCTCCCAAAAGGTGTCTGTCTGCTCTGGCCCCTGTGAAGCACACCCCCCCAGCAACGCCATCGAGGACGATAGCAGCACAGAGAGCCAGGTTTTCAATCGCATAAAATCCATTTCCTACTGAGGGGACAGGTCGGTAAGCATGCAATAACCCTGCCCATGGCGCGCTTATTGCTAGTCAATTTTCAACCTGAGACAAAGACTTGGGGATTATACCAGCTCTCAGACACTGACATAGAGCAAAGCCCTTGTAATTGCTCGATTTATTACGGCTTTTACGTATTTACTAAATGGGCAGTCAAGGCTAGCTTGAAAGTAGAAAACGATTAGGGATAAATAACATGTTCGGTTATTTGAAGCACCTTCTTCTCAGAAATGAGATTCAACGCCAGTTTGGATTCTTTTCAGATTATCGCGTTTGTGTCATGGACCTGCTTAACAGTTCCCTGCGGGACCTGAACCGGGACGATACCACGCTTATCAGCCCAAAAGGGTTCACGGAAAAAGATCAAAAAAACCCACTCAGCGGCCGCATTGCTCACCTGATTCACGAAGACTGGGACAAGGGCGTTAATGCCTATCAGTGCCGTGATGACCTGCTACATGAACTGCAGGTGGAGCAACCCAAGCCCAGTCCGTCTCCGAAAATAGCCGCCTGACTTGAACGGGCGCTATTTGAGTATCCCTTTTAGCGCCCCACCGACCTCTCCGCCAAGACGGGATTCCGCCTCCTGCTGAGCCTTTTGACGCGCCTTTTCGGTTTGCTTGTCGACCTCTTCCCTGGCCCGTTGCTTGACAAGGTTACCGGCCAGCTGCTGCAGTGAGCTCTTGATCCCCTGCTCATCGACCTTCACATCCGGAGACGCCACCGGACCGCTAATGCCCACTTTAACCTCCAGCTTTTTGATGGGCGCCTCCCCACGATCCCTGACACTCAGGGTCGCGTTGGCAAGAGAGACCAGAATCGGTAGCTCAATGGTGGGCTCACCCCTTAATCCAAGGGTCCCCTCAGCCTCCAACCCCAGAACACCTCCGAGCACTTGCGTATCCCCTTGCAGCGCCAGTTGATCCAGCAGCGGCTGGGCGGGCCAGCGCTGCAGGCGAAGATGGATGCGATTCTCGCCCCCCTGCTTGCCAAGAGCGCCCAGCGCCATCTTAAACATCAACCGCTGATCGCTGGACTCTGTCTCTAAAGCGGGAACCGCCGCCGATAGCCAGGGCTGGGAGGAAAACTCCCACGCCCTGATATTCAGGGTGGCTTCCGGCCAGTCGGGGACACTTACCTGCTCAGCCTGTAACTCGCCAATCGATAACAGGGGGCTCTGCTGGACCAGATGATCAGCTCGTATAAGGGCATAGCCGAAACCTTCAATCTGACGACGCAGCCGCTGTTCCAGTGTCTCACCCACCGGCGACTGGTCAGCGGCAGGAGGGGTAGGCAAGCGCTGAAGCCAGCGAGCAAACTGTTGAAAGCGCTGACGCCAGAGGCTGGCCGTGGACAGATAACGATCCAGGTCCCCACCCGAGACCTGCAATGTCCCAGGGGCACTCTGGGAAGGAGTTTGAGACTCCTCCTGGGGTTCCTCAGCCGAAGCCAGGCGTACCCCCGGCTCATCACGATCCAGGCCATAGGCTCCGCCGGTAATCGAAACCCGCTCCAGCCGCAGCCGCTTACGCAACAGGTCGGCACTACTCAGGTCCGCCTCCAGTCGCTGCGCGCTAAAGAGGTTGCGGTCCAGCTGCTCGGGGTCAGCGATGGCAATGCCCTCCAGCACAAGGCGGCCCTCAGCGAGGTCCAGCTCTCCTCCTGCCAACTCAACCGTAGCCCCGTTGGCTTGCTCAGCTCCGCGGCGAATCTGCTCGATCACCCAACTGCTGGCAATGGCTTCCTGTAATGCCCAAAGCAGGCCGCAAACCAGCAGCGCCACAAGAATACCGGGCCAGCGAATCAGTTTCCCCTTCGCCGATACCAGCTCCTGGTAACGTTGGTCACTGGCCGCCCCCAGAAACACCCAGGTGAAAACCCTTCCCACCGGGTTACTGGCGATCAGGGCGAAGCGCTCACTGTTTTGCTCAAGCCCGGCCATGGTTCGGCGGAACCGCCCCACCAGTATCACCATCGCGATGGCCCCCACCAAGCCGATCGCCATTCCCAGGGCAAGGGCACCGGTGGTGAGGTAATACTCAAATCCAAACAGCGCCCATACCGGGGCGTTTACCAGAAAGGCGAAGAAGGGCTCCGTGCCCCCCTCCAGCAGCTGGCGCCCCAGCGCAAAGCTGAGGGGTTGTAATAGCAGCGAGAGCAGTTTGGAGGCGGCAAACAGGATCCCGATCAGGGTCAGATTGGCGTTAAACACCAACAGCAGCAGCAGTACCGAAAGCGTCAGCCCGGGCGAGGTGAAGAAGCCGGGTAAAAATCCCAGTACCACCGCCAGAAACGTTCCAACAGCCAATTGCGCGGGGGTGGCGTTCCCCCTTAATACCTTACCCAGTTTGCGGGTGATCATACTCAAATCCCTCTACTGTTCGCTGCGTATCCCTACCAAGCCGCTCCTCAAACAACGCGCGCCCATTAAACGATATTTCTGGGGGCAAAGGACATGGTTCGAAACTCTCTCTTATAGGCCGACTCGCCAATTTTTTTGATATGGGCAACGCCCATTTTGTAGTTGTAGTTGCCACTGATCTGGTCAACCACTCGTGCTGTCAAGGCGTTTGAGGGCTGGCGAGGATCCAGCATATTAGCGTAGAGCACCCCCTGCTTGACGGCAGGAGTCACTATCGCCACCGCGGTGACCGCTGCCTTACTCAGCTCTATATGGCCTCGCTTCATCAACTCGGAAAACTGGAAATTATTGCTTTCAATTCCCAATATAGTGTCCTTGAAGGCCGCCACCCGATCGGAAAACAGCATCACCTGGTCGCCGGACTCAATACCTCGCCGCCGGGCATCCTCGGGGTGAATCTCTACCCAGTTTTCCGGCCAGCGCTGGCTGATGTAGGGTCGCCGTTCGACATCATCAAACCCGGATTGCCAGATCTCATTGATTCGTCCATTGCTGAACCAGAGTTCGTCTCCCTTGGGTGACAACCACTCATAAAAATCTGAAAACAGACTCCAGGGGTGCTTCTGGATATTGACCTTTCCGGTCTGGCTGTTGAAATGGTTGAGGGTTTTACCATAACGGTTGGCCCCCTCCATCCCGTTGCCCACCCCGATACGCCGGAAGTCCGCTTCGGTCAGGGTGGTATCGTGCAAACGCTTGGTACCGTGCAACTGGCCGGTCTGGTAGTTATAAAACACCGGCCCCTGGATGCCATCGGTTCCGAATTCGGCCATTTTCTGGTGCAGGGTTTTTCCTTCCAGGTGCGCCGCCACTGTCACCATATGGAACGCCTTTCGATTGTTGCGGCTGAAACGCGACGCCTCCTCCGCTACCTCGTTGGAGCTTTTCCAGTCAAAACCGTCAAACCCCATGCGCCGGGCCAGCCCGGCAATAATCCACCAGTCGGGTTTGGACTGGCCGGGTGCATCATAAAATTTTTGGTACAGCCGTAACCGTCGCTCGCCGTTGGCACGAATGAAGTCCTCCTCCCCCCAGGTGGCGGCGGGGAACACGATATCGGCGAACTTGGCACCGATGGGATCCCTGAGATAGATATCCTGATTGATAACTACCATGCCACCGGAGTCGGCACGGGACTTGAGGCTGTCGATAATCTCCTGCTTGTCGTAGCTGCGCACCTGGTGGGGATTGGCGGTCACCAGCTCCTCGAAGCGCTGCTGTAGCCCCTGTGAACCGCACATCGATTGCAGCCAGGTGGTTCCAATCACATGGGCCATACGCGTGTGGCCAGAGTAGGTCCAGCGGTCGGTATCCAACGCTCGGCGGCGACGCCCGGGCAGTTTCTCCGGCGACTTGTTGCGGGGATAACTGCCGCCAGACAGCCCTCCCCGTTGGTGTCCCCCGAATCGTCCAACCACCTGTCCCGGCCGGCCACCGGCACCGCAGAGGGTCGCGAGCGAGCTAATGGCGTTGGTGTTGCCGGTGTTGTTACTCCAGTAGAGCCCCTTTTCGATACCAAAGGAGGCCTTGGGTCGACGGCCCGCCACCGGCTTTGCCAACCACTCAGCGGCCTGATAGATCTTTTTGACATCGATGGCCGCGATCCTGGCCGCGTACTCCGGATCATACTCCGGCTGGGCCAGGTTCCAGGCTTTATAGTCTTCAAAGCCCTTGGTCTGGAACAGACCCCAGGTGGTTCGCCACTGCCAGGGGGTGTTGCGAGTACCCTGCCCAAAACCAGAGCTGGACTCCCACTGGTTATTCACCCACTGGGAAATCCACTCAGTATCCTCCCATCCCTTCTGCATAATGACCCGGGCAATCGCCCCCAGCACCAGGTTGTCGCTACCCGGTAGCAGGTCGATGTGCAGCCCTCCCATTTTTTTAACGTAGGCGACCCCGGCGGTTTCGCGGGGGTTTAGCATGATCACCTTCATGCCCCGCTGAATCGCGGGCATGATGTACTGGGTGAAGATCACGGTTTTGGTTTCATAGGGGTCGGTACCACACACCATCAAGGTGTCTGCGCCCCCCCAGTCCTCATAGCTGGGCCCGAAATTATCAAAGCCGGCATCACGAAACCCCGGTGTTGAGGTGACGTCCGAGGGGGTGTCGTGGAAGGTGAAGTTGGCGGTATTGACGTGGCGTCGTGCGTACTTGGTGATCGCATAGGTGTTTTCGATGTACTGGTAGGAGTAGGTTTTGACCCCATAGGCATTGGCACCGTGGGTGGCAATCACATGCTTGGCGACCGCCGCCGCGATATCCAGTGCAAACTCCCAGGGCACTGGCTGGAGCTGCCCATAGATCCTCACCAACGGCGTCATCAGGCGATCCCTGGTGGGGGTCGCGGGGTTATAGCATTTCTGCGCGATCAGCCCGCCGCGAACACTGGAGTCGCCGTTGATATTAACCGCCCGGGTCTCCCTGTCCGGTACCACCACCACATTGTGGGGTACGCCCTTATGCATCACGACATTGTGTTGACCTGGTGCGACCCATTGCTGCAGGGGACCGGTTGGAAAATCAACGCCAAAGGCATTGTCCGCCGCGGCAGGGCCGCCATTGCGGGCCACCAGCGGCCAACGGTAAACCTTGTAGCCACAGGCCACCACGCAGTAGTCACAGGCGGTCGTCAACACCTCGGCACTGGTGGGCGGCAGGGGCGCATGATCAGGGGAGATATGGTAGTTACTGGCCATAGGGTCTTCTAAGCCTCCCTCAGGTTACGGTCGTGACCAAACAGCAGCCCCATCATGCCCACGGCGAAGATGTCGGGCCCCTCCACTTCCAGCAATACCTGGGGCAAGCTTTGGTAGGCCTGCCCGGAGATCACTATACCGTGGCGCCTGAGGTCAAAGGTGGACAGATGGAAAGGGCACTGGCCCAGCACCCGGTGCTCCCCTACGGCCTTATAGGCGCTTTCCAGTGGCCCGCCCTGGTGGGTACAACTCGAGCTAAAGGCCACGATGTCACGCTGAGGCCCGATGCCTCCCCCCGCCTCTACACCACCGAGCTGCACAAGAATGCAGTTGTTAAGGATACCCTCTTCGGGGTAGGAGAAGGCGATCGGCTGGTTCGCTTTCAACTCCTTGAGAGTGGCAATTTTTTTGCGCGGGTAGCCCACCACATGGGCCTTCATGGGGGACGCCTGGGAGCTGCCTGGAAACAGGGTGACGCTGATGGTGGTGGCCGCCACCGTACTGCCCAGCAGAAAGTTGCGGCGCGATAACAGGCAGGCACCGGCCCCACTTTTGGAATTCTCTTTACTCATCACTTCCCCTCCTGGGCCGACTTCAACTCATCCAGGGTAAATCGCGGCGCATACTCCGGCAGCACGGGCTTCTCCATACCGATCTCCTCTCCCGAAAAAGCCTCCAGAAAGGCCAGCAGATCCGCCTTCTCCGACTCACTTAACCCCAGCGGCCGGATCAGGCTGGATCGTGTCTCCATAAACTCATTGCTTCGCCCTTGTTCGTCATAGCCCCCACGGTCATAAAAATCGATCACCTCTTCCAGGGTGTAGAAGGCGCCGTTGTGCATATAGGGCGCGGTGTAAGCGGTATAGCGCAGGGAAGGGGTACGGAACTTACCCATATCCCAGCTGTTTTTACCCCTGAAGTAAGCTCCGGGATCATCTTTCAAGCGCCGGTAGAGTGTCTCCGGCATCCCTTTGGCGTACAGCTCGTAGCGAAAGGTCACCTGGGCAATCCCGCTCTCCTCCCAAACGTCGGAAGGCGGAACACCGATATTGTGGTATTTGAAGTCGCTGGCCATGGGCCCGTTATGGCACTGGATACAACCGGCTTTACCCTCAAACAGCCGCTTGCCCTTAAGCTGCTGGTCAGTGAGTGCGGCGGTTTCTCCACGCAGGTAACGATCCAGGGGAGTGTCGGTCTGCACCAGGGTGCGCTCGAAGGCGGCAATCGCTTTCCAGGCATTGGAGATCAATGGCCACTCATCGCCGAACACCTCCCGGAAACGCTTGCGATACTCGGGTATCACCGCCAGCCGCGCCTCCATCAGGTCATCTTCGCCATTGCCCGCGACCGCTCCCTTGGCGGCTGAAGGGGCCTGCTTTTCCAACGAAGGCGACGAGCCGGCCCAAAACAGGTCGGGGTAATAGGCGGAATTGACGATCGTTTGGCTGTTGCGCCAGTGCACAGTGCCCGCATAACCCCGCGACAACTGATCCGACCAGGCCCAACCGGAGTCGGGCTCGTGACACCCCGCACAGGCGATGGAAGCATCGCCTCCCAGGCGAGGATCAAAAAACAGCAGTTTACCCAGCTCGACCTTGGCCTCGGTTTGGGGATTGTCGGCGGGAATGGGCACCGCGCCGAGCGGCTGCAGGCTTGGCCCGTCGGCGGCAAAGACGGCTGGCAGGCCGTATAGCCCGGACAACAGCAGGCCCGATAGGAAAAAGCAGTGGCGATGGCAGTTCAGGTTCATTCTGCTCTCCTCCTAATTGCTCTGCTGACGCCAGTCAACGATGGCATCGTACTCTTCCGGGTAGGGTTGATCCCACACCCACTGGGCACCCGAGAGCGGCTCCCCCGATAGCGCCAGCAGGAATTCGACCAGATCCTGCTGCTCGGACGCGCTGAGTCCCAATGGTTTAAGCAGTCGCGACTTGTTACGATCCTGCCCTCCCCCGCGGTTGTAGAAGGCGACCACCTCCTCCAGGGTCGGCAGCATGCCGTTATGCATATAGGGCGCTGTGTATTTGAGTTCGCGCAGGGTAGGAGTCATAAAGGAGCCGACATCGCTTTTGTCGGCCTTGTGCAGGCGCACATGGGCCCCTACATCGCGCTTGAGGTTCATGTAGTTCTCAACCCCCATGAAGTTGTTGAACGCAATAAAAGCCTGGTCGCGCTGGGGGTCAAGAAAGATATCCAGGTTTTCCGGCACACCGGTGTTGTGTGCCCGGTTGTCCAGAAAAAGGGGGCCGGTGTGACACTGGTGGCAACCCGCCTTGCCATTGAACAGCTGCTCTCCCCGCCGGGCCGCCTCTCCCATGGAGCCGCTGTCATAGGGGGCACCCCGGGAGGTCAGGGTTTTCAGGTATTCCGGAATCGCATTGCGCACCCCGCCATTGGAGGGCTCCCCCATTCCGGCTTCCGCAAACATACGCACGTAGACCGGGTCCTGTTTGATGCGTTCCTGCATCAGGCGCATATCCATGTTCATCAGGTAGGTCTCGGTAATCATCTCCCGGGTAACGTCGTTGAGGTTGGTTCCCAGGCGCCCATCGTGCATCCAGCTCTGCTTGAGCGCGCTGTTGATCAGGGTCGGCGCGTTGCGAAAATGCTTGTTGCCCGGATAGCCCGGCGCCAGGGGGGCAGGGTGGGCATAACCGTGCTCCGGGAGATGACAGCTCGCGCAGGAGATGGCGGCATCGCCCGACAGGCGGGGGTCAAAGAAGAGTCGCTTGCCCAGCTCCGCACGCGCCTTGTCTACCTCAATGGGTGAAATGGACTGGGCATGGGTCGGTATCACTACCGAGCCCGCCAGAGCCCAAAAGAGCAGCATTCCTCCCCCCAGAGCCCGGATTCCCTGAGCTACCTTAGTGCGCATTGCAACGTCTCCTACTATCCCGGTAAGCCAGCCCTGACCCTGTACGGGTGGAACAAGGGTCAGTTCAAGGTAGCGCCCAAAGGGCGCCAAGCGTGACCCTAAGCGTAGCGCAAATAGCGGGAAAAGAGGGGGGTCAGGGGCGATTCGGGCGCGCGAAAAGTATCCATCCCAACAGCAGCAGCCCCAGCGCGACCGCGCCGGAAGCCACCAAGCGGTAGGCGGCCGAGACCGGCTCGGGCAACCAGAGCCGGTGCCACCCGGTCAGGCTGTGGCGGGAGCCTATCTCACCGTTGCTGCCGTCCCAGGTGGCCAGGGCAAACGGCAGATAGCGTTCGCTCTCGAAGCTCACCGCTCCGGGTTGCAACGACTCCCGGCTGCGACGCACCACCCACTGCCAGCGACCCGCTTCCCATCGCCCCTGGGCGGACAGCGTAGGGTCCTCCCCCGCCGCAGGTTTGGGCTTCTGCCCGCCACGCCCATTGAGGGGGGTCAACCGCGACGGCATGGGGGGATCAAGCTGTCCGGCATTCCAGTACCAGATACGGCTTCTGCGGCCAGGATCGCCGTGCTGCAACAGTGGCAGGTCGACCCGGGACAGGGCTGAAGCAGGGGAGTTCTGGGGAAACTGCAGCGCTACGGCATCCGCATAGAGGGTCAACGAAGCGTCCTGTAACCGCTCCGCCACCTCGCTGCCCGGACGACTCTCGGTACGATCATGCCACTCCACCAGGAACGCGACCTCCGCCTCGTTAAAGAGGGCCCGTACCACCAGCGAGCGGTTTAACGGGGTGTACAAGCGCTCTCCCTGCATCAGGTTGGGTATCAGGGGAAGCGCCAGGGGCCGGGCCTGCTGCCAACGCGGATCATCCCCGCTGAGGGGGAGACTCTCCTCCACCCGGGCCCCCACCAATAGCCCATCGGGTTCCAGCCGGGCGTCCGCATGCCGCAGAGAGTAGACATAGTTGACTACATGCCAGCGGTCCTCCAGAGAGAGGGGGTCCCGGTTCCCCTCTTCAACCTCCCGATGGGCCGGCATAGGGGTTCCGCTGATGCCAATCGAGACGCGCTGGTAGAGTCGCTCCAGGGTGTTGTCCCGGGGGTTCGAGCCCGTCCCCTCGCTGGCGCGCCAGCTCCCCGGCTGGGTCAGGTCGCGGGGCCAGACCCGATAGCCCCAGTCGTCCTCCAGTGGTTTGTCGGAGGTGATATTGCCTCGCCCCTGCTCACCATGGCACTCGATGCAGGCCGACTCATAGACCGCCCTCCCGCTGGCAACGGAGGCTTCGCTGTAGGGCACGCGCCCCTCCACAGGCTCGCGCTCAGTAATCGAGAGCCAGCGATCGCCCCGGTAACGCCCCTGCTCGTCAAACGCCTCATCGGGGGCATCGGCAGGCGCCCAGGTGCCCACGAAATCGAAGCCCTTGAGCACCGGCACCAGGGAGGCGATCTGTTGCTCGCTGAGCAGTGAGCGCCAGGCCGGCATGCCGGTACCCGGCAACCCCTCGGCGATCACCTCGAGCAGGTCCTCATCCCGCGGCGGCAGGGCACCGGGTGAGCTCTTGTATTTGTATAATCCCAACCCAAAGTCCCGCGGCCGTGGATAGAGGTAATCCGCCGCCACACCATCGCCCAGCCCCTCCTCCCCGTGGCAGGCGGCACAATACAGCTGGTAGAGGGGCTCCCCTGTGAGCCCCCGCCGCTCGGTCTCCACGCGCTGGCGAATCGCACTGGCCACGGCGGAGCGCGCTGGATCCCAAATACGAGGCTCCTGCCCCACGGCATCATATAGGTAGAGAATGGTCTGCCACAGTTGCGGCTCCTCCAGCGATTCGTGCCAGGCGGGCATCTGTGAGCGTGCCGGAGCCCCCTCCCGAGGCAGCCCCGGTCCACCGGTGGCAATGCGCCAGAACAGGTAGCTCTCCTCCAGTTGGGCAATGGTGCCCAGATCGCGGAAATTGGCGGGAGGCGGATTCAACCCCAGTCCCAGATGCCCCCTCCCATCCAGTAGCGCCCCATGGCAAAAAACGCAGTTGGAGAAATAGATCTCACGCCCCGCCGCCACCGCTTCCGAATAGATCTCCATCGCCCCCTCTGGGTCGGTGGGCCACAGGTCGCTGAAGCGCGCACGAATGGGGTTATCCAGCGCTTCGAACTCAATGCGGCGTCCCCAGGCAGAGAAGCTGGCGGGGGGCGCGGGGTGAGCCTGGCGCAATTCGGTTGGAGCCTGGGGGACCGGGTCAAGCAGCAGGAAGCTGGCCACACCACCGGCGAGGGGGACCACCACCAGCAGCAGACGCCGTAGCCCCAGCAAACGGGGTGAGTGCAAGAGTGTTCGCAGCGGCGACAAAAAGGCTTGCCAGCGCGCCTCATCGGCCGAATAGTAGAGCAGCATGCCCACCGCCAGAATCACCAGGTACTGGATCATCAGTGAGCGCGGCATGAGTGGGTAGACCGCAAGCTCCAGCGCAAGGGCGCATCCTGCCAACAGCATAAGCGCCTGCCAAAAGGGGGGTAATTTCCTCAACACCCTCGGCTCTCCACCCTCAATGCACCTCGACGGCAGTGCGACCAAGGAAGTTGTCCGCAAGCGACTCCGTGCTAACCGGATAACCATCCTTGGCTTGCAAAAAAGCGATCACGGCGCTGATCTCCTCCAAGCTCAGGGAGATCGGAGGCTCACTGACATCGGGCATGGGGGAGAGCTGCGGCTCGCTCCCCTTGACCCCGTACCCGGCAACGACAAAGGCGCTTGGCCGAACCATGGACTCAAACAGGTACTCCTCGGCGCTGGTTGCCATGCCGCCATAACCGGGCTCCCGCAGCCGCTCAAGAGACAGTTGGATGACATCCACTGCCATCAGGTCCGGGGCGCGATCCATCGCGTTATGACAGAGGGCACAACTTCCCTTGCCATTGAACAACTGCTCGCCCGCGGCGATGCGCGCCGCCTCATCGTTGTCGATCATCGCCAGGGGCGCCTCCGCCTCCCCCTCGATCTGTGGCAAAAGGTTGGTAAAGGCCGTAAACAGCAGGGTCAAGCAGAGACTGAAGATCACCACCCGCAGCAGGATCGGCATTCGCTAGCCCTCCCCCGCCACAGTGGCACCCGGCGGCAGCTGCCGCTTTTCGCTCAGGGAAGCGATGAAGAAGATGAACAGGATGCAGCCGAGAAACAGCAGGGTCACCAGGGTCATCATATTCCCGGCGTGACCGATGGCGGGGATGAAGTTATCGGCGGAATTATCCTTCATCACACTGTACACATGCCAGTTGCCCCGCATCGATGAGCGCACATAGCCCATCAGGGCCATCAGCCAGGTAAAGGCCACCGGCAGCGCGAAGAGCGCGTACTGGGAGCGGGTCGATACCTGTCCCCAGACAGCAGGCACCACTCGAGCACCCCGGAACAGCAGGCTGTCGATCACTACCCCGCCCAGAATCACGCTGAGGGTAGCGACCACCTGCACCACGCTCGACCCCACCTTGTAGACTGTATTGGTGAAGTAGCCGTAATAAACGCCACTGAAGATGATCGCCACCACCGCCCAGAAGTAGATCGCCACCATCACTGCGTTCAGCCAGCCGGCATAGGCGACGGTGGGCTCTTTGCCCGAACGGCGGTAGAGCTGGAAGGAGAGGAAGGTGGCCACCAGCATCAGGTTAACGGCCACGTTTTTAGCGGGCATCAGCCCCAGGGGCCCCAGCCAGCGGTGACTACTGCTCCCCATCTGCGCCGCCTCGGCGGGGGTCAAGACCAGGCTGTGAGGGGTCACCCAGACCAGAAAGCTGAGCACCAGCACGGCGGCGATGTACTTAATCATCCAGCCGTAGGCGCCGGCGCCCCCGGTGCGCGACATGCCAGACCAGAGGTAGTAGTTGGCGGCCAGCAAAATGGTGCCAATCAGCACCGCCTGTACAATAAACAGCCAGGCCAGGATCCCCCCCATCGCGGTGATCCCCATCTGCTGGGAGTAGGCATAGATCTCCGCCATAAGCCAGTAGCCGGCAAAGGGCAGCGGCAAAAAGGCGAGGATGGCGATAAAGTTGGAGGTATAGCCCATCCAGTCGTAGTGGGCGCGCTCCGCCGGCGTCCGTGCCGCCAGGAATTTATAGGCCGCGTAGGCGCCGACAATGGCGCCGCCAAAGGCCACATTGGCGATAAAGCGATGCAGGTTCATCGGGTTCCACAGCGGCCCCCGTATGACCTCCCAGATATTGCCCGAGGTCAGGGCACCACTGATATCCACCCCCGAGGGGGCCATCATAAAGGTGGACCAGGCGTTGGCCATCACCAGGATGCTGGTGCCCGCCACATTGAGCCCGACCCCGATGCACAGGTGCACCCACTTGGCGTTGCCGTAACGCAGTGCGTACCAGCTGTAGTAGTAGAGATAGAGCAGCACACTCTCAATGAAAAACAGCAGCGCATAGACCAGGAACTGGCTGTCGAACACCCGCACCATGTACTGCATGAACTGGGGGTAGAGCACAAAGAGCGCCAGCATCAGGGCGCCGCCAAACAGCGCCGTGATGGAGTAGGCGGTCATGCTGATCTTCATGAACTCGTGGGCCATGTCGTCGTAACGGGGATCACCCGACTTAACCCCCAACCACTCGATAAAGACCACAAACAGCGGTACCGCCAGCACAAAAGCGGCAAAGAAGAGGTGCATCTGCGCCAATACCCAGACCACCGAGCGGCTGCTGTAGCGGCTACGGGGATAATCCTCCCGCTTGAGGTCGGGGGCGACAAAACGCTCAGCCTCCTGGCCAGGACCCACCATGGCTGGGGCCTCGGACAGTGCGCTACCGCTTGCCAGGCCTGCTGCTTCCGCTCCTGGGGGAAACACCCAGGCCATCACCATCAGCAACAGTGCCAGCCACAGCCAGCCGCGACCTGCCACCCTCCCCTCGTTGACCAAACGCATCCAGTGCCCCCTACTTAGCCGGTGTCAGATCGAGCCGCAGCGGCAACCCCTGGCTGTCCATCACCAGATGGGTCATCAGGTAAAAGAGCAGACCTACGACCACGAACACCGTCACCCAACCCGCAATCCCCAACCGACCACCAGCTTTCATCTGCGCCTCTCCGCTCAATGGGTTGAACCTACACCGTGGTCGTAAATCACCAGCCACCAGAAATAGACAGCGGTCACCACCATTACGCCACGAAAGAGCCAGGGCCCCCAGGTCGCATTTGCCACCGGCGACCTGGGCGACCTCTTCTCATCATCGGATGCCATTAACCCTCCCCGGCCAGCCCCGGCCTCTTGAACGCGGCCTATTATAGGTGGCGCGCTTCGCTGCCGATAGCTTACCAGATTCGGGCGCTCGACCCAGCCTCCTGGCCCCCCAGACGTGAGTGAACTGACCTGGATCACAAAGCGGCTTTTGCGCTTACAGAGCTCCCCCAAAGTGCGCCTTCAACGTGGCAGTCGATCGGCGTCCGTGGTAAAAACAGCAGCTGAAAGTTGAGCCACTGCATCAGGAGTCCCCATGACGATCAACAAACGCCTTTGCACCACCCTTATCAGCCTGAGCCTCAGTACACTGGCACTGGCGGCGCCTTATCAGGAGGTGGCGGTGAGTGAGGGTGGCAAGGTGACCGGCAAGGTGACCTTCAGCGGTACCGACACTCCCCCCCAGCCCTACAGCATCACCAAGGACAACTCCGCCTGTGGCACTGGTGTCCGCGAGATCGACTTCATCAAGGTAAAGGAGGGAGGGTTGAGCGATGTGGTGGTGTTTCTCGAAAAAGTCGGGAAGGGCAAACCCTTTCCTCCCCAGCCCGTGGTGGTGGACCAGGAGGAGTGTTACTTCCTCCCCTACCTGAGCGTAATGCACAATGGCGACACCCTGACCTCGGTCAACAAGGACAGCGTGCTGCACAACATCCACACCTATGAACAGATTCAGGCGGGGAAAAAACTGGCCAAAAAAACCGTCTTTAACCTGTCCCAGCCAGAGCCGGGAACCCTGACCAAAACCATCCAGCTCAAGCGCGGCAATGCCATGAAACTGGAGTGCGACGCCCACGACTTTATGCACGCCTTCGTGTTCGTTGCCAAAAACCCCTACTACGCCCTTGTCAATGAGGATGGCACCTTTACCATCGCGGATATCCCCCCCGGCAAGTACAAGCTGAAGAGCTGGCACGGAACCCTGGGTGAGCAGAGCGCCGCCGTTGAGGTCACCGCCAATGCAACCACCACTCAGGGTTTCAACTACAAGTGATAGACTGTGCCGCCCCCTCCCGTTAGGATGGGGTGGCGCAGCCGAAAGGCACTATGAATCAACCTGACAGATCGAACAGATCGCGCCTGGACCGCTTCGACCGCTTCGTGCTCTGTGGCGCCCTCGTTAATGCCGCTGTGGTGCTGGCGATCCTCGGATATTGGCTTCTCCACTGAAGAGCCCCGCCCGCGCGCCCCGTTCGATCATGGAACTACCCATGACCCCCACCGAACCCCATCGCCAGATCGACACCGCCCCATCCCCGGTCGATTCCGCCCTGAGTGACTACACGCGCATCCTGATCGCTGCAGACGCCTCCGACCACTCCAACCACGGAGTTGCAGCCGCCCTCTCCATCGGATCCCTGGCGGGGGCCCAGATCACCGGCGCCCACGTCTACGCGGCCAGACTCCACGACCAGCGCTTTCGCCAGATGGAGGGTGGGCTGCCCGAGCAATACCAGGAGGAGGAGGAGCTGGAACGCCAGCGCGACATCCACGACGAGCTCATTACCAAAGGGCTCTCGGTCATCACCGACTCCTATCTGGACCAGCTGCAAAGCAGCTGTGAGTCGGCCCAATTGCCCTACCTACGCTGTGCCCTGGAGGGCAAAAACTACCGCGAACTGGTGCGCGAGGCCAACAGCGGACGCCACGACCTGCTGGTGCTCGGTGCCCAGGGGCTGGGAGCGGTCGCAGGCGGCAGCCTGGGCACCGTCTGCGAGCGCAGCGTCCGCCGCAGCGACATCGACTGCCTGGTGATCAAGGACACCCAGCGGGCGATCGACCAGGGGCCATTACTGGTCGCCCTCGATGGTTCAAGCCGCGCCTACGGTGCCCTGCAGACCGCCATTCGCCTGGCCAAAGCCTGGAGCCAGCCCCTCCACATCGTCTCCGCCTACGACCCCTACTACCACTACGTGGCGTTCAACCGCATCGCCGGAGTGCTGTCCGACGAGGCGGGCAAGGTGTTCCGTTTCAAGGAGCAGGAGAAGCTACACGAAGATATCATCGATGCGGGCCTGGCCAAGATCTACCAGGGCCACCTGGATGTGGCGCTGGATATCTGCCAGGAACAGCAGGTCGAAGCGACCACCGAGTTGCTGGCCGGTAAGCCCTGGGAGGTGATCCTTCGCCACGCCGCCAGCCTACAACCGGCGTTACTGCTGATCGGCAAGCTGGGAATCCATGCCGACGAGGAGCTGGATATCGGCGGTAATGCCGAAAACCTGCTGCGCAACGCTTCCTGCTCCCTGCTGCTGAGCCAGCGCGAATACCGCCCGCGGGTAGAGTGGATCGCCGAGGCTACCACCAGCTGGAGCGTGCAGGCGGAAGAGCGGCTATTGGCCGTCCCCTCCTTTGCCCGCTCCATGGCGCGACTGGCGATCCTGCGTTTTGCCCAGGAGCAGGGCCACACGGTCATTACCGAAAGCATCGTCGCCGAAGCCACGGCCAAACTCTGCCCGGTAATGCACGAAAGCACCGCCGACACCCCTTCTGATGACGGCAGCACCGCCAGGGCAGCCGCCGATGAGATCCCCTTTAACCCGCCCTGGAGCCCCGAGGCGCTGGAGCGGCTGCAGCAGGTGCCCTCCGACAGTCTGCGTGACACCTTGCGCCTGCGGGCTGAAAAGCATTGTCGCCAGGCGGGTGCCCGCGAGGTGCGCCTGGAGGATGTGGCCGCCTTCGTCCAGCTCGCCGAGCTGGCCGAGATCAATGCCGTCAACAGTCCCGCTGAAACGGCCTCTCGCTGCCCCTTTGGCATCAAGGGTTCGACAGAGCCCGAGAAACCGCCACTGAGCTGGAGTGAGGAGGCAGAGCAACGGCTGCAGCGCGTCCCGGCAGGCTTTATGCGCCAGATGACCCGCCAGCGAGTGGAGACCTTTGCCCGCAAACAGGGACAGAGCGAGGTAACCCTCGAGCTCATGACCGCCAAGTACGACGAGTGGGACCAGGGTTCGAAGGTGCAACAGATGGAGCTGTCCTGGGATGAGGAATCCCGACGCCGGGTGTCGCGGATACCCGAGTTTGTGCGGGGCATGGTAATCAAGGAGGTGGAACGCTGCGCCCGCGAACAGGGACTTGAGCAGGTGGATCTCAAGGTAATGAAGCATGCCAACAGCGGCTGGCTCGACAGTGGCGGCTTCCACTCGGAGCACAACCCGGACCAGTACCGGTAGGCGCCGCCATGTCCCGCCTCTCGATGATTGCCATCAACCTCACTGACCGCTGTAACCTGGCGTGCGAACACTGCTACCTGGACGCCCGCACCCTGCGCGATGGCTCCCCCCATGAACTCTCCACCGCGGAGGTGAAACAGCTGCTGAGCGAGATCGCCAGCCGTGGCACCGAGACCATGGTAGTGCTGACCGGCGGGGAGCCGCTGCTGCGCCGCGACATCGAGGAGCTGGTTGCCCACGGACATGAGCGCAAACTCTTTATGGTGCTGGGCAGTAACGGGACCCTGCTCAGCGAACAGCGTATACGCTCCCTCAAGGCCGCCGGCCTGATGGGGGTGGGCATCAGCCTCGACTCCATCGACCCCGATTGGCACGACCGCTTCCGCGGCAAGCCCGGCGCCTGGCTGCAGACTGTCACCGCCATGGAGCAGTGCCGCCAGCAGGGGCTCAGTTTCCAGGTCCACTTCTCCGTCCACGCCGGTAATGCCCACGAGCTGGAGGCGATGGTGGAGGCGGCACACGCCCAGGGCGCGCGGGTATTTAACCTCTTTTTCCTGGTCTGTACTGGGCGTGGCGAGCGGGTGACCGATATCTCCCCCCAGCAGTATGAGCGAGTGCTGCAGCAGGCCCTGGCGCTGCAGGAACACTACCCGGATATGCTGATTCGCCCCCGCTGCGCGCCCCATTACAAGCGCGTGGCCCACCAGCTCCACCCAGAAGCCCCCATCAACCGCATCAGCGGCAACGAGGGGGACGGCTGTATCGCTGGCAGCGGTTACTGCCGGATCACCCCCCAGGGCGGAGTCACCCCCTGCCCCTACATCGCCGACGAAGTGGGCAACATTCGAGAGCAGGGGTTTCTCGAGCTGTGGGACCAGGCGCCAGTGTTTGAGGCCCTGCGCCACCCCCGACTGGAGGGCAAGTGCGGGCAGTGCGAGTACCAGCAGCTCTGCGGGGGATGCCGGGCACGCCCGCTGGCCGCCGGCGATGGGCTGATGGGGGAGGACCCCCTGTGCGCCTACCAGCCCCAGGGGGGGGAGTTGATCTTCCCCCTGCAGGAGCAGCCGCTCCTTTGGCACCCGCTGGCGGAGCAGCGCCTCTCCCGGGTACCCGGATTTATCCGTGCCATGGTGCGCAAGCGCGCCGAGGCCTATGCCCGCGAGCAGGGTGACAGCGAGGTGACCACGACGCACCTCGAGGAGCTCACCGCCCGCCGCTTCGGCGCCAACCCCCCCTTCAAACCGGACCCCGGGCGCTGATGCAACGGGTCGACCTCCTGATCGTTGGCGGCGGCATCAGCGGCCTCTCCTGCGCAGCCTGGATGCAGCCAGCGGAACTCGCCATGGAGCTGTGGGAGAGCAGCCACCGGGTGGGGGGGAAAATTGGCAGCCACCGGCAACAGGGCTACCTGTGCGAGCAGTCGGCCTCCATGGTCGTCAACCACCTTGCACCAGTAGAGCAGCTGATTCACGCCTGCGGCGCAGCACAGCAGCGGATGGAGCGACCGGCCTCACGCGCGCGGGTACGCTACCTGTTGGAGCAGGAGCGCCTCCACCCCCTGCCGCCTTCCCTGCCCGGGATGGCGCGCAGCTCACTGATCTCCTGGCGGGGCAAGCTACGAATGCTGGCCGAGCCCCTGATCCCACGCAGCACGCTGACCGAAGAAAGCGCCGCGGCCTTTATCCGCCGGCGCCTGGGGAGCGAGCTGCTGGAGCGTGCCCTCGACCCCTATATCAGTGGCACCCTGGCCTGCGATCCGGAGCAGGCCTGTGCCCGCTCGGTGCTGCCGAGGCTCAACGCCCTCGAACAGGAGTACCGCAGCATCCTGCTGGGAGCCCTCTGGCAGCGGCTCAGGGGCCAGCGAACCCCCATGGGTAGCACCCCTTTTTCCTTTGCCGAGGGGATGCAGCACCTGCCCCGACAACTGGCCAGGCTGGTGCAGCAGCAACCCGGCCAGTTGCAGCTGCAACATCGGGTCGAGTCCATTGAACCCTGCCGCCTGGGTTGGCGCGTCCATGCAACCACTGGCCGGGGGGAGCGCACCCTGGAGTGTCGCCAGCTGGTGCTCTGCTGCCCCGCCCCCGAGGCCGCCCGCCTGTTGGCGGCCAGCGACCCTGAGCTGGGCCAGCTACTGGCGACCATCGAATACGCACCCATCACCCTGGTTCACACCGGCTTCAGGACCGACCAGGTTCAGCATCCCCTCGACAGCCAGGGGTTTCTAACCCCCAGCCGCAGCCCCCTCACCATCAATGGCTCGCTCTGGCCCAGCTCAGTCTTCGACAACCGGGCCCCCGCCGGCCACCACCTGCTCACCACCTACCTGGGTGGATCACGTCGCCCCGAAGCGCGTGACTGGAACGATGCCGATGCGCTGCAGCGGGTGCTGGAAGATCTGGACCGGGTGTTGGGGCTTAGGGGCGAGCCTGGGTTTGTCGAGCTGGTCCGGCACCCGCAGGCGCTGCCTCTCTATCAGATCGGCCATTACCAGCGGGGCCAGCGCATCGAGCAGCTGTGCCGCCGCCTGCCCGGACTCCACCTGAACGGGAACTATCTGGGGGGGGTCTCGATCAGAGACCGGATCGCTGCCAGCCATCGTCTCGCCAGGCGCTTGGGTCTGGCTCTGGGGGAGCCGCTGCAGGCGCGTTCGACCGCGGTCTCCCTGGGAGCGGCCTAGCCATGAGCCCTCGCCCCTCTCCGTCGGCCGAAGACGACAGTCTCTCCCAGCCAGCCCCCTTCAAACCCTGGAAAATTATTGTAGGGGTTCTGCTCGCGCTACTGGCGGTCAACCTCTGGTTTCGCCTCTATACCGAGGAGGTCTCACTTCCTCGCTACTGCGACACACGCGAGCAAACGTTGATGTATCTGGAAAAGGTGATTACAGACCCCCGACCGGCCGGCGAGGAGAGTCGCCGCCCCTACCTGATCGCCGCCAAACTGCTGTACCTTTACCCGCGCGGTGGTGACGAGGTGCTGGAGGATTACCTTGCCCGGGTAGACGAACTGATCGAGACCCACTGCCGATAGGTCAGTGGCCGCCCAGTTCGCGGTGGCGAAAACAGCTGCACAGGTGATCATTCACCATACCGGTGGCCTGCATATAGGCATAACAGATGGTACTTCCTACAAAGTTAAAACCTCGCTTTTTCAAGTCCTTGCTCATAGCATCCGAGGCCGCCGTGGTGGCGGGCACCTCGGCCATGCTCTGCCAACGATTCTGCACAACCCGGTGTTCAGTAAACTGCCATATAAAGTGATTAAAGCTCCCCTCCTTGTCGACCAGGTCCAGATAGGCACGCGAATTGCGGCGGAAAGACTCAATCTTAAGGCGGTTACGGATGATCGCGGGATTGGCCTGAAGTTCAACCAGCCTGGCATCGCTGTAGCGGGCGATGGCGGCGGGGTCAAAGCCATCGAACAGTTGTCGGTAGGCTTCGCGCTTGTTAAGCACGGTAATCCAGGAGAGCCCGGCCTGGGCCCCCTCCAGCAGCAAAAACTCAAAAAGCCTCGCATCATCGTGCAGGGGAACCCCCCACTCGGTGTCGTGATAATGCAGGTAGAGTTCGGTAGTGGGCCAGGGGCAACGCGTCATCGAAACCATTCCACGAGAAAGAGTATCCCGCCAGAATCAACTGAACAGCAACAAGCGTCAAGCCACTACCCCCAGTTGAGCACTATTGTTTTGCCGGGGATCTGGCTATTCTATGGCAACCATAGCATTCGACAGGAGAATAAGATGAAAGCAATTCAGGCCCACGAGCACGGTGGTATCGATGTCCTCAAGCTGGAGGAGGTCGCGGACCTGCAACCCGCAGAAGGACAAGTCCTGGTGTCGGTCAAGGCTGCCGGGGTCAACCCTGTCGACACCTATATCCGCGCCGGCACCAACAACTACACCGCCCAGTTCCCCCACTGCCCGGGCAAGGATGCAGCCGGGGTAGTAGCCGCCCTCGGCAAAGGGGTGACCCGCTTCAAGGTGGGTGATCGCGTCTACTGCGCAGGCAACCTCACCGGTTCCAGTGCCGAACAGGCTCTCTGCCTTGAGGGCCAGGTTCAGCCCCTGCCGGACAACATCAGCTTCGAGCAGGGCGCCTGTATCGGCACCCCCTACACCACCGCCTGGAGAGCTCTTTTCATCCGGGCCCACGCTCTGGCCGGTGAGACCGTTCTGGTTCACGGTGCCAGTGGCGGGGTTGGCCTGGCGGCGGTCCAGCTCGCGCGCGCCGCCGGCTTGCGTGTCATCGGCACCGCCAGTACGGATGTTGGCCGTGACCTGGTATTGGCCAATGGCGCACACCACGCCCTCGACCATAGCGACCCTGACCACCTGCAGGAGGTGATTGCGCTGACCGGCGGCACCGGCGTCAACCTGATTCTGGAGATGCTGGCCAACGTAAACCTCGGCCACGATCTGCCCGCGCTGGCCAAGGGTGGTCGCGTCGTCATCATCGGCAGCCGTGGTCCCGTCGAGATCAACCCCCGTGACACCATGGCACGGGATGCGAGCATTCTGGGAATGGCGATGTTCAACGCAACCCCGGATGAGATGAAGCAGATCCATGCCGCGCTGGTCGCCGGACTGGAAAACGATACCCTCTCCCCGGTAGTGAACAAGTGCTTCCCGTTGGCACAAATGGGACTGGCCCACGAGGCGGTCCTTGAGCCCGGGGCCTGCGGTAATATCGTGGTCAAGCTCGACTGATAAGCTCACCCCTGGCCGCGGCCAGGGGAACCTTCCCCCTTATCTGGCGGTCTTACCACAAGTACTCCCTAGCCGTTGGAGGCGACCATGTTTCGACCCCTGTTGCTGGCCCTGCTGTTGGTGATGCCGCTGGTTGGCTGTGCCCAGATAGAGCAGCAGAACCGGGAGTTTCCTCTTTCCGTCAACACTCAACTGGTGGGTAATCGAATCACGGTTACCGTCTACTCGCCAACCAAGGGGGTTGTCCGCGAGGCTCAGATACAGATCACCGATGATATTCGACGCCTGGTGCTCGACAAACCCCTGGGCAAAGGCGGCCAACTGACCTTTCGTGTCCCCTCGCAGGCCACCGAGCTGGAGATCATTGTGACCGACGCCGATGGCGACAAGGGCAGGGCTAGACTGTTCGGTGATGACCTGCGTGAAAACGAGGGCTGCAACCGAATACTCTGCTAGCCTCGCGACAAGTCACGGCGATCTACGTACAATGTCTGCTCTATAAACCGTCACTGAAACCGGACCGGTCTGCCCGTGCGACTTTTCCCTACCTGCCTCACTGCCCTTGCTCTGCTCTTGCTCGGCGTACCCATCTTTGCCAGCGACCGGGTAGCAATCAAGTGCAACGACCTCCAGTACCAACTTGAGCAGCAACTTCTTAAGAAACAGCAGCTCGACAGCCAGATCGCCTCGGCACTGGAGCAGGGAGTCAGCGGTGAAAGCCTGTTGCTGATGCAGGATCAGGCCAAGCAACTGGCTCAGCCAGAGTCGGTCGATATGCGCTCAGTGGTCCTGCTGTCGGCCCCCATCGGCCAGGGTGAGGACCACTACAGCGCCTACTTCAACCTCTGCAAGATCACCCGTAGCGAGCGGGGCTACGACGCCAGCATGCGCTGCGACACAGTCTTCGATAACGAGTGCCGTTACTTTTATGGTGATCCGTTTCGCATCAGCCACGACACCCCCCTGCGGGTGAACGAGGAGTAGTATCGGCGCACCACCCGCCTCCCTCAGCACAGCTACCTGCTGCTATACCAGTTAACCCCCTCCGGGTCAGTTTCACAACGAAGCAGCCCGCGCGCCAGCAGGCAGTTCAGATGCGCCAGGCTCTCCCCGGTGGCCATGATCAGGTTACTGCGGGTGATCGAGACCCTGAACAGCCGTTCAAAGCAGTCAACGGCCCGACGTGGCGTCCGGCAATACTCAACCAGGGCGCGAAGGTCGCCCTCGTGCTCGTCGATCAGCTCATGCAGGCGGCCAGGTGCGCCGGTAAAGGGTTTGCCATGGGAAGGCAGTACCAGGGTATCCTCGTTAAGCTCAGACGCCAACCGCTGGCAGCTGTTGAGCCATAGCTCCAGGGGGTTGGCGTGGGGCTCGGAGGGCCAGACGCTGACGTTTGAGGAGATCGTCGGCAACAACTGGTCTCCCGAGATAAAGAGGTTGTCGGCTTCACAATAGAAGCAGGCATGCTCTGGCGAGTGCCCCTCCCCCATCATCACACGCCACTGGCGAGCACCGATCTCTATCAGGTCCCCCTCCTCGAGCCGGGTGAAGCTATGGGGAAGGCCATGCATCAGACGCCCGAAACCACCAAACTGGGAACGGTAATAGTTCAACTGTTCGGTATCAAAACCCGCGCCCCGATAAAAGGCGATCGCATCCTGCGGCGCCTGTTCGTGGGAGTATTGCAACAGGCTTCGGCAGGAAAGATATTCGGTGCGGCTGATCAGCAAAGGGGCACCGGAGCGCTCATTGAGCCAGCCAGCCAGCCCCAGGTGGTCGGGGTGCATGTGGGTAACCAGTATGCGCTCAAGCCCACGCCCCTTGAGCACACCACCAAACAGGTTCTGCCATAGGTCGATGGTGGTATCACTGGCAAGCCCGGTATCGACCAGGCTAAAGCCCTCTCCGTCTTCCAGCACCCAAAGGTTGATGTGGTTCAGCGAAAAGGGAAGCGGCATTCTCAGCCAATGAAGACCTGGGGCCACCTCCATCAGCTCACCGTCACCGGGGCGTGTCTCAAAGGGGTAGGACAGTTCGGCTCGTTGGAATGCAGGAACTGAGGGCATACCGGATAAACTCCATCGGGCGGGAAATACCCATAGTACCAGACCGACGGGGGTTACCTAAGGTTGGAACGCCACTTTATCCAGCGCCCCCCTACAATGGCTACTCAACGCGCCACTCGCTCCATAGCCCCGGCCCCTGATAGCCGGAGCGTTTTTTCTCAACGCCCTGAATACTCTGTTTCTCCTGCACCTGGCTCTGCTTGATCTCCTCGGCTCGCGCCTTGAGATCTTCCGGTGCTTCATGCAATCGGTCGCAAATCTCGCGGGTCAAAGTTACGTCTGGCATGCTGGCCTCCTGTAAGCCTTTCATTACTCGCTGGGGACAGACTACCCCGGCCCTGCAGGCCTGCCTATTCGTATATGTCACTACAGGATAGCGCCGATTCTGGAACAGTTTTTGATGCCCTGGCCCGCTCGGGGTGATGAGTAGCATCGGCCCGGGTTCACCGTCCCCTCTCTCGCAGAGTGGGGCAGGTGCGGCCGATTGGCCACAGCTTTTTAGGTAGAGATACCTATTTTTAGCCCCCTCACCAGCCCCTAGAATACCCCCAGAAAAAAAGATCACTCACCGGAGATGAAGCTCCTGAGGTGCTGAAGATGAGCAAATACCTGTATACCACCGTCTACGAACAGTTTACTGGCGAGAAGCCACCCGAGCCCAAGGCTGACCCCGAGCGCAAGGCTCGCCGTACCCACGGCCACCCCTACCGAATGCGACACAATATGCGTTTGCAGGAGCAGGAGGCGAAGGCAAGTCACAAAGCTTCTCGAATTGAACGCCACCCGGCCAACGACAACGGCCCCAGCATCGGCGAGATTGCGGATATGGAGGCTCGTCGCAAGCCTAAAAACCAGGCCAAGATCACCTACAAAAAGAACCGCTCCTTACACAACCACAGGAGCTATTCCGGCGAGATCGCTGCCCAGGCCTAGCCCGGTAGCCACTCACGTCAGGCGCGCTCAGGGGGGCGACAAATGCGCCCACCAGCCACCGGAACCCTGTGCATCGTCCCCTTCGCTGCCCGCCCCCTCTGCGTCGACACGCTGGGCAAATTCCTCAGGCTTGACGGGATACTGGCGGTAACGGGCAAAAAATCGCGCGGGTGTAAACGCATCGAGTAGCTGTAAACTCCAGCCCCTGCGCCGATTGCGCTGAGCATCGAAGCCTTCGAACCCAAGCTTTTGCAGGCACTGCTCACACACCTTAAATGGCCGCACCCCTTGCTGATTGCCCACCCGGGTGGGCAGCGCACCAGAGGGCGCCGTGCTGACCATCAGCGGACGCTCCTGCCCATCCACCGATGCTAATGCCTGCAGCAGCAGGGAACAGTCGGTCAGGTGGTAATGATCCCCTCCTGCGGCCGCCGTCCCCTGATTGGCCAGGTAACACACCACCCGGCTGTTCTTGAAAGCAAAGGTGCCATCCACCAGACGCTGAACCTGCCAGGGAGACACCCCTATCCCCTCCTGCTCCAGCCGGATACGTTCAGCACCGGTCAGGTGGTAGCGGGGGTCGAACAGCTCAAAATAGCCCAGGCGCCGGGTCCCCATCGCTGCGCGCAACCGGTTAAAGGGCTCAAACTCCAGAAAATCGACCAGCTTCACTCTGATTCGCTTCCTTCACGAAGAATGGCTTCGATGCGGGATTCCGCATCGGTGCGCAGGCGAAACTCCACCCGCCGCGAACGGTCGCTATCCTCCTTGCCATTGGCCAGCAGGACCGGTTTGGACGAGGAGAGGCCATTGGCCGTGAGGTGTGACTTGAGCCAGGGTTTGCGATACCCGACCGCCTCCAGGCCCAGCACGTAAGCCAGGGTAGTCCGGGTTCGCGCCTGGGAAAGCTCCATATTTCGAACGTAAGCATCATCCTCACTGCTGGCGTCTGACCAGCCACGGTCGGTGTGCCCCTCGATACGTACCTCGTTGATGTCATTGCGGTAGCTATCAGAGGTAATAATGCGCACGTAGCGGGGAAAAAAATCAGCCAGGATCGCGGAGAAATCCTCTTTTAGCTCCGCCTTGCCCCGGTCGAACAACAGCTCGGTACGCAGAAAACGGATACTGAGATCGGGGCTAAGCTCCGCTCCCCAGCGTGGTAGATCCGCCTCGAATTCGCGTTTAAGGTCCTCGTAAAGCTGGGTCCTTAGGCGCTCGTAAACAACCGCCACGTCGTGGATTTTGCGTCGCTCCAGCTCGACCATCACCATGAAGACCAGCGCAATCAACAGGAACACCATCATCAAGCCACCCATCAGGTCGCTCACCGCTATCCAGTGCTCCTCGTGCTCCAGCTCCTCGACCCGCTGGTTGTCGAGCCCCCTGCCCTGCTGACTCACCGGGCTTCAGTCTCCTGGGCCAGGGCCACCAGTTCACGCAGACGCTCGGTCAGGGGGGCATAGTCACTGACAAACTTTTCCGACAGGGCCGTGAGCTGGTAACCAAAACCCTGTAGGGCACGGTTAAGCTCCTGCTCCATGGATTGGTCGAGCCGCTCCAGCTGGGCCTCGTTGCGGGACAGGATCCGCTCCACCTGTGTATTCAAGGCTTCCTGGGCGCGGGAAAACTGTTCGCTACTGCTCTCCAGCAGGCCCTGAACCTGCTCGTGACCGGTGGTGATTGAGCTGTGCAGCTGGCGGGTCAGGACATCGAAGCGACCCTCCAGTTGCGGAAGCCCCTCACCGGCGCTGCTGACCAGCGACGAGAGGGCCGAGAGGTAGCCTTCGAGCCCCTTGCTTTGGGTCTCGAGCCCCGCCAACATCCCCTCCAGCGCTTCAGAAACGGTGCTAAAGACACGGGTTTGCTCCACCACCCGTTCATGGCTGCGAGTGGCTTCTTCCATGATCGCGCCGGTAATCTGCTGCTGCTGGATCAGGGTGTCGAGCTGCTGCTGATAGGCTTGCTGCCAACGCAGCATCTCGCCCACCGCCTCATTGAGATGACGGAAGTTCTCACCGTACTGCTCATTGATGCGGGTGTTGAAATCGCGCATCACGGTTTCCAAAGCCCCGACCAGGGCCCGGGTGTTGGCTTCGACCATCTGCTGCTGGTAATGACCCATCTGTTGGTTGAGGTGGGCCAGCTGCTGCTGACTCTCCTGCCGCAACGCCTTCATCTCGCCCAGTAGCTCCGCCTCATGGCGCTCGGCATTGGCGTCTTCGAGGCGGTCCCTGATCTGGGCCAGCAGCTGGGCCAGGTCATCCACCGTCGCCATACGAATCTGCTCCCGGCTGGCACGGTCACGGCGCAGCTCGATCAGGTAGCGGAGCTTGATACTCAGGGCACCCGCGAGGCCAGCGATCGATGACCAAAACGCGGTTTTGAGGCCGTCAATCAAGTCCGGGACACTGGCCTGGATGTCGGTGGTATTAAAATCCAGCAGCCCCAGGGCCACCCCCAGGAAGGTACCGAAGATCCCCAGGCTGGTGAGGATAGTGGGGGCATTACTGGCGGTCTGGGCGTTGAAACCCCGCAGATGAAAAAGCAGCGTCAACGCCATGACCAGAGAGATCATGACCAGGCTCAAGGTGGAAAAGGATGCGGTTATCGCCATCTGCAAACAGGCCTTCTGGGGGAAACTCGGAACACGGAGTGAACTGAGCATAGTAGAGCATAGAGCCGGCCCCGTGAAGCCGCCCCTGAACGCAAAACAGGCCCCGAAGGGCCTGTTTCTAAGCACAGAGCGGGATACATCAGCCGCCAGAGACGTACTTGATCATCACACCCGCGGCCACCGCCGAACCGATAACACCGGCTACGTTGGGGCCCATGGCGTGCATCAGCAGGAAGTTCTGCGGGTTGGCCTGCAGACCCAGCTTGTTGGACACGCGCGCCGCCATCGGCACCGCGGAGACCCCGGCAGAACCGATCAACGGGTTGATCGGAGTACTGCTCAACTTGTTCATCAGCTTCGCCATCAGTACACCCGAGGCGGTACCGATACCGAAGGCAACGATACCGAGCGCGAGGATGCCGAGAGTTTCAGCCTGCAGGAACTTGTCCGCCACCAGCTTGGAGCCCACGGAGAGACCCAGGAAGATGGTGACAATGTTGATGAGGGCGTTCTGGGCGGTATCGCTCAGGCGGTCCACTACACCACACTCCTTCATCAGGTTACCGAAGCAGAACATCCCCAGCAGCGGTGCAGCGTCGGGCAACAGGATCGCCACCAGCACCAGCAATAACAGCGGGAAGACAATCTTCTCGGTCTTGCCCACGTGACGCAGCTGGCTCATCTTCAGCTGACGCTCAGCCTGGGTGGTCAGTGCCTTCATAATGGGCGGCTGGATCAGCGGCACCAGCGCCATATAGGAGTAGGAGGCCACGGCGATCGCACCCAACAACTCCGGAGCCAGTACACTGGCCACGTAGATGGAGGTCGGACCATCAGCACCACCGATGATGCCGATTGCAGCCGCCTGGGCGATGGAGAAGTCCATCACTCCCAGAGAGGTAAGGCCGACGGCACCCAGGACCGTTGCAAAGATACCGAACTGCGCCGCGGCCCCCAGGAACAGCGTTCTTGGGTTGGCCAGCAACGGACCGAAGTCGGTCATCGCACCCACCCCCATAAAGATAATGAGGGGGCCAGCACCACTGGCGATGACCGCCAGGTAGAAGCTGTAGAGTACGCCATTGCTGTAGCCCATATCCTGAGCGACATTCGCAGCCGCCTGGTGGGCGACGGCACCGGCACTGTGGTAAGCCTCCAGCACAGCGTGAGGATCGCTGGAAGCCACACCCAATACCTGCGCCAGCGCGCTGAGCACCTCGGGCTTAGCCATATGAACCGCCTGCTCAACCGAGGAGTAGGCCAGACCGGCTTCCGGTATATTGGCGAGAATACCGCCAAAACCGATCGGAATCAGTAGCAGAGGCTCAAAGTTCTTCTTGATAGCGAGGTACAGCAGGCCCAAGCCAACCAGGATCATCACAAACTGTGGAAAATCCATGTTGTAGATGCCGGAGCCGTACCACAGCGTTAGCAGCTTATCCATTGATCAATCCCCTCAGGCAATGGTCAACAGGGTAGCGCCGACAACCACGGCATCCCCTTCTTTGACGTTGACGGAGCCGATAACACCCGACTTGGGAGCCCGAATCTCGGTTTCCATCTTCATCGCCTCGAGAATGATCATCAGATCACCCTCCTGAACCTGCTGGCCTGGAGCGACATGCACCTTCCAGATATTGCCTGCCAGCGGAGAGGGCATCGGCTCGCCACCGCCTGAGGCTGCAGCCGCCGCACTGGCCGCCGAGGGAGCAGAGGCCCCACCGACCTGGACGATACCGCTCACATCGCCACCGTTGGCTACGGTCACGGTGTACTCGGCCCCGTCCACCTTAACGGTGTAGATCTCTTCACCGTCACCGGTGGTCACCACGGAGCCTTCCTTACCGGTTGGCGCCGGTTCAAAGGCATCGGGGTTGCCGCGATTTTCGAGGAACTTGGGAGCGATCTGGGGGAACAGGGCAAAGGTCAGGGCGTCATCGATGGCGTTATCCGCCAGGGCAAAGCCCTTCTCCTTGGACAGTGCCTCGACATCGGCCACGATCTTGTCGAGTTCATTGTCCAGCAGGTCACCGGGACGGCAGGTGATCGGCTCGGCACCCGCCAGAACACGCGCCTGAAGTTCTTCGTTGTAAGGCGCCGGAGCGGCTCCGTATTCACCTTTGAGGATCCCCTGAGTCTCCTTGGAGATCGACTTGTAACGCTCACCGGTGAGAATGTTCAGCACCGCCTGGGTTCCCACAATCTGGGAGGTAGGAGTAACCAGCGGGATATAGCCCAGGTCCTTGCGCACCCGAGGAATCTCCTCGAGTACCGCATCGAACTTGTCGGACGCGCCCTGGTCCTTGAGCTGGCTCTCCATATTGGTCAGCATGCCACCGGGCACCTGAGCAACCAGAATACGGGAGTCCACCCCCTTGAGGGCGCCTTCAAACTTGGCGTACTTCTTCCGCACTTCACGGAAGTAGGCGGCGATCTCTTCGATCTTCAACACATCCAGGCCGGTATCACGCTCGGTACCCTGCAGCGCCGCAACCACC
The DNA here is from genome assembly GCF_003864255.1 of Aestuariirhabdus litorea. Lineage (NCBI taxonomy): Bacteria > Pseudomonadati > Pseudomonadota > Gammaproteobacteria > Oceanospirillales > Aestuariirhabdaceae > Aestuariirhabdus > Aestuariirhabdus litorea. The sequence goes on from NZ_QWEZ01000001.1 coordinate 1,784,184, forward strand.
GCTTCAGTCGCGGAGTGGCCATAGGTCTCGCTCATGGAGGAGATGGCGGTGTCGACGTTATCAATACCCGCCTCGACCGCCTTCAGGATGGTCATGGAGGAGAGGCCGGAAGTAGCATGGGAGTGCAGGTGGATGCGCACATTGGTTTCAGCCTTGAGGCGGCTGACCAGTTCGTAGGCATCGTAAGGGGTGAGGATACCGGACATATCCTTGATGGCGATGGAGTCAACGCCCATATCTTCGATGCGCTTGGCCAGATCCACCCAGGCATCCAGGTTATGAACCGGGCTGGTGGTGTAAGAGATGGTCCCCTGGGCATGCTGGCCCTGCTTCTTGACCGCCTCCAGGGCGCGCTTCAGGTTACGCGGATCGTTCATGGCATCGAATACGCGGAACACAGAGACCCCGTTCTCTGCGGCACGCTCGACAAATTTGTCTACCACATCATCGGCATAGTGGCGATAACCCAGCAAATTCTGTCCTCGCAGCAACATCTGCTGCGGAGTCTTTGGCATCGCTTTCTTGAGCTCGCGAATGCGATCCCATGGGTCTTCGCCCAGGTAGCGGATGCAGGAGTCAAAGGTCGCCCCTCCCCAGGATTCCAGGGACCAATAGCCGATATTATCAAGCTTCTCGGCGATGGGGAGCATATCGTCAATACGCAGACGAGTAGCAAACAGGGACTGATGGGCGTCGCGCAGGACGACGTCGGTTATACCTAATGGCTTCTTGGTGTCGGTCATGGATTATGGCCTTTATTTGCAGAATATTGCGTTGGTTTCACGTACCAGTCGATCAGTGCTCATCACTTACTTGCGTTCGCGGTGCTGGCGAATCGCTTCGTTAATAATGGACAGCAGCTTCTGGTCCTGAGCCGGCCCACCCTGGGGGGCGGCTGCAGGTCGGCTGGCGACAGGCTCGGGCTCATTGGAGTCGAACCGGCCAACGATCTTTGACATTGCGGTGGTCGAGACGACCAGCAGCGCCAAAAACACGAACACGAAACCCATCCCGAACAGCATCAAGTTGATACCTTCGCTCATGAGATCCGGCTGGGTCATGATATTCATCCTTCGTTGTAGTGTTTGTTATCACTTTGTCCATCGACAGCCCCCCTTTGCGGGGACCTTTCAAAGCAGCCTTGAAAGTGTCGGCAGTCAAAGTCGGCGTTAATTTACCCTGTATCCGATTAGCTGGCAAACCATAAGCGCCCCTGTTCGGGTTGAATTTTCCCGAAATCAGACACTTACAGCTATAGGCGAAAGGTCGTACCCGGCAAGAATCAAACGCCCGTTTCATTCTATCAGCAACCCCGGCAAAGACCAAGATTGTCGACAATCCTGCCGGTTTAGGTCGCCTATTGATTTAGGGGAACCAGCCCACTAGAGTGAGCGCCTCTTTTGACGAGGTAGATAGAAACATGTTGCTGCTTGCCCCGATGGAGGGGGTCGCCGACCACAGTATGCGGGCCCTGCTGACCGAACACGGTCACTTCGATCTCTGCATCAGCGAATTCGTCCGCGTCAGTAATACCCTGCTCCCCGAGCGGGTGTTCAAACGCTACCTCCCTGAACTCGATCACGGCTGCCAAACCCCCTCGGGGTGCCCGGTCCATGTGCAGCTACTTGGCAGCGACCCCCAGCTGATGGGAGAGAATGCCCAGCGGGTGGTTGAGATGGGTGCACCGGGCATTGATATCAACTTTGGCTGTCCCGCCAAGATGGTGAATCGCCACGGTGGCGGTGCCCAGCTGCTGCAGGAGCCCGAGCTAGTAGCCCGTATTGTCAGCGCCGTTCGCCGAGCCGTCCCCGACCCTATCCCGGTGAGTGCCAAAATGCGACTGGGGTACGAAGACACCTGCCTGGCCCTGGACAATGCCTGTGCCATCGAGTCTGCTGGCGCCAGCGCCCTGACCGTCCACGCCCGCACCAAGGTGCAAGGCTACCGCCCCCCCGCCCACTGGGAGTGGCTTGCCCGGATTAAAGAGGTGGTATCGCTACCGCTGGTCGCCAACGGTGATATCTGGAGTTACGACGACTACCTGCGTTGCGCCCAGGTGAGCGGCTGCGAGCACTTTATGCTCGGGCGCGGCGCCCTGCGCAACCCACTGCTTTCGCGCCAGATCCAGCAGCGCAACCCGGGCCTGGGGAGAGAACAAGAGTGGCAGCAGATCAGGCCACTGCTGCTCGATTTTTATAAGGTCACCTGTGCAAGCTATCCCGAACGCTACCTGTGCCAGCGGATTAAGCAGTGGCTTAGTTTTCTGGCGCCGGGGTACGAGCCAGCGCAAGAGCTATTCAACCAAATCAAGCCGCTGCACAGCTCACAACAGATTCTGCCCCTGCTGGAAGCCGCTTGAGCGGCCCGCACCAGGGCTAGCAACAGACAGATGAGATCTCGTATTCATCGATAATCCGTTGCAGTGAACCATCCTCCCGCATCGAATCGATTGCGTCATCGAAGCGCTGCAAAATGTGCTCATACCCGGGGGTGGCGCGACTCACCGCGATATGCAAACCGTTGCTCGAGATAGAGGTCGGCAACAGCTCCAGGCTGGAGGTCTGGTCCGCCATAAAGGTGCGAATCGTGTAGCGAATCTCCTGCTCATCGGCCAGCACCATATCGATCTGCCCCAATACCAACCGGCGCAGATTCTGAATGACGTGGTTGGCGGGCACCCGAATCGCCAGACGGGCGCTATCGAAGGGCTCCCCATACGCATAGTCGCGAATGGTGCCGATCATTTTCCCCTCCAGGTCTTGCGTGCTTTCGTATTTAAGGCCCCGCCCCTTCAGGACGACAAATTTAAGGTGGTTTTTCAGGAAGGGGCGGCTGAAAGCCAGCTCCTTATTGCGCGCCTCGGAGTACCAGGCCGCCGCAATCACGTCGTACACACCGCTGCGGGTCCCCTCCAGCGAGCGGGGCCAGATATCCACCACCATATTCACGTCAAAACCGGCTCGCTTCAGCGCCTGCTCAACAATCACCACCGCAGCACCCCGCCGGGCTGCGCTTTCATCAACGTAGGGCGGCCAGGTGCTCGCCGCAACCTGCAGAGGCGCCGCCTGCAGGTTCAAGCTCAAACAACCGAACATCAGCAGGCTAATCAAGGACAATGGGCGCATTATGGCTCCTTTTCTCGCTGGCGTTAGCGGCCGTTACCCCAAGCTACCGGCTGCCGCCAATCGTTTAACAGTATCCACGATCACCTGGGTTTGGCTATCAATCTCCAGATTCACACGACTCCCGGGCCTGAGCTGGTCGAAGGTGGTAATTTTGAGGGTTTCGGGGATCAGGTAAACATTGAAACGCCCCTCCCCCACCTCTCCCACCGTCAAGCTGGCACCATTTAGGCCCACATAGCCCTTGGAAAAGAGATAGGGCTGCCACTGGGGAGAGAATGCAAACGTGATGACGCAATTATTTTCGGGGCGCTCAACAGAGACCACCTCAACGGTGTCATGTACATGCCCCGACAGCAGGTGCCCCCCGATCTCATCACTAAAACGGGCCGCGCGCTCGATGTTGGCAGGGTCCCCCACCTCCAGCAACGACAGGTTGGTCACCCTCAATGTTTCCATCATCACATCAAACCCGACCCGGCCTCCATCCAGCTCAGCCACCGTCAAGCAGGTACCGTTAACCGCCACACTGGCGCCCGACACCAGCCCGTCGAGCAAGCGGGGGGGCATTTCAAACCAGAGTCGAGAGAGATTGGTTTTGCGCTCGAGGCCGGCCAGCGGCAAGCTACACTGAACTATTCCGGTAAACATGGTGACTCCAACAGACAGGCGGAGATCACCGAACGGCAACCTCCTGATCGGCGTCAGTGTGCAACATTCTCTTCAGAGCGACAAGGGAGTCCGGGGTATAGCGCCCCGGATGAGTGGCGGTAAGAATGCTTTGCGGATCCATCAGTTCGACCGCAGCCACCTCCTCTGCCTGAAGGCGCAGGTCGCTATCCCAGCAGCAGCTATAAACCTTTCCCCAGACACGATTCCTCTCCCCCTGGTAGAAGAAATGGAAGCGGGGCGTCAAGGTCACACCAGCAATCCCCAGCTCCTCCTCCAGCTCGCGGTACGCCGCCTCGTCATAGCTTTCTCCCGCCCCGACCACGCCACCAGCGGCTAGGTCGAGATACCCCGGGTAGAGATCCTTTGACAGGGTTCGGCGCTGAACGTAGAGCTGGCCATCCCCATTGAAGACAAAGATATAGACGGCACGATGGCACAGGTTATGAAGCCGCATCTCTCGACGGGTAACCCGGCCCAACGGCTGGTTTTGCTGATCGACCTCTAACACCCACTCTTCATCCACGGCTCTCACCCTGACCTGATTTGAATCAGGAGGCAGTCTAGGGCAGAGGATCAATAGGAGCTATAACACCTTTGTTGTAGTGCCCGAAGCCGACCGGATGAAGCGGAGAAATAAGCCTGTGTACTCGCAGGGAGCAGACGCAAAGAGATGCTCAGGCAAAAAGCAGGTTGGAGAGCTCCCCTGAGGTTTTGCGCAAATGGATACTCAGCATCTTGGCGATCGCCTTGAGTATCTTGGCGGCAATCTCGGGGTGCTTGGACAAAAGGGTGTTGAAGTCATCACGCTTGAGCAGCAGCAGGGAAGCAGCCGTTACCGAGCGAACGGTCGCGGAACGGGGAAGACCGTCAATGATCGCCATCTCACCGACCGATTGCCCCTCTCCGAGAGTGGCAATCACCGACTCCTGGCCGTTCGGCTTTACCTTCAGCACCTGTAGCTTCCCTTCCAGTACAAAGCAGACATAGTTACCGTGCGCCCCTTCCTTGAAAACCGTGGTGTTGGCAGGCAGGTCATGGGGGCGCATCATGTCAGCGACCCGGTCCAGCTCATCCGCCGTCAGGTGTTCAAAGAGAGAGTTGTTGAGTAACAACTGCTTAATGTTCATCCCTAGTGCTCCTATGGCTCAAGATCCGGCGACCCGGCTTCTGCAACGATTATAGAGCATCCGGTTCGGGGATTTGGTGATCGTTCACAAATTTGCGTTTTTATTCTAAACGACCTGCGTGCGCACTCCCCCTTCCGTTCCATCGAGTCGAGGTCATTGCCTGCGCCTGTAAATATCAGTAGAAACGGAACAACGCATCGCCATAGCCTAGTCCAGAAAAGCGAGCGAGATTCCACAGATTCATGAATAAGCTCGCTAAAAAACACAAACATCACTCGTAATCTGAGCTAAGATATAGCCAAAACTGGTAAGCGCACTTAGTATAAAAGCGGTTGCCCCACCCAAACCCATAATGATGTAGTGCCTTATCGGCCAGGATTACCAAGGAGCCAAAAGATGAAACGCATTTTTCTACTCTGCCTGACCTCTCTGCTACTTGCTGCGTGCAGCAGCCAGCAGACCGACAGTAGCAGCACCATGGCGGCAGAGCCTGCAACCACACCGCAAACTGAAGCCCCGGTTGAGATGGCCCCCAAGGCGGAACCCGCTCCCATGCCCGCTCCCGAGCCCATGAACCAGATGAGCGACCTGGAAAAGCTGTGGGAGCGTTACTGCAACCACGAGTCACTGACTACCATGGAGCGTCAGGAGATTGCCGACTCCGAGATGCCAGATCGATTCAAGGGTAGCTGCACCCAGAAATAAGCCGCGCACCCAACGCATAAAAAAACAGCCTACGGGCTGTTTTTTTATGTACAGGATGTACGGTATACCGCGAGAGCCATGGAAGGCGGAAGCGGTGAAGCGACAGGATGTGCGGTAGGCCTCGAAAGCCATATGAGGCGGAAGCGGTGAAATCCTGCTGGTGGGTGTCCTGCCGATGGGTGCAGCCAGATCCCCATCGACTAACGATAGAAGTCGACCCAGTTGATCCTAAGGTCACCTTCGCCCACAGGCTGCAGTGAGAGCTTGACCTTCACCCACCCACCCTTGCTTTCAAGCCAGGGAGAGAGTGGATGCTGGCGAGAGAGGGAGCGCCACTCTGACCAGGCGCCGTCCTGCAGCCGTTCGCGCACCTCCCAGGGGGTGGGATAATCACTTCGGCGCGGGAGTGAAAGACGCACTTCATAATCGCGAGTGGCCACGCGTAGATACTCAAGAGCGACCAAGTCAAGGCTCAGCTCCAGCCGTGACCAGCGGTCAGATTGTGGTCTCCGAATGCTTAGCCCGCCAATCCCCTTCGCGGAGTATATACTCAGCTGCAGCAGCCCCTTCTCTTCGGCGAGCAACACAGAGTCATCGCTGCGCTCAAGCAAAACCAGTGAGTCAAGGGGCTCAATACCGACGAGCTCGGGATGGGTAGTAACTCCCCAGGAGCAGGCGGACAGCAAAACAATAAGAGCCGCTCCAGGCAGGCGCCTGAGCCCTTTAAGCAAGGGCCGTTTTGCACAGCGCAGCCAACCCTGTGACCGAAGCCAGGAAGACAAGACTGCAACAGAAGCGGTTCGGGTCAAGAGGATCATATACCCCCTTCGAAATAGGGCCGACAAGAAGCCCGATAAAGAAACTCACTGCTGGTTGAGCTTCTCCTTTGGGCGATCGCTGTAATGGGTTACCCCCTGCTGATCCGTCCAGCGATACACCTTGAGGGTGGTTGAGCTGGCAGGCAGTGCACTCCCCCCCTCCAGACGCTCGCCGATTCCGAGATCAAGCAGCCAGGCGGGGGTAAACTCAACCAACGCAACACGACCGGGCGGCGTCACCAGTAGAGCTACCCCCCCGGCCAGCGCCAGCAGGATAACAACACGAAACAGCAATACCACCCTAGGCTGTCCCGCCGACCACCTGTTTAAGGTGAACATCCCGTTGCGGGAAAGGTATGGTGATCCCCTCGCGATCAAACTCCAGCTTGATGCGCTCGATCAGGTCGGAGCGAACGGCCCAGTAATCTGCCGTATTGACCCAGGGGCGAACGTTGAAATTGACGCTGCTATCCGCCAATTCAGTCACCGCCACAACGGCCGCAGGCTCTTTGAGCACCCGCTCATCGGACTCCAGCACACGAACCATGATCTCCTTGGCTTTAAGCAGGTCATCCTCGTAGGAGATACCAAAAACCATATCGACTCGCCGGGTGGGCTTGGCGGAATAGTTGGTAATGGTGCCGGCAAAAATGCTGCCATTGGGTACTATGACCTGCCGGTTGTCGGGAGTTTTCATAAAGGTAGAGAAGATGGTAACCCGCTCAACCACCCCGGACACGCCTCCCGCTTCGATAAAATCACCTGCAACAAAGGGGCGAAAAATCACCAGCATCACCCCTGATGCAAAGTTCTGCAGCGAGTCTTTTAGCGCCAAACCGACCGCCAGGCCGGCGGCACCCACCAGCGCCACCAACGATGTGGTATCAACCCCCAACTGGTCAAGCGCAGCCACCACCACCAGCAGGGTCAGCAGTACGCTTAGGATCGATAACACAAAGTGGATCAGGGTATCGTCCATCTGGGTTTTCGACAGTCCTTTGCTGATCAGCGATATCACCAACCGGGCCAGCAGACGACCACCAACAAAGACCAGCAACGCCATGCCGATGTTGATTCCCCAGGGAATCAGGTAACCATCCATCAATTGTTGCAAATCGAGACTTTCCACGCGGCGACCTCCTGTTTGTCGTCACCAATAAAAGAAACGGATTATCACTCTGGCCGGGCAGCCATTAGCATCAGCATAGCTGCCGGCTAAAAAAGCTTCGAACCTAAAGCCAACCTTTCACCTTGAAAAACAGATAGGTACTGGCCGCGCTCATGAACATCATGGCAAGCGCCATCGGATAGCCGAAGGCCCAGTCGAGTTCCGGCATCACCCGAAAATTCATGCCGTAGGCACTGGCAATCACCGTAGGCGGCAGGAAAACCACCGCCGCGATGGAGAAGATCTTGATGATCCGGCTCTGCTCCAGATTGCTGAAGCCCATGGTGGCATCCATAAGAAAGTTGATCTTGTCGAACAGGAAAGAGGTATGGGGCAACAGGGAGTCGATATCCCGCAGCATCTCCTTTACCTCAATCAGTTGGGAATCATCCATCAGGGCACGACTGTTACGGGCCAAAAATCGCATGGAACGCTGACTGTCCATCAGGTTCAAACGAATCTGGCCATTGAAGTCCTCCTGCACCGTGATGTTTTTAAGCACCTCGTCCCGCTCACTGCTCTGGTCACGCAGCGCCATCTGGCTGGCCTCTTCGAGGGATTCGTAGACCTCCTCCAACAGGTCGGCGAGATAGTCCACCTTCGCCGTGAAAAGGCGAATCATAATCTCCAGTGGTGCCTGCACATCGATCTGTTGCCGCTTGAGGTAGTTCCTCACCAGGCGGAACAGTCCCACCTCATCATCACGCAGGGTAATAAGAATATTCTTGCGCAGGTTGAACGAGACGTTGATGTTACGGATATCCTTGCCCGCCCGGTGGGGAAACAGCGACAGGATATGGAGACCATCCTTGTCGGTAAAGAAGCGTGACGTTGCCTCGATTTCGTCCAGGTCCTCGGTATCCGGAACCTCCTCAACGAAATATTGATCGAGCCACTCGCGTTCATTCTCCTCGGGTTCGACAACATCCAGCCAGATACAACCCGGAGGCAGGCGATCCTCAATACCAAGCGTATCGATTTGCACACCGGACTCATTCAGGCTGTAGGCTGTAATCATACGTCGACCCTTAACTTCGATAACAAGGGCAAGAGGAACCGCAGGCCCCCTGCCCTAACATCAGGCGATAATTTTCAGAGCTAAGTGTAAACCATTCCCCTGCCGCTGACAGCCCACAGGGATCCCATCGGTTAAAGATGAACAAGGCTTCCGTTAGCGGGAGCGGAATCGTTCACGGTTTTTCTGCTTCTGGGCATCAGCTTTTCGAATCAGCACATAGAGCACGCCACTTCCACCATGGTGCTGCTGGGCGCTGTGGTAAGCCAGCACCGCATCCATCTGCGGCAACCAGTGAGCTACATGACTCTTCATGCGAGCCGGGTTGTCGGGATCGCGATCACCGCGACCGTGGTTGACGGTAACCGTGCGCAAGCCCAACTGGAAACAGTCACGAATGAAACGCACCAGCTCTCGCTGCCCCTCCTGAAGTGTCATCCGATGCAGGTCAATGGTCGCCTCAATGGGGTATTTACCCAAGCGAAATTTTCGATAAACCCCATCTTGCAAACCCACACGTTTGAACTCCAGCACATCAAAGGGGTGCACCATCACCGCCCCCTCGGTGGAGACTCCCTCCTGCTCCTCGGGGGTGCTCTGGGCACTGATTTTTCGAGCCTGCTGTGCCAGGCTGGGGGTGCGGTTGGGCTTGTCGAAATGTACTCGCCGCTTCTTTAGCGGTACCACATCCGAAACCTCCCGGGAAAACAGCTCCGATTCACTTTCCTGCATAACGACCCCCTGAATCCTAAGCCTCTCCCTATCTTGACCATCAAATCGCGGAAAAGATCACAAACAGCGCCGACAGGGTACAGAGCAGCAACAATACCGGTCGAAACAGGTGTTGTTCAAGGGTCGCGATACGCGTTGAGAGGACAAATCCCAGGGCTGCAGGAGCCAGCAGTCCCAGGGTAAGGTGCCACTCCCGGGCGCCAAAGAGCCCGGCCCACCCCAGCAACCCCAGCGACATCAGGCAACTAATGACAAAAAAACCCGACAGGTTGGCGCGGATCGAGGACGCCTCTTCGTTCTGCAGCACCAGTGCCATCGGTGGCCCGCCGATGGAGGAGGAGGTCCCCATAAAACCGGAAGCAAGCCCCGCCCAAAAGAGGTTTCGCGGGCTGGCCTGCAAACTAGACTTGACCAGGCTGGCCACCACCGCCAGCAGCACCGCACCGCCCAGTAACAGGGAAAGCAGGTCAGGTGAGATGAGTGTCAGTATCCAGATTCCCAATACACAACCCGGCACCCGACCCAGCACGGCCCACCCCAACCGTCCGAGAGCCAGCTGGCTGCGAAAGCGCAGGCTGTTGAGTAGCGATATCATGAGCGCGGTGGCGATAATCGGTCCCGGCACATAGGCGGGATCCAACAGATAGAGAATCGGGGCCGCCACCACGGCCAGCCCAAAGCCGATGGTGCACTGCACAAAGGCGCCGGCGAACATCACGAGCGCCGCCAGGGACCAGATCATCGGGGCCGACTCAACCATCGGGTCATTCACTCTCAGAAAAAGAGCCACACTCTAAGCCGACCCCGCCGATCAAGGCAAGGGGGAGTTGAACGCCGGAGCGGGCTCGTCGCTCAGTCGGCAATCAGCTCGAGGCGCTCGCCCCCCCGCGGATGGGTAGAGAGGTAATCCCGCCAACTCGCCCTATCAGAGCTTGAAGGGGCTTCCAGCGGGCCATCGCCTTCTGCCCCACCATCGCTCTGCTCCAGGCGAGAGATCATATCAGCCAGGTGCGATGGCGATACCCCCAGTGCTTTCAGCTCCACCACCGCAAACTGGTCGGCCTCATGCTCAAACTCACGGGAGTAGGAGAGCTCGAGCAGCAGGGTCGGAGCCGCCACCAATACCGATGAGGCGGCGCTGACATCGCCCGTAATGGCGACCAGCGCAAGCGACATCATGGAGCTTTGCACCACCGAACGCAGCGTGTGACGCCGGGCGATATGGCCAATCTCGTGGGCCATCACCCCCAACAACTGTTCATCCCTGTCCGACAGGGCTACCAGCTCGTCGGTGAACACAATGACCCCGGAGGGGAGGGCTAACGCATTGGCCCCCAAGCCATTCCCGCGCCTGAACTCCAACTGAAGAGGCAACTCGGGATAACGTGCGACCAGGGGAGCAAAGTAACCCCGAAGCTGGCGCTGACGGTCAGCTGACAGTTCGCTGGGGGAGAATACCCGACTATCCAATAGCTCCAGCGTCCCGCTGCCAATCTTGTGCGACACCTCCGCCGGTAACGCCTGGGCTACCCACTGCGCTACCAGGGGTACACCGTCGCGTACCCCCCACCAGGAGACCAGCACGACCAGCGCCGTGCTGAGGAGCACATACCGCCAGCTGCGCTCCATGGTCGAGACCCAGCCAAGGGAGCTGCCCTGCCGCTGCATCACCAGCATGCGATCAACACTGTCGTTATCGCCGGTTTCGAATTTTTCACCACCGGAAAAGTAGAGATAGCGGGGAGTGTCGCCCAGGCGGCTGCTAACTCTGATGTCACCCAACCCCTCCGACGAGATAGCCAGCCCTTCTCCGCTCGCCCCCAGGAGTCTCAGCTCCCCCTCGGCATTGCACTCGAGCGTCGCCGGGACCGCTCGGGAGCTGCGTCCATCGTAGACCAGCCCCTCGATACGGATCATATGACGGAGAACTCCATATCAAACATCTCTCCCATCTCGGCGCCGAGGGCAGTGACTCGCTCAGCCTCCCTGGCAACAAACTGGTCCAGATCCTCCGCCATCTCAAGCTGGAGGCTCTCGGCGCGATAGCGCGCCATCCGCACCCTGGCCCAGGGGATGAAGAGACCCAGGGTCAGGATGATCCCCAGGGTGTTGGTCAGGTAGATCCAGGCCACCGGTTTCAGTTCCAGACGGCTCTGGAAACGCACCGTGCCCAGCTGGCTCATATTGAAGACCAGGTTACCCTCAAACACCTTGTAGGCCGCGTAGAGCCCGAGATAGAGCGCAGGGAAAATAATCACCCCGAGCGCGGGAAACACCCCGGCCAACACCCCCGCGACCAGGACAACACCGATCAGGCGCAGGAAGAATCGATACCAGATCCCTGCAAGCCCGGAGAAAGCAAAGGGGGTAGCGCCAAAGCTACTGTGGTTGATCAGGAAGTGTTTCTGCCTGTTGAGCACATAGGGCATCAGGATACCCAGGGTCAGCGTCCCCGCCAGCGGCCAGAGGATAAAGGCCTTGAGCGCCTCGAACCAGGAGGCATTAAAGTTGAAGCGGATGTTGCGCCAGGCGCTGTTACGGGCATTGAATGCCAGCGAGCGAATCACCACCCAAGGCACAAGGGGTAGCAGAAGCAGCGGCAACAGCCCCCCCAGTAACGGACTCCACTGTTGCAGGGCGAAATACAGCACGAACACTGCGAACGCAACCAAACGCCCCTTGAGAATGGTGATCGGACTGGCCAGGTACTCGAAGCTACTGCCTTCGACCAGGGTGTGGCCATAAAAATATTGATTATTCCTCACTTTAGCCCAGGCGGAATAGATCCCTAGCGTAACAATGGAGAGCAGAACATTGACGATCCAGATGCGAAAGTACTCGGAGCCATTGCCCTTAAACTCAAAATCGACAAAACGAGGTGCAGCGGACACCTCGTGCCCTCGCTGACTGGCATCACCCGAAATCCCAGGTCCGGACTGGCGCGCTTCGATCCCCGCCGCCTCTCCAGCGGCTGGCTTGGGAGAGGCTTTCACCCGCGGCTGCGCTTTTCCCCACATCTGCCCCCCATGAGCGTCAGTGGACTCCTCTGTCGCAGCCTCGGACGGGGTCGCCTTATCGTCGACCACCTCCAGCGAAGACTCCTGCGTTGCTGCCTCGGGCTGCGACTCGGCTACCGGATCTGGCGAATGGATGGGCTCCAGGGACCAGTGGCCGTTGCCCGTTGCCATACTGACCTCGGGCTCCGCCGTTAGCGGCTGTGAGGCCTCCACCTTGCGAAAGGCGACCTGCCAACCCGCCCGGGCCATTTTTGTCTTCAACTGCTTGGCCTGGGCATGATCAAGCCCTTTTTTGATCACAACCGGTGCCCGCTCAAAGAGCGATTCAAGCGCATCAGGGTCAAGTTTGAAGAGGGTGGCCAGCTTATCGCGAGCCTGATCGGGGTCTACGCCATCCAGCAGTTTGCCGTGAAATACGGCATGGTATTTAACAGTATCCTGCATCAGAGAGGTTCCTTCCTTGAGTTAGTCGCAGGCTAGCAAGGCGGTTGCCATCGAGGCAAGCACCGCCCGATAAACTGTTTTAATAATGAGACCGTTGCAACAACGGGAAGAGGTTCAACGCAGATCGCGACTATACACCCAGTTTGTTCGTTGGTTGTCACAGACGATCAAACGCCGATCTAGGGCCATGCAGTACTCCAGGGATTCAAAAGCCGGTGCCTCGCTCCCCCCTACCGCGAGCTGCCGTTTATCCCGCTTGAGGTAGTCGTACATGGTTTCAAAACGGTCGACAAAATCGTGCCCCGCCTGGTGCAGGTCGAGGTAGCTGTAATAGAAGCGGGAGTAGGTCATGGTGACGCCCCCCAGGCCAATCTCCAGCATCTTGTGGATGTAGTGCCTGTAGGCCTCCGACAGGTAATGGCCCAGGGCTTCGGAATCCTCTTTATCACCGGAAAAACGGGGCAACCCCAGACGGTTACCCTCCTCCAGCACCCCCCTTTTGAGGGCCCGGTTGGGTAGATTGGGTTGCAGCCGGTACCAGGCTCCGGCGCAATCGATTCCCTGTAAGCGCTGAAGGCACTCCTGCGCCAGACGAGAAGGCGCTACGGTCGCCGTGACCAGCGCCGGACGACCCACCACGGACTCATGCTGGCGCTGAGGCTCTGCCTCGAGAGGTTCAGGGATGGCGTTCCCAGCTTTATTACCGGTACCCCGACTATCGTCGGGTAGGCGGATCCCCAGCTTTTGCGCGGGCCGGCGTAACAGCAGCCGCTGGGTTGCCGGTGGATTACTCTGGAACTGGGCAAAATCCGGCAGACTGGCCCCTCTTCCCTGACTGCGGATCTGGCAGTAGATACGCTCGTAGTCCGTGGCCGCCATCGGGGTGCAATCAGCCCTCAGGGGAGAGGCAAACAGCAACCCGCCCAGCAGGCTGAGCAAGATTGAGGCAAAGATCGATAAGGGGCTCATGGCCCATAGCATACTCTACCCGTCACCGGGACCAAAGTGGCCACCAGCCCCCCTCCGGGCCCAACGCTCTTCGCAAGAGCGTTGTCGAACCACGTTCTCATCAACCGACCACTGGACCAACGAAAAAGAGCCCAACCTTTCGGTTGGGCTCTTTTCCTAATGTGGCGCGCCCGGCACGATTGACCCATAGCGGCCTCCGGGGCCGCTATGTCCAAAGGCTGCGTCGCTGGCGCTCCTGAGTCCAACGCTCTTCGCAAGAGCGTTGTCGAACCACGTTCTCATCGGCGGGCTCGCTGTCCCAACGAAAAAGAGCCCAACCTTTCGGTTGGGCTCTTTTCCTAATGTGGCGCGCCCGGCACGATTCGAACGTGCGACCGCCTGGTTCGTAGCCAGGTACTCTATCCAGCTGAGCTACGGGCGCTGTACAGGGGCGTGACTATAGTCAGTTCACTCGACAGAGTCAACTTCACCGGCTGGATTTACCTCATCCTGTAACGCAGCCCCCCAGGTTTCATCCGCTAATACCCGCAGAGGAAAGAGGTCGCTGTCCGTCGTGATCAGGGGTGACCGGTCCGCCCGGATACAGGCCGCCGAAAACTTTCCATCCACAGTGAAGGTACCTACCTGCACAAAGTAGTCCTCCAGTTTCGGCAAGGGATATAGCTGCTGGTAAACCTGATCCTGTTCTGAAAACTGACCCGAGCTTGCCTCCAACAGCTGGTGGCCCGGTCCCACCATGCTGATATTAAAACCGCAGCGCCCTGCTATTGGTTTGGCAACATAGCCTTTCTGGCTCAGGGTGCTGTCCAGCTCATAGGCCGAATGCAACAGGCAGGGGTGGTTCGGAAACAGCTCCCAGAGGACAGGGAGAATCGCCTTGTTACTCGGGACTAACGTCCACAAGGGCTCGTACACCATAACGCCGGGGCGCAGCAAAAGATCCACCAGGCGGGGGACCCCCGCCCGCGCTCGGGTTTGACCAATCGCCGCCAGTGCGGCCTCCTCGTCACACTCCTCACGCAGCTGGTCCAGCGCCGTTTCCCAGGCCCAGGTTTTCCACACCCAGTTGATGCGCTCTCCGTCAGCGTCGACCACATGGCCCTCGGGGTCCCACCCCAGCCCGCGCATACCCACAACGGGTTTGCAGCGGATTCCAGCCGCCTCAGCCGCCGCCTGGATATAGAGGGCATGGTACTGCTCCTCTGCATCCTCGTCCTGCAGGATATGCAGTGGCCCTTCCGTCTCACTGCTGTGCCAAGCGTGGACCAGGTCCGCAAATAGTCGCCCTCCCGGACAACGCCCCTGCTCCACCCCCGCTGCCTCGAACCATTGCTGTTGGAGTTTGCCCGCCTCCAGATAGCACGAGGCAGAGTCGGCATTATACTCATACACCTTGATCCCCTCTTTTGACACCGCAAAGTCAAAGCGCCCAGTGATCATCTCATTGCGGCGATTATTCCAGGACGCCCTTAAGCGCGGCCAGATCGAGCGAGGCAGGTTGAAACGCTGCAACAGGCCATCATCCATCAGCACCCGATGGGTGGCATGCATAAACATGGCGTGCAGATCGTTAGTGGCGTGTTTGAGCGCCTTCATCGTACTCTCAGAAATAGACAACCAGGCACAGCGGTCCGCCTCAAACCGCGCGAGGTAAGCGCCCCCCATCGCGTGACCATAGGCCTGCTCGTCGGGAAGACTCTCGTTTAGCCAACTGCGGGGGGGAGATTCCGAAAGATGATTGATTTTCAGGTCATGAACAACGGGGGATTTTTTTTCAGGTTCTGCACCCGCCTGGTCAGCACTTTGAAGCATCCAGCCAAGCACCTCTGCCTTATCACAATGGATAAAGCAGGCGCCATCGGCATCGACCTGCATCGGAATTTCACGGGCATAGTCGAAACCCTCTTCCCAGAGGTTATGCCCGACATTCTGCTCGGCGATGCGTACCCGGTCCTCTAACACTTCAGTAATCACCGCCACGTGCCCGGTATCGACGAAAGCGCCCCCCTCGCCCCAGATCAACAGAGCACCGGGCTCAGGACGACGGAAAGAGCCATTACGGATCGCCTGCAGGGGCAGCATGGTGCGATCCTCTACTCGCTTGACCGTTCGCAGGTCAAAAATATCGTAGGCCATGGGAACCCCTTCGAACACGTAACCGTGGTTGAGGTAGAGCCAACGGCGAGCAAACTCGACACACTGCCATTTGTACCCCATAAAGTGGCCGTCGAGATAGCTGCGGTAGGATTCCCGGTCCGGATACTCCTGAGGGTCGGCACTGGGGTAGTGGGAGGAGTAGACAGGCACCCCTCCGGGGGCGACACCCAATTGAGTGCCAAAGCGAGCGGGTTGACTGTCCATCGTGGGTGATACACCTGTAAGGAGGGTAAATAATCACCACCGTATAGCCAATTTTTCGGGTTTCGGATAGAGGGGTTGATAAATATTTTTGCCCCCCTATCCCGGCCGCTTCGCGCCGGGCAACCCGCCATTGATCTCAACGCGTCAACAGGCTAGTTTTGCTTTTAATATCCCACCCTCCGTGCCACCCACATCGAGCCCCCTAATGGACCTTTCCCTTAACGAAGACCAGACCATGATCCAGGAGATCGCCCGTAAATTCGCCCAGGCTGAATTGGAGCCCCTGGCCGAACAAATTGACCAGCAGGGTAACCGGGTGGCATTCCTGAATAACCTGAAACAGCTGGCCGAACTCGGCTTTATGGGGCTCAACATCCAGGGTGAATACGGCGGTGCCGAAGCGGGCACCCTGGTATTCAGCCTGGCGATCACTGAAATAGCCAAAGCCTGCGCCTCGACTGCGGTAACCATGTCGGTCACCAACATGGTGGCCGAAGTGATACAGGCGGTCGCCTCGGAAGAACAAAAACGGCGCTATCTGCCCAAGCTGTGCAGCGGCGAATACGCGGCCGGCGGGTTCTGCCTGACGGAAACGACCGCCGGCTCAGACCCCTCCAACATGAAAACCAGTGCCGTGCTCGAGGATGACCAATGGGTACTCAACGGCGCCAAACAGTTTATTACCAGTGCAGAATTCGCCGGGATCTTTGTCGTCTGGGCGGTCACGGACAAGAGCGCCACGAAGGGCAAAGGAATCTCCTGCTTTCTGGTAGAGAACGGCACCCCCGGCCTGATCATCTCCAAAGCGGAGAAAAAGATGGGGCAACATGGTTCAATCACCAACGAGGTGGTATTCGACAACTGCCGGATTCCCAAAGCAGCCCTGATGGGAGAGCTCAACCAGGGGTTCAAGGTTGCCGTCGGTGAGCTGGCAGGCGGACGCATCGGCATCGGATCCCTGGCACTGGGTGTAGGCTTGGCGGCGATGGATTTCGCCCGCCAATACCTGAAAGAGCGCCAACAGTTTGGGCAGCCACTGGCTAACTTCCAGGGGCTACAGTGGATGATGGCTGACGCTTACACTGACCTCGAGGCAGCACGGCTTCTTCTGATGAGTGCTGCCGACAAAAAGGAGAAGGGCCAACCCTTTGCCAAGGAGGCCTCCATGGCCAAGCTGTTCGCCAGTGAAAAAGCCAACGCGGCCTGTTACACCGCCCTGCAACTGATGGGCGGCTACGGCTACATCAGGGAGTATCCACTGGAGCGATACGTCCGCGATGTGCGCATCACCACCATCTACGAAGGCACCAGCGAGATCCAGCGAATCATCATCGCCCGCGAGTTGCTGCGCGAAATCGCCTGACCCATACCCTGCGGTCAACCCATAGCCTGACGCAGACAGCCTTAGCTATCCAGCGAAGGGACACCAAAGGCTGCGTCGCTGGCGCTCCTCGGTCCAAATTTCTCCGGGAGTAATTTGTCGAACCACGTTCTCATCGACGGCTCGCTGTCCCAACGAAAAAGAGCCCAACCTCTCGGTTGAGCTCTTTTCCTAATGTGGCGCGCCCGGCACGATTCGAACGTGCGACCGCCTGGTTCGTAGCCAGGTACTCTATCCAGCTGAGCTACGGGCGCCGTACAGCGCCGCGTACTATAGTGATTTCGACCCCCGGAGTCAAATGCTGACCAACTCCGCTCCAGATAATGGAGACTTCGGTAGGTGGCCGATGCAGATGCTGGTCTATAGTTCGTATCAATATCCGCTACAGGTCATCGAAAGGCGAATGGCCACCGACCTTGTCGCCCCGCCCCATTGACGGACCCCAGTCGCCATGAGCTACTACCAGAAGCTACGCCCCTCCGCCCGCCAGCTACTCGTCGGCAGCCTCCCTGCGCCACTCAACCCCAAACAGCGAGTGGTGGTGTCCGGGGTTCCTCGCAGCGGTAGCTCCTGGCTTGGCAAAACCCTCTCCCTCTGCAAAGGGGTGGACTACTATTTCGAACCCGATGAGGCGTTGGGGCCCGGCTACTACGACAAATACCTCGCCGCCGGGGACCACGACGAGCGGCTGCTGAGCCATATCCGGCGCTCCCTCAAGGGTCAGGTTGTGAATGAGTATGCCATTGCAGAAAAGGGGCTAAGGGAGATTATGTACCGCTCCCTTGCCGACGTGGTACTGCTTAAATGGGTACGCATGTCGCTGGCGCTCGACTTTTTCGCGGCCCATTACCCTGATATACAGGTGGTTCAGCTGGTTCGACACCCCGCCCCCCAGTTTCTCAGCTGGCGCGAGCGGGGGTGGGACCCAGCACATGTCCTGCGAGGGCTCTGCCGGCAACAGCCGCTCATTAATGGCCCGCTACGGCAGGCAACATGCCGAGCAGATGAAAAATACTCAGGAGTTCTGGGCTAGCGCCGGCACCCTCTGGGGAGCAATGACCAGCATGCAGCTGACGGTTCACCGTCCGCACTGGATATTAAAAGAACATGAGTGGTACTGCGCCGATCCGGCGCCTCGAATACGCTGGCTGGCCGAAACACTAGGGCTTGACTGGACAGATCGTGCTGAAGAGTTCCTCTCTCCCGCCCGCAGCAAAGCCTCAGGGCCAGGTTATGGGGGCGACGCGACTCGACTCGGGAACTGTCCAAGTGGCGCTCCCAGGTAAGCTCACAGGAACTGGCCACCATCGCCTCGGCTATTGAGCCCTTTGAGTTGCCATTCTATCCCGGCCTTGACGCTGAGAGACATTGGAGCGGATAAAGTAGGCCACCACTACCCGGCTCCAACCTTCTGCGCGACGCGGTGACTATTGACCTGATATCAACCGACCACTGGCCCAACGAAAAAGAGCCCAACCTTACGGTTGAGCTCTTTTCCTAATGTGGCGCGCCCGGCACGATTCGAACGTGCGACCGCCTGGTTCGTAGCCAGGTACTCTATCCAGCTGAGCTACGGGCGCTAATCTATTTCGCGTTGCTAAAGTGGCGCGCCCGGCACGATTCGAACGTGCGACCGCCTGGTTCGTAGCCAGGTACTCTATCCAGCTGAGCTACGGGCGCCTTTAGCAAGCGCGCGTACTATAGTGATTTCCTACCCAGGAGTCAAACCCAAACCACAGTACACTTAAAAAACCACAGGGCTGAGGCTTCGCCACTGGGTGGCTCGTTTCCCATGCTACGCATTGTGCGAACCGCGAGGCTTCTCAACCTCTTTCTCCGGATATTAAAAGACACAAACAAAAATGCCCGGCTAAAAAGCCGGGCATTTTTGTTTGTGTATATGGCGGAGAGGGAGGGATTCGAACCCTCGATACAGTTTCCCGTATATACCCTTAGCAGGGGCACGCCTTCAGCCACTCGGCCACCTCTCCAACGCGCGCAATAATACCAGATTCAGAATAAAAACAAAGGGCATCGGAGAAAAAACTAAAGCGCGGCGGCTTATTCCTCGTCCTTCTCCTTTTGAATGCGCTGGTAGATCTCTTCACGGTGAACAGCAACCTCTTTAGGCGCATTCACACCGATGCGGACCTGATTACCTTTCACTCCCAAAACGGTGACAGTAACCTCGTCACCGACCATCAGGGTTTCTCCTACCCGGCGAGTCAAAATCAGCATAATTATCTCCTTGTTTCCGTTAGCACCCCCCTGCAGTCACCGCAAGAAACGGCTCAGGCCCGGACGCTCAACTTATTCATGCCAGCTCACCCTGGGGTCAGTCTTGGCCTCAATGCCAACTACCAAGCAAGTTGGTAGCCCACGTTTTAAACACTCCCAGTTTAGCCTGTGATTGCACAGGCTAAATGCGTATTTCTACTGCTCTTTACCGGAGTTCTACTCAGGCTCACCCGTAATCTTATCCAGTTCAAAGGCTGAGTGTAGTGCCCTGACCGCAAGCTCGAGGTATTTCTCTGCAATCACTACCGACACTTTAATCTCAGAGGTGGAGATCACCTGGATATTGATACCCTCTCGCGCCAGGGCATCAAACATGGCCGAGGCCACACCCGCATGGGAGCGCATACCCACACCGACGATCGACACCTTGGCAATCTTGTTATCACCCACCACCTGTGTGGCACCCAGCTCCTTCGCGGTTGCCTCCAGCACCTCAAGGGAGTGGTCGAAGTCGTTGCGGTGCACGGTAAAGGTAAAGTCGGTTGTCTTATCTTCGGATACGTTCTGGATAATCATATCCACTTCGATATTGGCACGACTGATCGGACCCAGGATTTTGGAGGCAACCCCCGGAATATCCGGTACACCCTTGACGGTCAGCTTGGCTTCATCGCGGTTAAAGGCGATACCTGAAATCAGTGGATCTTCCATCTCGTTATCTTCCTCGAAAGTGATCAGGGTACCGGGCCCCTCTTGAAAACTGTGGAGCACCCGCAGGGGTACATTGTATTTACCAGCGAACTCTACGGATCGAATCTGCAACACCTTGGATCCGAGGCTGGCCATCTCCAGCATCTCCTCAAAGGTAATGCGGGGCAGTCGACGTGCGTTATCGACAACACGGGGGTCGGTAGTATAGACACCGTCCACATCGGTGTAGATCTGACATTCATCCGCCTTAAGCGCTGCCGCCAGCGCCACCGCGGTGGTATCGGAGCCTCCGCGACCGAGGGTGGTGATGTTGCCTGCCTCATCCATACCCTGGAACCCGGCAACCACAACGACACGCCCTTCCGCGAGATCCGAGCGCATATGCTCCTCGTCGATCTTTTTGATACGTGCCTTGGTGTGGGTACTGTCGGTACGGATGCGGACCTGACCACCGGTGTAGGATCGAGCCGGGCATCCGCGTTCATTCAACGCCATCGAGAGCAGCGCAATGGTGACCTGCTCGCCGGTGGAGACCAGCACATCCATCTCCCTGGGCGTTGGACGCGCCTGTATCTCATTCGCCAGCCCAATGAGGCGAT
Source organism: Aestuariirhabdus litorea (assembly GCF_003864255.1). Taxonomy (NCBI): domain Bacteria; kingdom Pseudomonadati; phylum Pseudomonadota; class Gammaproteobacteria; order Oceanospirillales; family Aestuariirhabdaceae; genus Aestuariirhabdus; species Aestuariirhabdus litorea. The sequence goes on from NZ_QWEZ01000001.1 coordinate 1,805,263, forward strand.
TGGTCTCCCCGCTCATGGCAGATACCACCACCACGATATCATGCCCCTGCTCTCGGAACCCCTTAACCTTGTCGGCCACCGCCTGGATACGCTCTACGGTACCCACCGACGTGCCCCCGAACTTCTGTACGATCAATGCCATCGTGGAATCTGCAACCCTCTATGCTATGGGGAAAGCTCCCCTATTTATCTCTGTCCCTATCATCCTGGCCAGCCAGGGCTGGCCGGCCATCTCTCCATTAAACGAGCCAACCGGTTTTAGCCTAGCTGCTCCTTTACCCATCCCTCGACCGAGGCAACGGCAGCGGGAAGCGCAGCCACATCGGTTCCGCCGCCCTGGGCGAAGTCGGGACGACCGCCCCCCTTTCCACCCACCTGGGTGGCCACCATCTTGAGGAGGTCCCCTGCCTTAATCTGCCCCGTCAGCTCTTTGCTGACACCGGCGGCCAGGCTCACCTTGTCGTCGGCGACTGTGGCCAGCAGCACTACACCATTGCCGAGCTTATTCTTGAGCTGGTCGACCATATCGCGCAACGACTTGGGATCCACTCCGTCAAGCTTCGCCGCCAGCAGCTTGATGCCCGCCGCCACCTCGATCGCCTCCGCGGCCAGGTCACTGCCTTTGGCGCTGGCCAGCTTCTGCTTCAGGGTTTCCAGTTCACGCTCGAGCTGACGACTGCGATCCTGCAACTGCTGCACCTTCTCGGGCAGCGCCTCACGCCCCCCCTTGAGCTGACTGCACAGCTGGGCGATCAGGGTCTCACTGGACTCGCTCCAACGCCGTGCCGCCTCGGCAGTAACCGCCTCGATGCGACGTACTCCCGCCGCAATACCGGCCTCAGTGGTAATCACCAGCGAGCCAATATCACCCGTGCGTTCCACATGGGTGCCTCCACAAAGCTCAACCGAGAAGCGATCCTCACCCATCGTGAGAACCCGCACGCTGTCGCCGTACTTCTCGCCAAACAGCGCCATCGCACCCAGCTCCTGGGCATGATCCATGTCGGTTACCTCGGTCTGAACCGGGGTATTGGCACGAATCTGTGCGTTAACGATACGCTCGATCTCCCGCAGCTGCTCAGGCTTGACCGCCTCGAAATGGGAGAAGTCAAAGCGCAGCTTTTCATCATCCACCAACGAGCCCTTCTGGCTGACATGCTCCCCCAGCACCTGGCGCAGCGCCGCGTGCAGAAGGTGGGTCGCCGAGTGGTTGCAGCGGGTAGCGGCGCGCTTGTCGGCCTCGACCCTGGCGGTCAGGGTGTCGCCGGCCTTCAGCTCTCCCTCGACCAGCTCACCGAGGTGGACGTGGTTATCCCCCTCTTTCTGGGTGTCGCGCACGATCATGCGTCCCCCCTGCCACACCAGCTCACCCTGGTCGCCTACCTGGCCACCGGATTCGCCGTAGAAGGGGGTATGGTCCAGCACCACCGCCACCGGCTGACCTGCAGCCACCGCAGCGCAGGGCTCATTGTTCACAAACAGGGCCCGCACGGTCGACTGATCCTCCAGGGTCTGGTAGCCGGTGAACTCAGTCACCCCTTCGATGGCAAGACCGGCGTTGTAGTCGACTCCAAACTTGCTGGCGGCACGGGCACGCTCGCGCTGCTGTTCCATTGCGGTCTCGTAGCCGGCCATATCGAGGCTCAGCTCGCGCTCGCGGGCAATATCGTTGGTCAGGTCAACGGGGAAACCGTAGGTGTCGTAGAGGGTAAAGATGATCGAGCCCGGGATCTCGCTGCCCTCCATCCCGGCAATCGCCTCCTCGAGGACCTTCATCCCCTTGTCGAGGGTTTTGGCGAACTGCTCCTCTTCCTGCAGCAGCACCCGCTCAACCAGCGCCTGCTGCTCCTTGAGCTCGGGATAGGCTTCCCCCATCTCGGCCACCAACGCCGCCACCAGCTTGTGGAAGAAGGGCTGCTTCTGCCCCAGCTGGTTACCGTGGCGAATGGCCCGACGAATGATGCGGCGCAGCACATAACCCCGACCCTCGTTGGAGGGGATTACCCCATCAACCACCAGGAAGGAGCAGGAGCGGATATGATCCGCGATCACCCGCAGGGATTTGTTTTCCAGATCGTCGGTGGCGGTTTCCCGGGCAGCCTCCTTCAGCAGGTTCTGGAACAGGTCGATCTCGTAGTTGCTGTGAACCGACTGCATCACCGCGGCAATGCGCTCCAGCCCCATACCGGTATCCACCGAAGGCTTGGGCAGCGGTGCCATGGTGCCATCGGCACTGCGATTGAACTGCATGAAGACGACGTTCCAGATCTCGATGTAGCGATCGCCATCCTCTTCGGGAGAACCGGGAGGCCCACCCCAGATCTCCTCTCCGTGGTCGTAGAAGATCTCGGTACAGGGACCACAGGGGCCTGTATCCCCCATCGCCCAGAAGTTATCGGAGTTGTACCGCCCACCCTTGTCGCCGATACGGATGATACGGTCGACCGGCACACCAATCACCTGGCTCCAGACATCAAAGGCTTCGTCATCCTCCTGGTAAACCGTCACCCACAGTTTTTCGGTGGAGATATTGAGCCACTCGCTGGAGGTCAGGAACTCCCAGGCGAACTGAATGGCATCACGCTTGAAATAGTCACCGAAGCTGAAGTTACCCAGCATCTCGAAGAAAGTGTGGTGGCGCGCGGTGTAGCCTACATTTTCAAGGTCATTGTGTTTGCCACCGGCCCGTACGCAGCGTTGGGAAGTGGTGGCCCGGCTGTAGGGACGCTTGTCATCGCCGAGAAAAACATCCTTGAACTGCACCATGCCCGCATTGGTGAACAACAGGGTGGGATCATTTCCTGGAACCAGAGAGCTGCTGGCCACAATCTGGTGCTGTTTACTGGCAAAGTAGTTCAGAAATGCACTGCGAATCTCTGTTGTCTTCATAGACCTGACCTGGAATCCCTCGAGCGTGTAAGGTACCGGCACCAAGGCGCCTGCATAGAAAAAAGTAGCGCATTATATAACGAGGCCCAGCCATCGCAAAATGGCCGGGCCTCCTGATCGGCTTGAATTCAGGGGAAAACTCCCCTCTGCAGGCTATTTTTTCGCTTTCATTGACTCAAGGCGGGCAAACAGACTGGAGGTGTCCCAGCGATTGCCCCCCATCGCCTGCACCTCGGAGTAGAACTGGTCCACCACCGCGGTGACCGGCAGATGGCTCCCATTCTTGCGTGCTTCGCTCAACACAATATCCAGGTCCTTACGCATCCAGTCCACCGCAAAGCCATGCTCAAACTCACCCGCGAGCATGGTTTTATAGCGATTTTCCATCTGCCATGACTGCGCCGCTCCCTTGGAGATCACCTCCACCACCGCCTCGGCATCGAGACCGGCATTGCGGGCAAAATGCAGCCCTTCGGAAAGCCCCTGCACAACACCGGCAATACAGATCTGGTTCACCATCTTGGTCAACTGGCCGGCTCCGGCCGGTCCCATCAGGCGCACCGAGCGAGCGAAGGCCTGGATCAGTGGCTCTGCCTGTGCGAACACCCCGGCGTCCCCCCCCACCATGACCGTCAGCACTCCGTTCTCGGCTCCCGCCTGCCCACCGGAGACCGGGGCGTCAAGGAACCCGACCCCCTGGCTGGCCGCCGCCGCAGCCAATTCACGGGCCACCTCCGCCGAAGCCGTGGTGTGGTCAATAAAGATCGCCCCTTCTCGCATCCCTGCAAAAGCGCCCTCGTTACCGAGGGTCACCGCCCGCAGGTCATCATCGTTACCCACACAAGCAAAGACGAAGTCCGCCCCCTCGGCCGCCTCGGCCGGGGTCATCGCCGACTCGCCACCGTAAGTGTCGACCCAGGCTGCTGCCTTGGCCGCCGTACGGTTGTAGACCCTGACCTCATTCCCCTGTTTGGCCAGATACCCCGCCATGGGGTACCCCATCACCCCCAACCCGATAAACGCTACCCGTGCCGACATCCGATCGCCCCCCTCAGTAAGTGCAAGATTCAATGCTTCCCAGTGTACAACAATGCCTGTTGCCGGCAACCGGCACAGAGGGGTCAGGGGTCAGGGGTCAGGGGTCAGGGGTCAGGGGTCAGGGGTCAGGGGTCAGGGGTCAATATGAAGCCACCTCGCCCCGGCAAGTAAAACGACCAAAGGTCGCGCACAGCCGCTAAGGGCAGATGAGAACGCTAATGGGAACGGCGCGCCCGCCCCTGATCGATACCACTGAAGGCGTTCATCCACCCCTCATAGTCGGAGTCTTCACTGGGAAGAATACGAAACCCGGCGCAGGTGGAGCCGCCATCAGAGGGAGAACACCAGCACACCTCGGCACTCAACAGGTAGCGACGCTGGTGATCGGTGACGGAGATACAGATTTGCAGCACAGTCCCAACCGCCACCTCCTGGTCGAGAATGGCCCTGAACCCCTGCTGCGAGATATCCCGTGTGCGGGCCGACACCGTTTCCCCGCTTAACAGATGATCGTAGGAGGAAGCGGCCATTTGCACCAATACCCGCTCAACCCGGGGTACCCGGTTCCCTCGACGCTGCTCGTTCGCCACGCTCTAATCCCCATAAGCTGTCTTTGAGAATGACATTAAGCATAGACCAGTTTACGAAACCCGCGTCAGTCGGGGCGCTCAGCGCGATACGCCAGTAGCGCATCCATCTCGGGCAGGCATCCGGGCTCTCGGTGGTTACGCGCCTCCAGATAGGCGTGACAAAACACCCTGAAGTAGTTCTGCAGCTGGGTCGCCGACTCCAGCTCCCCCTCCCCTCGCAACAGCTCAACCGCCACTTCCGCCGTGCAGAGCTGGCGATCGCTGCGGGATCGGCGAAGCCCATAGCTCGAGGGCGACTCCGGTTCCAGTGACAACAGCGGCAGTCCGTGCAGGTAGGGGCTTTTGCGGTAGATCTTCAGCGCCTGCTGCCAGGTACCGTCCAGCAGCAGAAAAGCCCTGCGCCCCGCTCCCTTCTCGGAAAAAGCAGCCGATCGCGGGTTAAGTGGTGCCATCTCACGGGGAAACACCAGCACCGGTCGATAGCGAGCATCCTCCAGCAACGCCAACAGCTCGGCATCGGGTTCGGTCCGCTGCCAGCGAAAGAAGCGCACATCGGGGAGGCAGGCGCCGATCAGGCGAGCGCTGTTGCTGGGTTTAAAAAACTCCTTGCGATGGGTGAGGATCCAGAAGCTGCAACCGGAGGGAAGCCGCGGACGGTAGCCACAGATGCAGGCCCCCACGGGCAACTGGCACTCTGTACAGCGCTTAACCCCGGCCCCGCGCCCCTCATAGTTCAACCCCACAGCTCGCCTCCGCTACTTGAAGATGGTTGCCGGCGGTTCGGCAGAAACGCCTCGGGGAGAGCTTAAGCCGGCGCCAGGTACCAGCGCCAGTCCTGTTCCCCCACCTCCCCCATAAAACTTTGGTACTCCCGCCGCTTCACCGCCAGGTAAACCCGCAGAAATTCGGCCCCAAAAGCCTCGGCGGCCCAGCTCGACCCGGCCAACAAATTGAGGCTGCTGAGCCAGTCGGTAGGAATCGCCTGCTGCTCCTGCAGGTAACCGTTGCCCTCGGTAATGGGACCCGGAGGTATACGGTTGCGGACTCCGTGCTCAATGGCCGCCAGTACCGCCGCCGCTGCCAGGTAGGGATTGGCATCGGCGCCACAGATCCGGTGTTCGATATGACGACTGGCGGCGGCGCCACCCGGAATACGGAACGAGACGGTACGATTGTTCACCCCCCAGTTGCGCCCCAGCGGCGCATAGCTATTGGACTGGAAGCGCCGATAGGAGTTGGCATTGGGGCAAAACAGGGCCAGCGACTCCGACAGGCGATCCATCATGCCACCGATCGAATGGTGCAGCAGGGGGGTCCCGGTTGGGTCCTCGCTGGCGTACAGGTTATTACCCTCGGCATCAGCAAGACTCACGTGAAGGTGCATACCGGAACCCGCCAGCTCGCCGAAGGGTTTGGCCATAAAGCACGCCTGATACCCGTGCCGGGCCGCAACGCCCTTCACGACCCGCTTGTAACGAACCCCTTCATCCACGGCCTGCAGGGCGTCACTGCGATGCTCCAGGGTAAGCTCGAGCTGGCCCGGCGCATACTCGGAGATGGCGGTGCGTAATGGCAGCCCCTGGGCGGCGCAGGCCTCATAGAGGTCATCGAGAAAGGGGTGCAACTGCTCCAGCTCGGCGACCCCATACACCTGGGGCGATGCGGGTCGCTGCCCATCGGCCTGTAGGGCCGGCTGCGGAGAACCGCAGGCATCGGGACGCTGATCCAATAGATAGAACTCCAGTTCAACCGCCATCACCGGGTGATACCCTCCCTGCCGCAGGCGCTCGATGGTCCTGGTCAGCACCTGTCGCGGGTCCGCTACCGCGGCGGGCAACCCGCTCTGCGGATGCATTGCAACCTGTACCTGTGCCGTTGGCCGGCTGCGCCAGGTCTGGCGCGCCAGGCTGCCGGCGATCGGGTAGGTCCAGCAGTCGGCGTCGGCCACATCCCACACCAGCCCACTCTCCTCCACATCCTCCCCCTGAATGGTGAGAGCCATGATAGAGCTGGGCAAAGGTCGACCACTGCGATAGATCGGCAACAGTTCCGAGCGGTGGAGCAGCTTGCCCCGGGGCACACCGTTGGGGTCGATCAAAAACAGCTCAACGGCTTCAATATCGGGGTTTTCATCGAGGAAGCGGCGAGCCTCCTCCTCATTAGCGAAATTCATCATGGATTACCTCTATCGGCTGGGGCAGCGCCATCTCGGGTCGTAGCCCCTCTAAAAAGACCTAACTGCGGGCACCGGGTATGGCCAACAGTTCCCCTATGCCCTGGTCCAGGGTCTCAATCAGGCGAGCCACATCCTCCCGGCTGGTGTCGGGGCAACAGAGGGTCATGTTGTGAAAGGGGGTAATCAGGATACCTCGGTTGATCAGGTAGAGATGGAGGGCCATCTGCAATTCATCGTGGAATGCCGCCTCCGCCTGCGCCCCTGTTTTGGGAGGAGTGGGGCAAAACTGGAACTCGCATCGAGCCCCTAGCTGGGTCACAGACCACTGCAGGCGGTGGTCACGAATCACCCGACGAAAGCCCTCCGCAAGCTCAGCGGCCAGCGGCAGCATATGGTCGTAGGCCTGCTGGGTCATCACCTGCTCCAGGTTAGCCCGCATGCAATGCATGGCCAGCGCATTGGCCGACAGGGTGGTGCCCATGCCACTGTGCCCGTGCCCCGCTGTCTCTTCGCTGGATCCCTTGCCCACAGACGCCATCGCCTCGGCCATCTCCGCGCTACAACCATAGACACCGCAAGGCACGCCGCCGGCAATTGGTTTGCCGACCACAAAGAAGTCAGGGTCCAGCTCCCACTGGCGGGTGCACCCCCCCATCCCGGTCGAGATGGTATGGGTCTCGTCGATCACCAACAGGCTACCGTACCGGCGGGTCAACTCCCGGCACTTGGCCATGAAGCCAGGGTCAGGCAGCACCATGCCAATATTGGTCATCGCCGGTTCACACAACAGGGCTGCCACATCCCCCTGTGCGAGGGCCGCTTCGAGCGCCTCCAGGTCATTAAAAGGGATTGAACGGCTGTATTGGGTCAGGTCATAGGCTTGCCCCACCAACCCCGAACGGTGCACTGTCTGCCCCTCGCGACAGCGCACCATGACATCGTCAACGGTGCCGTGGTAGCAGCCATCAAACACCAGCAACACCTTGCGCTGGGTAATGGCACGCGCCCAGCGCACCACAAACCGGTTGGCATCGGTGGCAGTGGTAGTGACCTGCCAGTAGGGCAAACCGAAGCGCTGGCTGAGCAGCTCCCCGCAGTGGATCGCGTCCTCCCCCGGCAGCATGGTAGTTAATCCACGGGCACCCTGCTCGGCTATCGCATGGGCGATGGGATCCGGTGAGTGGCCAAACATAGTGCCCGTGTCCCCCAGGCAAAAGTCGACATACTCATGGCCATCCACATCGTAAAAACGCGCCCCCTTGGCGTGACTGACAAACAGCGGAACCGGAGTTGACCAGTCAGACATCCAGTGCATGGGTACCCCCTTGTAGAGGGAAGCACGTGCCCGCTCGGCCATCGCAACGGACTGGGGGTTATTAGATAGAAAACGCTCGCTTTCACGAGCTGAAAAAAGCGCCACCGCGCTGGAATCGATACCACTGGAAGTCATTATATTGAACGCCGTGTTTTATTTTATTTACAGTCGGTCAAGAATGACGGGATATTCCAGTGGCGTCAAGCAGCAGAACAACGGCCGCTACAAGAATTTAACGGGCCTCGTCGACCACCCCGTTTTCCAGCGTTCCCAGCCCCTCCACCTGCAGACTGACAACATCCCCGTGTTTCATCCATTTGGGCGGACGGAAGGAAAAACCAACCCCGGCCGGTGTGCCGGTGGCGATCACATCTCCGGGTTTAAGGGTCATGCATTCACTGAGGATAATGACCAGCCGCTCCATATCGAAGCACAGGTGATCGATGTTGCTGTCCTGCACCAGCTCACCATTGAGTCGGGTCTGCAGTCGTGCCCCCTTCAATCCCCGCGGAAGCTCATCGGCGGTGACCAGATAGGGACCCAGCGCCCCTGTACTGTCAAAATTCTTGCCGATACACCACTGTGGGGTTTTCATCTGATAATCACGAATGGAGGCATCATTGAAGATGCAGTAGCCGGCTATCGCATCCAGCGCATTATCAGGAGTAGCATGACGGATTTTTTTGCCGATGATGATAGCGACCTCGACTTCGTAATCGAGCTTATCCGAGCAGGCAGGACGAACAATATCCTCACCATGTGCAATCAATGAACCGGCGGTACGCAGGAAGATCTCGGGGTACTCAAGCACCTCACCACCGGACTCCTTGGCATGGTCGGCGTAGTTGCGGCCGATGCAGATCACCTTCTCGGGGTTATCCACCACCGGTAGCAGCCTGATCTGGTCATAGCTGATCAGGTGCTCTTGATGGTCACCTGCAGCCAATGCCTCAAGTTGAGGCCTCCACTGTTCGAGCTGTTCCAGCAAACCACGCATGTTCCGAGGCAGCGAGGGTAAAGCGCTCGCAAGATCGAGAATGCGTTCACCCACCACAAGCCCAACACCCTGCTGCTGGCTCGACCGGTTAATAAAGTTGATCAATTTCATAAGGACTCTTTCTCAAGTAATGAGGATCTCTCATCAGTATCTCCAAGCTGAACTTCTTAGCTCGATGAACTGTGAACAGATAGGCTATTAATTAATTTTTGTGAGCAAATCTCGCTCTTCAAAAAACGCAAGGATATTCTTTATAGCACAACCGACCATGGCGCCGCGACACTGTGCCGTTGCGCTGCCGATGTGAGGAGCCAGGGTCACGTTAGGTAACGTCAAAAGACCGGGGTTTACCTTCGGCTCATCTTCATAGACATCGAGCCCTGCTGCGGCGAGGTGCCCTCCTTTCATGGCATCCACCAGGGCTTGCTCATCGACCAAGGGACCACGACCGGTATTGATTAATACCGCATCGGGCTTCATCGCCGAAATTCGCTCGGCATTCATAATGTGCCGGGTTGACTCATTTAAGGGACAGTTGATTGACACGATATCGGCCTCTCCCAGCATAGCGTCCAGGTCGGCATAGAAGGTTGCCTCCAGTGCAGCAGCGGCCTCTGGCTTTGGGTTAGGACCGTGGTAGAGGATCTCCATATTGAACGCCCTGGCGCGGCGCGCAACCGCCTGCCCAATCTCGCCAAAGCCGATGATGCCCAACCGGGTTCCGTGTACCGTTTTACCCAGAGCGCCCACCGGCTGCGTGTCACTCCACTGCCCTTCACGTAAAAAACGCTCGTTGGCTGTGAGCTGACGACTGGCGGCGAGGATCAACAGGAACGCCAGGTCGGCCGTGTCCTCCGTAACCACTGGCGTTGTAGTCACACTGATCCCGCGAGCCGAAGCTGCCTCAAGGTCAATATGATCGTAACCGACCCCGATACTGGCGATCAGTTTGATGGAGTCGGGAAGTTGAGCAATCAAGGTGGCATCAATGGGGTCGAGTACAGTAGTCAAGATCGCCTGTGCCCCCTCGAAGACCGAGGGGTCCCCCTCATAGAGTTTGGTTTGCAGCGTTTCACCATTGGCGGTCAGCGGGGGCAAGGGTAGCGGGCGGATCAAAACAAAGGTAGAGGTCATAACTGCTTCTCTATAGGGTTGCGTATGGAAAGGGCTGCGTTGGGCGTCCCGGTTACAGAAAATCGTTCAACAGGGCCAGCAACTCATCGGGCTTTTCCTGCGCCGGGTAGTGCCCGCACTCGAGACCGGCACCGCGGACATCGATCGCCTTATCCTGCCAGGTTGCAAGAACATCAAAGAGCTGTCCCATGGGACCCAGCGTACCCCACACCACCAACAGGGGGCAGCTGATCTTTTTGTGCTGATCAGCCCGGTCGTGCTCCAGATCAATGGTCGCTCCGGCGCGATAGTCCTCACAGGTGGCATGAATCACTGCAGGATCCGTCATATTGGCTTCGAAGGCAGCCAACACCTCCGGCTCAATCGCCTCAACACCGCCAAGCCGTGACCCCAGCCCCCGATGCAGGTAGATCAAGGGGTCTCCGCCGATCAGCCGTTCTGGCAGCGGGTGTGGCTGGGTAAGAAAAAACCAGTGAAAGTAGGCCTGGGCACTGGCGTGAGTAACCTGCTCGTAGAAAGTACGGGTTGGAATAATATCGATCAGGGTTGCATTGAGTACCCGGTCCGGGTGGTCCAGACAGAGTCGGTGGGTCACCCTTGCCCCCCGGTCATGCCCGACAACCCGGAAGCGCTCGTGCCCCAGCGCATCCATAATCGCAATCATATCGCTCGCCATGGCGCGCTTGCTGTAGTTGGCATGATCGGCTGTACCGACCGGCTTATCGCTGGCGCCGTAGCCCCGCAGGTCGGGGCAGATCACCTGATAGCCTTCAGCTACCAGCTTCGGTGCCAAATCCCACCAACACAGATGGGTTTCCGGGTAACCGTGTATCAGCAGCAGGGGTTCTCCCTCTCCGGCGATATAAACGCAGATAGAGAGATCACCACTGCGTACAAAACGCTGTTCAAATTGCTGCATGCCAAACCTCTGCTCATTATTATTGGTGGTTAGCGCGGGCGGAAACCCCTATCACTCAGGCTCAAGGAGCATTATAGAAAGCAAAACCGGGGGGCGATCACCCCCCATTTGGGGGTATAAAATACTACAAAGCCCCTTCTTTTCGCCCTCCCCAACCACTCCTGATGCCACCAGAACGCCTCTCACTCCTATTCAGAATGCAGACTGACAATGGATATGGAACTCCGGCGGTCATCGACTAAACTCGATAGTCAGCCTTACCTTCTTCAGGGTGCGCCCTGCGCCCCTTCGCCTGAGGAGACCATCATGCTCCCGACTCCATGCAACAACTGGTGTGCCCTGCCTCACTTTCTCACGGCAGCCCTACTGACATCAGCGGGAGTGGCTTCGGCCCAAAGCGGAGCTGGCATCTATGAGGGAAAACCCGTACCCATAGGCAATGGCACCGCCCGAACGGTGGTTAAAAGTAACGGGCAGGGAGAGGTGATTTCAATCGGGGTCGTGTTTACACCCGAGATGCTCGAAGGTCTGCCCAGTGCGTATCAGGGTGAGTCCCCGAACTTTCCCTACCCGCTATCGATGCCGACAACCGGGCCAGCAACAATGGTTGATCACGTCCTAATCAACTGGGAGTCAGAGGGGCATCCACCACAAAAGGTTTACGACGTACCGCATTTTGACTTCCATTTTTACCTGGTCAGTCCATCGGAGCGGATGAAGGTTTCTTTTGGCAGCCCCGAGGAGTCCGCGGCCCCTGAACAGCAGCCATCGACCGACCTCCTGCCCGAAGGCTACCTTCTGCCACCAGGCACCGCCGTACCCCAAATGGGCGCGCATGCGATCGACCCGACTGCGGCCGAATTCAATCAGCAGCCTTTTACCACCACCTTTATTTACGGCTACTACAACCGGCAACAGACTTTCCTCGAGCCGATGATCTCTCTGGCGTTCCTTCAGTCCAGGCCCGACTTCACGAGCGCGGTACCTCGGCCCCAAGCCTACAGCAAGCCGGGACCCTACCCCTCCAGCTACAGCGTCAAATATCACCCGGCCACCAACCTGTACGAGGTTTCCCTAGGGGAAATACGCTAGTCGGGAGATACAACAGAGGACAAATGGCTCTGGGTGAGAGTTAATCCATCAGGGAACTGATCTGGTCAAAACTGAATCCACGATACTGGAAAAAGCGGATACGGCGCGCCTTTTCAGCCGCGTTAGCGGCGGGCGCTCCAGCAAACTTGCGCTGATTCAGCTCCGCCAATAGCGCAAACCAGTCAACCGGGATGCCGGACAGCACCCGCTCGTAAAGCGCTTCCTGTACCCCCCGTTGGCGGAGTTCACCCCTTATGCGCGCAGGGCCCTGATACCGGGCCAGTCGGCTACGGATAAAACTCTCTGTAAAGCGCTCATCGCTCTGCAGGTTTTCATCGGCCAATCGATCGAGTTCAGGGTCAACCAGCTCCTGCGAAAAGCGCCGTTGCAGCTTTTCAAACAGTTCCTGGCGGGAGTGCTCACGGCGCGCCAGCAGGTTCATGGCGGCGCGCCGGATATCGGCGGATTCAGACATCGAGTGCCTAGGCCTCGGTGGGTTCTTCCTTGCTCACCACAGCGCCACTGGCGGGAATATCGAAGTGCAGGCGAATCTTGTCCTCAATCTCCTTCGCCATGACCGGGTTATCCTCAAGGAACTGGGCGGCGTTGGCCTTGCCCTGGCCGATCTTGTCCCCATTATAGGAGTACCAGGCGCCGGCCTTGTCGATCAGTCCCAACTTGACACCCAGGTCGATCACCTCACCCATATGGTAGATGCCCTGGCCATAAAGAATCTGGAACTCGGCCTGTTTGAAGGGGGGAGAGACCTTGTTCTTGACCACCTTGACCCGGGTCTCGTTACCGATCACCTCTTCCCCCTGCTTGACCGAGCCGGTACGGCGAATATCAAGACGCACGGAGGCATAGAATTTCAGCGCATTACCGCCAGTGGTGGTTTCCGGGTTACCGAACATCACCCCGATCTTCATACGGATCTGGTTGATGAAGATCACCAGGCAGTTGGCCTGCTTGATGGAGCCGGTCAGCTTACGCAGCGCCTGCGACATCAGGCGCGCCTGCAGGCCCACGTGGTGATCTCCCATCTCGCCTTCGATCTCGGCCTTTGGGGTCAGGGCCGCCACCGAGTCGACGATCACCACATCAACGGCGTTGGAGCGCACCAGCATATCGGTAATCTCCAACGCCTGTTCGCCGGTATCGGGCTGGGAGACGTAGAGGTCATCGACATTAACTCCCAGTTTGCCGGCATAATCGGGGTCGAGGGCATGCTCCGCATCGACAAAGGCGCAGGTCGCGCCTGCCTTCTGCGCCTCGGCAATCACCTGCAGTGTCAGCGTCGTCTTACCGGAGGATTCTGGCCCGTAGATCTCGACAATCCGGCCCTTAGGCAAGCCGCCGATACCCAGCGCAATATCCAGGGCCAAAGAGCCGGTAGAGATGGCGGGGATCGCTTCGCGCTCATGGTCACCCATGCGCATCACCGCGCCCTTGCCAAACTGGCGCTCAATCTGGCTGAGTGCGGCACTTAACGCTTTTTGCTTGTTCTGATCCATTACTGGCACCTCTAAATGTGTTCCGGAGTCTGTTCAGGTTGGGAGCTGACCATTGATCGGCCCCTGGTGAAAAGATTACTTTAAAATCATTTTACTGTATAGATGAACAGTATTAAAGCACAGTCTGTTTACCTTGCCTAGCCCCCACATTTTCACCTGTCGCTTTTAGCGACATATCAGGGCTAGTATCCCCTCAAGGGCAGCGACTACCGTCTGCTCACGGACCGAGCGGCGCCCCCCCGAAAATTGAAAGCGACGGGCCAGGGCAGGGTGCCCTCGCTGCTGCCAGGCCACCCACACCGTTCCCACCGGTTTCTCCGCACTGCCCCCTCCGGGGCCAGCCACCCCGCTGACAGCGACAGCGACCGTGGCGCCAGAACGCTCAAGCGCACCGGCGGTCATCTCCATCACCACCGCCTCGCTGACTGCCCCTGCATGGGCAAGGGTCTGCTCGCTCACCCCCAGCATCCGCTGTTTGGCGGCATTGGAGTAGGTCACAAAGCCGGCGTCAAACCAGTTGGAGCTACCAGCCACCTCGGTAATCGCGGTCGCGACTCCGCCACCCGTGCAGGATTCGGCCGTCGCTAAGATAGCGCCGGAAGCCTCCAGAGCCTGCCCCACCCGATGTGCCAGGGTATCCATCTGTTGCGACCACGAATCCATACTCTCCTCCCGCGATGGGTATCGCCCCTTTCTCAGTCCTGCCATTATCACGTAGAATCAAGCTCCCGTTAATTCCCTAATTCCAGATTCCAGCCGGGAGAGATTCACCCCCCATGGCAGCGGTCAAAGACGCACAGACAACCCACACCCCTATGATGCAGCAGTACCTTCGCATCAAGCAGCAGCACCGTAACGAGCTGGTGTTCTACCGCATGGGGGACTTTTACGAGCTGTTCTACGACGACGCACGCCGTGCCGCCGCCCTGCTCGACATTACCCTGACCGCCCGTGGGCAGTCCGCCGGGGAGCCGATTCCGATGGCAGGAATCCCTTTTCACGCTGCCGACGGCTACCTGGCCAGGCTGGTGAAACTGGGTGAGTCGGTGGCGATCTGCGAACAGATTGGCGACCCCGCTACCAGCAAAGGACCGGTGGAGCGTCAGGTGGTTCGGGTCATTACGCCGGGGACCGTCACCGACGAGGCCCTGATGGAGGAGCGCAAGGATACTCTGCTGGGCGCCCTGCAGCAGCGGGATAACCGCTTCGGGTTGGCGGTGCTTGATATCAGCAGCGGCCGCTTTCAGGTGACCGAGCTGCACAGCGAAGAGGCGGTCCAGGCCGAACTCCAGCGACTGGACCCGGCCGAGCTACTGGTATGCGACGAGCTGATTCAGCCCCACTGGCTGCACAACCGCAAGGGGTTGCGCAAACGGGCTCCCTGGGATTTTGAGTATGACTCGGCTCACCAGGCCCTCTGCCAGCAGTTCAAGGTAAAGGATCTGCAGGGATTCGGCTGCGAGCAGCTGGTGCTGGCAGTGGAAGCCGCCGGCTGTTTGCTCCACTACGCCAGGGAGACACAGCGTACCGCACTGCCCCACTTGCGCAGCCTGACCCACATTAACCACGACGACAGTGTCATTCTGGATGCAGCCAGCCGTCGCAACCTGGAGATCGATACCAACCTCAGCGGCGGCCATGACAATACCCTGGCGTCGGTCATGGACCGAACCGCAACCGCCATGGGCAGCCGTATGCTCGGCCGCTGGCTGAATCGTCCTCTGCGCGACAACGCGCAGCTGCACCGACGCCAGGAGGCGATAGCCGCCCTGCTCGATAACTATCGCTATGAGCCGTTGCAACTGCTGCTCAAACAGATCGGCGACATCGAGCGCATCCTGGCCCGGGTCGGCCTGCGCTCCGCGCGCCCCCGCGACCTGGCCCGGTTGCGGGATGCCCTCGCCACGCTCCCAGCACTGCAACAGCAGCTAGCGGAGATCGACTGCCCCGCTGTCTCCATGCTGGCCGCCCAGGCTTCCGAATATCCCGCACTGGTTGAACTACTGCAAAGCGCCGTCATCGAGAACCCACCAGTGGTGATCCGCGACGGCGGGGTGATCGCAGCGGGCTACGATGCCGAACTCGACGAACTACGTGGCATCAGCGAAAACGCCGGCCAGTACCTGCTCGATATGGAGACCCGGGAGCGGGAACGCAGCGGCCTCTCCTCCCTCAAGGTGGGCTACAACCGGGTGCACGGTTACTACATCGAAATCAGCCGTGCCCAGTCCGACCAGGCGCCAGCTGACTACATTCGACGCCAGACACTGAAAAACGCTGAACGCTTTATCACCCCGGAGCTCAAAACCTTTGAAGACAAGGCGCTGAGCAGCAAGAGCCGCGCCCTGGCTCGGGAGAAGGTGCTCTATGAGTCCCTGCTCGACCAGCTCCTGGAGCAACTGGCCCCGTTGCAGGAAAGCGCTCAGGCGGTGGCCGAACTCGATGTGCTCAGCAACCTCGCCGAACGCGCCGACAACCTCAACCTCACCCGCCCCGAGTTCAGCACGGCTCCGGGCATCCTGATTGAGGAGGGGCGCCACCCGGTGGTGGAGCAGGTCCTCGACGAGCCCTTCGTAGCCAACGGTGTCAACCTCAATAGCCAGCGTCGCATGCTGATGATTACCGGCCCCAATATGGGTGGTAAATCGACCTATATGCGCCAAACGGCGCTGATCGTACTGCTTGCCTGCATCGGCAGCTACGTGCCCGCGAACCGCCTCAAGCTGGGGCCCATTGACCGCATCTTTACCCGAATCGGCTCCTCCGACGACCTGGCGGGTGGACGCTCAACCTTTATGGTGGAGATGACCGAGACCGCCAACATCCTCAACAACGCCACTGACCAAAGCCTGGTACTGATGGATGAGGTGGGTCGCGGCACCAGTACCTTCGACGGTCTTTCCCTGGCCTGGGCAGCGGCTTCCCACCTTGCCAGCGAGGTGAAGGCGTTTACCCTTTTCGCCACCCACTATTTTGAGCTGACGGCCATGCCGGAGCTGATTCCCGGGGTAGCCAACGTGCACCTCAACGCCACCGAGCACGAAGATCGCATCGTATTCCTGCACTCGGTCAATGAGGGCCCCGCGAGCCAAAGCTATGGCCTGCAGGTAGCGCAGCTGGCGGGGGTACCCCGGCCGGTAATCCAGAGTGCGCGCCAGAAGCTGAATCAACTGGAGCGGGAACAGCAAGTGGAGGCAGCGCCTCCGGCCGAGGCCCCTGCCCTTCCCCGTCAGGATGACCTGTTTGCCAGCCCCTTGCCCCACCCGGTGATCGATGAACTGCAACAGCTCGACCCGGACAACCTGACACCACGGCAAGCGCTGGAGCTGCTTTATGAGCTGCGCTCACGCCTCTAATGGATTGCTTAAAAGCGCACCCAACACCTGCTACACTAGTCGGCAGCTTGGCCTGTACCCGGCAGGTATAGGCCTTAACAACCGCCCATAACAACAGCTCACAGCCTGACTGGAGAATTGATCCCATGACTTTTGTGGTTACCGACAACTGCATCAAGTGCAAATACACCGACTGTGTCGAAGTCTGTCCTGTCGACTGCTTCTACGAAGGACCCAACTTTCTGGTAATCCACCCCGATGAGTGTATCGACTGTGCTCTGTGCGAGCCCGAGTGCCCCGCCAACGCGATCTTCTCTGAGGATGAGGTACCGGAAAACCAGCAGGAGTTTATTGAGCTTAACGCCGAGCTGGCTGAAGTATGGGACAACATTACCGAAAAGAAGGAAGCCTTGGCCGATGCCGAGGAGTGGGACGGTGTCGAAGGCAAGCTCCAATACCTGGAGCGCTAGCCTTTTACCAAAAAAAAGGGCAGCTTTCGCTGCCCTTTTTTATTGATCATCCTTAGATGACTCAGCCCTGCCGCCTAGTCTTCAAACAATGACTCACTGCTGAGCCCCTGCTTCTCCATGATGACACGGAGCCGCTTGAGGGCCTCCACCTGGATCTGGCGCACGCGTTCCCGTGTCAGGCCAATTTCCCGCCCCACCTCTTCGAGGGTGCAGGTCTCGTGGCCACGCAGGCCGAAGCGTCGTGCCACCACCTCTCGCTGCTTCTCCGACAACTCCTCCAGCCAACGATCGATGCTCTCGTTCAGGTCGCTGTCCTGCAACAACTGGGCGGGGTTGGCTTCACGTTCATCGGAGATGGTATCAAGAATGGACTTATCAGAATCGGGCCCCAGCGGAGTATCGACCGAGGTCACGCGCTCATTGAGACCAAGCATTCGCTTGACGTCCTCGACCGGCTTATCCAGCAGGTTGGCGATCTCCTCGGGACTGGGCTCATGATCCAGTTTTTGGGTCAGCTCGCGGGCAGCCCGAAGGTAGACGTTGAGTTCCTTCACCACGTGAATCGGAAGGCGAATGGTTCGGGTCTGATTCATGATTGCCCGTTCGATGGTTTGCCGAATCCACCAGGTGGCATAGGTGGAAAAACGGAACCCCCTCTCGGGGTCAAACTTTTCCACCGCGCGGATCAACCCCAGGTTACCCTCCTCGATCAGGTCGAGCAGACTGAGGCCCCGGTTCGCGTAGCGCCGTGAAATTTTAACCACCAGGCGCAGGTTACTTTCGATCATCCGGCGTCGGCCCGCCTCCTCACCCTTGATCGCGAGGCGTGCATAGTACACCTCCTCCTCAGGGGTCAGGAGAGGGGAAAATCCGATCTCATTCAGATAGATCTGGGTAGCGTCCAGACTGCGGTGGAACTTGTCATCGTCGCTCACGCGGCGGCGGGTGCGCGGCTGCGGTCGGGCAACGGCTTTCACGGTTTTACTGGTAGCGTTAGTCGTGGTTGCCTTGGACGACTCGGCCTCTCGCCGGGCTTTACCCTCCACTTCAGCCACCTCACCATCTTCCCTTTTTACTGACATCCTCATAGCCCTATACCTTATCGACGTTAATCGTGTGTAGTGTGGCCAGCAATCCCGCTAGCCCAGGGTTGTCACTATTTCTTAGGCAGATATTGCAGTGGATTGACCGGTTTGCCATTTTTTCTTATTTCAAAATGCAGCTTTTCCCGGTTAGTCCCAGACGATCCTATCTCCGCAATTTTCTGTCCCGCTTTAACGCTGTCCCCCTCTTTAACCAGCATCTTACTGTTGTGCGCGTAGGCACTTAAATAGGTACTGTTGTGCTTAACGATGACGAGTCGGCCATAGCCCAGCAAACCATTGCCGGCATACACCACCTGACCCGACGCCGCTGAGTTTACAGGCTCGCCTAATTTGCCGCTGATATCAATACCCTTATTGACCTGACCAGTGGTACTGTAGTACTGAATTACCTTCCCACGGCTTGGCCACTGCCAGGCGATGGGTCCGCTTGTTTTCTGCACACCGCTTTTGCTAACGACCGCGGGGCCAGAGACTTGAGACGAAGGCGACGGGGATTTAATCCGGCTGGCTGTGCTGCGCTTTGATGTCGAAGACTTGGGGCGAGGCTCGGCGGTTGGGGCCGGCGCCTTAGCGGCTGGAGTGTAGAGGGAGAGTTTCTGGTTCGGATAGATGGTATAGGGGGGCCGAATCTTGTTGGCGTTTGCTAACTCCTGAAAGTCCCTTCCATAGCGCCAAGCGATGGAATAAAGCGTTTCGCCGGGGCGCACCAGATGATATCCCCAGGTCACGGTGGGAGGGCGCGTACGGTCACTGACCGGGGCGTAGGGAGCATTGCTGGCACAGCCGGTCAGCACAACACCGAGCAGGAACACCAGCGATTTAAAGATCGCTAGCGCCGGCAGAAGTCGCGCGCCATTGGCCTGTGTGTGGATCCCGATCACCGCGTTTTCCCGCTTATGCTCGTAGGACAGCTGCCCGCTTTTTTATTCGTTTTTGATATATAAGAAAAAAAAAGGTGCAAAATAAATCTAAAAAAACCCTGTTCATCCAATCACGAAATGAAAATCTTTCGCTTTATTAAGTTACCTACCAAGAGACCCCGGGTCAAAAGCTCTCAGGACTCCGTGTCCGAACCACCCGCCATCCGGGTGATCAGCCACACCAGCACCATTCCCAGCAGCATTAAGCCAAGCGACTCCCCTAGCTGTGCCCCCTGCCCGAGCAGCGTTTCGTATTGGTCCGGCAACAGATTCCGCTGCAGCAGCGGCACCAGCTCCCCGGCACTGTTCTCACGCACACTCAGGGTCTCCTTCCAGGGCCACACTTTGTTCAGGGACCCCAACATCAGACCACAGAGAAATGCCAAGGTTGCCCGGTGGTGGTGGTGCAACAACCAGTTCAGCACCCGCGAGAAACTCAACAACCCGACCACGCAGCCGGCAGCCACCGTGGCCAGCACAGCCAGGTCAAAGCTGTTGATGGCGGTCAGCACCGGCGCGTAGAGCCCCATGAGCAAAAGGATAAAGCTGCCGGAGATACCAGGCAGAATCATGGCGCAGACCGCAATGGCGCCGGCGATAAAAAGGGTGGGGGTGTCAGGCTGCAACTGCAGCGGATGGGCGGCGGTAATCATCCAGGCAAAGGCAGCACCCAGCAGCAACATGCCACCGGCGGTGGGAGTCCAGCGGTCAAGGCTTCTCCCCACATAGAGGGCGGAGATCAGGATCAAGCCGAAAAAGAACGACCACACCAGCACCGGATAGGCTTGCAAAAGATGGGTGATGAGGCGGGCGAGGGACAGGATGCTCAGTAAAACCCCGCCGAACAGGGTAACGAGAAAGGTACCATCGACATGGCGCCACAGATCAACGACCCGCCCTTTCAACAGCAAGCCGACGGCGTGGCCATCAATGCGGCTCAGGCTCTCGAGCAGACGATCATAAACGCCCGTGATCAGCGCCATGGTGCCACCGGACACCCCGGGCACAACGTCCGCCGCCCCCATGGTCATCCCCTTGGCAAAGAGAAGCGCACCCTGCCGCCAACGATTCATCATTTCCCCCACCGACTCATCTAACGGATCGCTCCCGCCAACAGGGGCACAAAGCGCACTGGCTCGACCCGCTCGACGTTCACCCCCTCTTCATCCTTGCTGATCAGCATCAGCTCCTGCTTTTCGCCCCCCACGGGAATCACCAGACGCCCGCCGGGAGCCAACTGCTCGATCAGCTCCGGCGGAACCGACTCCGGTGCCGCGGTCACCAGGATGCCGTCAAAGGGGCCCTGCTCCGGCCATCCCATACCGCCATCGGCGTGTTTGAGTTGGACATTCTGCAGTTTGAGGGTGCGCAGTCGCTGGCGCGCCTTCTCCTGCAGGGGGCGAATGCGTTCGACACTGAACACCTGCTCCACCAGCTGCGCCAACACCGTCGTTTGGTAACCGGAACCGGTACCGATCTCCAGTACCCGGTGGCGAGGACCATCCGCCAGCAGAAGTTCGGTCATGCGTGCCACTATATAAGGCTGAGAGAGGGTCTGGCCGTGGCCAATGGGCAGTGCCGTGTCCTCATAAGCGCGATGCGACAGCGCCTCGTCGACGAAGATATGGCGGGGCACATTGCGGATCACATCGAGCACAGCCGCACTTGTAATTCCCTCTTCCCGTAACCGCTGAATCAGGCGGTCCCGTGTGCGCTGAGAGGTCATACCGATCCCCCGCAGGTCCACGTCATTCATTGCATATCCCCCAGCCAGCGCTCCACCCCGGAGAAGGCCTCATAATGTGTTTTATCAATCTGCAAGGGTGTCAGTGACACGTACCCTGCCTGCACCGCATGAAAATCGGTCCCTTCGCCAGCATCCTCCCCCTTGCCGACGGCCGAGATCCAGTACCCCTCTTTTCCCCGTGGATCGGTCACCCGTACCGGCTGTGGCGGTCGGGCTCGATGCCCCAGGCGAGTCAACTGAAAGCCCTTGAGCTGATCCAGCGGCAGGTCGGGAATATTAACATTAAGTATGCTTCTGGGCGGCATTGCCAATTGGTCGAGTCGAGCGAGCAGCTGGCGAACCACCTGTTGCGCCGTCACAAGGTGGACAGAGGAGCGCGAGCAAAGGGAGAGCGCCAGCGCTGGCCGCGCCAGGAAGCGCCCCTCGAGGGCCGCTGCCACGGTACCCGAATAGAGCACATCGTCCCCCAGATTAGCCCCCAGGTTAATGCCGGAGACCACCATCTCGGGGGAGGTCTCCAGCAGCCCGTTGAGCGCCAGGTGGACGCAATCGGTCGGGGTCCCATTAATGCTGGTAAATCCGTTTTCCTGCCGGGTCCAGCGCAGGGGACGATCCAGAGTGAGGGAGCTGCTGGCACCGCTGCGATCACGGTCGGGGGCTACCACTACGCAGGGGTACATCTGCGCCACCACAGCGTGCAGCGCCTCAAGCCCGGGAGCAAACACCCCGTCATCATTGGACAGTAATACCAGCACCCTGACCCCCTATTCCGTATCCACCAGTTCGCGCAACAGCGCAGTGGCATAGCCGCCACTCTCCAATTCAAAGCTGAGCAGCAGCTCATCCCCCTCAAAGTTCCAGCTCAGCCCGGCGGCCCTCGCTACCAGTCGACGCCGCTCCTGCTTCATGCCCGCCGCCTCGAGGCCACTGCAAAGATCAGGGTGCCGTGCTGCCAGCTGACGCTCCTGCTCCGCCACCCCATCACCGGTGGAGAGTTCGCCCCGACCCCACAGGGGACCCGTTGGACAGAGCTCCCGCTGCTCGAATTTGGCCAGAATATCCTCATCGACCCGATCCGCCCGCACCAGGCTCTGGTTACCAAAAAAGCCCGGCAGATCCCCCTCCCGATAGCGGTTCCAGCAGCCCGCCTCAACCCGCTCGGCCAGTAGCTGGTTGAACAGCCAGGAGCGTGCGGCCGACAGGTAGATGGAGCGACGAGCCCGGTCACGGACCCGGATCTCGCCCCGGAACAGGCGCAGTGCCTCTCCCAGGTTACCGCCCGCAAAACCGAACCGCTGCTCGCCAAAATAGTTGGGGTAACCCTCTTCAGCGATGCGCTGCAACTGCGCTACCAGCGCATCTGCGTCCCCCTCAAAGCGACGCAGCCGAATACGGAAGCGATTGCCTCGGTGCACACCTCGGCGCAACTTGCGCGGGTGACGACGCGCTTGCAGGATTCGCAGCCCCGGTTCCTCAAAGGCGGACAGGTCAGGGTCGGGCCGCCCCGGCAACTGCACACCAAACCATTGGGTGGTGATCGCCTGCCGGTCCTTGAGCCCCGAAAAGGAGACATCCCGGGGATGAACCTCGCACCACTTGGCCAGCTGGCGCGCCAGCCATTCGGTATTGTGCCCCTGTTTCTCGATCTGCAAAAAGAGGTGCTCGCCCTCCCCCTCGGGCTCAAACCCCAGCTGCTCCTCCACCACAAAATCGGCAGGCTCTCGTTTGAACTCGGCCCGACCGGCACAACCACCGTAGGCGCGGGGCCACTCGAGGCTAAAGGTCGGCGTCGAAGCGTCCGCAGTGCGATTGCTCATGGGCGTACCTTCTGCAGGAGGACAACCGCGTGGGCGGCTATCCCCTCTTCGCGGCCCGTGAAGCCGAGCTTTTCGGTGGTCGTGGCCTTGATGTTCACCTCCTCCACCGATACCCCCAGATCCTCGGCCAAGTGATGGCGCATCGCACCTGTGTGGGGGGCCATTTTTGGGGCCTGGGCCACCAGGGTCATATCGGCATTGCCCAGCCTGTATCCCTTTTCAGCCAACAGCACCATCACCTGACGCAGCAGATCTCGACTGTCGGCTCCGGCCCAGGCGCTGTCGGTATCGGGAAAGTGTTGTCCAATATCCCCCAATGCGGCAGCGCCCAGCAGGGCATCACAGAGGGCGTGTACCAGCACATCACCATCGGAGTGGGCGATCAGCCCACGGCGGTGGGGGATACGAACCCCACCGATCACTACATGGTCGCCCTCGCCGAAGCGGTGCACATCAAAACCATGACCAATTCTCACCATACTCTCCTAGGACTCGCCGGCCGCTTGCCGGGCGATATAAAACTCAGCCAGCGCCAGATCCTCGGGGCGCGTCACCTTAATATTGTCTGCCGCCCCTTCCACCATCAGCGGCTGCAACCCGGCCGCCTCGATGGCGGCCGCCTCATCGGTAACCAGCTCTCCACGTGCCAGAGTCGCAGACAAAGCGTCACGCAACAGGCCGTAGCGAAACATCTGCGGCGTATAGGCATGCCACAGCTGGCTGCGCTCAACCGTTGCCACCACCTGGCCATTCGCTGCGGTCCGCTTCATGGTGTCGCGTACCGGCACCCCCAGCAAACCGCCGACCGGATGACCCTGCAACTGGTCCAACAGGCGCTGCAGGTCCTCGGCGCGCACGCAGGGCCGGGCCAGGTCGTGCACCAGCACCCAGTCGTGCTCGGCGGCGACCCCTGTCAGCGCCTCAAGGGCACGACTGACGGAGTGGCAGCGCTCAGCGCCACCTGCACAGCGCATCACCCTGGGGTGGTTCAACGCCTTGACCCCTGCCTGGTAGGGGTCCTCGGGGGCCAGGGCCACCACCACCTTGTCGATGGGCGAAAAGGCACACAGCCGCTCCAGGGTGTGCTCGATCAACGCACGCCCCAACAACGGGAGATATTGCTTAGGCCGGTCCGCCGCCATCCGCTTGCCAACACCGGCGGCCGGTACCACGGCAAAATAGCGGGGCGTAATCGGCGTGGCCGGGGAGGTCTCGTTCAGGGTTGTCATGGTGCCGGGTTCATCTGCTACTCGGTGGGGGTCAGGTAAAACTGTTCGCCCTCTTTGACCATTCCCAGGTCCGTTCGGGCGCGCTCTTCGAGGGTATCCAACCCCTGCTGCAACTCCACCACCTCCGCCTCCAATACCCGGTTGCGTTGCTCAAGGCGCTGATTCTCCAGCCGCTGCTGCGCAATTTGCGCTTCGGTGTCGCGCAGCTGGCTCAGGCTGCCCTCACCAAACCAGAGCCGATACTGAAGCAGCAGCAACATCAGGGTGAGGAGCGCTATAACAATGTTTAATGGAAATCTCACAGACTCAGCCACGGAGTTATACCAGCAGACAGCCATTTCGCTGCTCAGGTTGAGTGGTGAGCATACCACCGGGCCGGGGGCTGGGGTACTCACCGGGGTACAAAAAAGGGATCTCCATGATCCCTTTTTTGGTAGCGTCGCTGGCGATCAGGCCTTGAATTCAGCCCGCCCTCGATAGGGAGCCATGCCATCGAGTTCCTCCTCGATGCGCAGCAGCTGGTTGTACTTGGCGACACGATCGGAACGGCACAGGGAGCCGGTCTTGATCTGGCCCGCCGCAGTCCCCACTGCCAGATCGGCGATGGTGGCGTCCTCGGTCTCACCACTGCGGTGGGAGATAACGGCGGTGTAGCCCCCCTGCTTGGCCATGGCGATGGCGTCGAGGGTTTCGGAAAGGGAACCGATCTGGTTGAACTTGATCAGGATGGAATTTCCAATCCCCTTCTCGATACCCTCCTTGAGAATGCGAGTATTGGTGACAAACAGGTCGTCGCCCACCAGCTGCACCTTGTTACCGATCTTGTCGGTGAGGATCTTCCAGCCATCCCAATCGGACTCATCCATACCATCTTCAATGGAGATGATCGGGAAGCGCTCGGTCAGGCCGGCCAGATAGTCGGCGAAACCGGCGGCGTCAAACACCTTGCCCTCTCCCGCCAGATCGTAGTTGCCGTTCTTGTAGAACTCGGAGGAAGCGCAGTCGAGGGCCAGGGTCACATCCTCACCCAGGCTGTAACCGGCGGCGCTGACCGCTTCGGAGATCACCTCCAGCGCGGCTTCG
This sequence comes from Aestuariirhabdus litorea, assembly GCF_003864255.1. NCBI lineage: Bacteria > Pseudomonadati > Pseudomonadota > Gammaproteobacteria > Oceanospirillales > Aestuariirhabdaceae > Aestuariirhabdus > Aestuariirhabdus litorea. Next base: position 1,830,634 of record NZ_QWEZ01000001.1, read on the forward strand.
TTGGAGGGCAGATTGGGGGCGAAGCCACCCTCATCGCCCACCGCGGTGTTCAATCCACGCTGCTGCAATACTTTCTTAAGGCTGTGGAAGATCTCGGCCCCCATGCGCAGGGCATCGGCAAAGCTGGACGCCTTCACCGGCTGGACCATGAACTCCTGGATATCGACGTTATTGTCGGCGTGCTCGCCGCCGTTGATGATGTTCATCATCGGTACCGGCATGCTGTACTGACCGGGGGTACCGTTCAGGTCAGCGATGTGCTGGTAAAGAGGCACCCCTTTGTGCTGGGCGGCGGCCTTGGCGGCGGCCAGGGAGACAGCGAGAATCGCGTTGGCGCCCAGCACCTCCTTGTTCTCGGTACCATCCAGTTCGATCATGGCATTGTCGAGGTCACGCTGGGCGCTGGCGTCCATCCCCAGCAGGCGCTCACGGATGCGGGTGTTGATCCCCTCAACCGCCTTGCGTACCCCTTTACCCAGGTAGCGGGACTTGTCGCCATCGCGCAGTTCCAGGGCTTCACGGGAGCCAGTCGAGGCACCGGAGGGTGCACACGCACGGCCGACGATGCCCGAGGCCAGCACAACGTCCGCTTCTACCGTGGGGTTACCCCGTGAATCGAGGATCTCCCGCGCCTTGATATCGACAATTTCTGCCATCTTTTGGTCTCTCCAGTAAAAAGGGGTGGTTCGTTATTCGTTCACAATCGGATCGAGGCTCTTGGTCACCTCGTCGATCGCTTTCATCTGTTTGAGAAAAGGTTCCAGCTGGTTGAGCCGCAGTGCGCAGGGGCCATCGCACTTGGCCTGGTCCGGGTCGGGATGCGCTTCCAGGAACAGCCCTGCCAACCCCTGGCTCATGCCGGCACGACCCAGCTCGGCCACCTGGGCACGACGTCCGCCGGCACTGTCACTGCGCCCACCGGGCATCTGCAACGAATGGGTGACATCGAATACCACCGGATAGCCGAAGGCTTTCATCACCCCAAAACCCAGCATATCCACCACCAGGTTGTTGTAACCAAAGCTGCTGCCACGCTCGCACAACATCAGGCGGTCGTTGCCCGCCTCCTCACACTTGGTAAGGATGTGCTTCATCTCGCGGGGGGCCAGGAACTGCGCCTTCTTGATATTGATCACGGCATCGGTGTTCGCCATCGCCACCACCAGGTCGGTCTGACGCGACAAAAAGGCCGGCAACTGGATGATATCGGCGACCTCTGCGGCGGGCTGGCACTGAGCCGGCTCGTGTACATCGGTGATCACCGGTACCGAAAACTGCTGCTTGATCTCCTGCAGGATCTTCAGCCCCTCCTCCAGTCCGGGCCCCCGGAAAGAGGTGATGGAGGAGCGGTTGGCCTTGTCAAAGGAGGCCTTGAAGACATAGGGAATACCCAGCTTCCGGGTTACCTCGACGTAGGCTTCGGCCACCTGCATCGCCAGATCCCGGGACTCCAGTACGTTCATGCCGCCGAGCAGCACAAAGGGGCGCTCGTTGGAGATCTCGATATCGCCGACGCGAATCACCTTCTGTGGAATCGCTGGGCTCATGCCTCGCTCTCCTGCTGGTGCTTGAGGGCCGCGCTGACAAAACCGGTAAACAGCGGATGCCCATCACGGGGGGTAGAGGTGAATTCGGGGTGGAACTGACAGGCCACATACCAGGGGTGGTCCGCCACCTCGACAATCTCCACCAGAGAGTTATCCGCCGAGCGTCCGGCGATCACCAGGCCGGCCGCCTCCAGCTGCTTGACGTAGTTGTTGTTGACCTCGTAGCGGTGGCGGTGACGCTCGGCAATCACATTGTTGCCATAAGCCTCGAACGAGCGGGAGCCGCTGGCCAGGTTGCACTGCTGGCTACCCAGGCGCATGGTGCCACCCAGGTCGGAATCGTCGGCACGCTGCTCGACATCACCCTCGGCGGTGATCCACTCGGTGATCAGGCCAATAACGGGGTGCTTGAGGTCCTGCACAAACTCGGTGCTGTTGGCCCCCTCCAGACCCGCCATGTGGCGTGCGTACTCGATGACCGCCACCTGCATACCCAGGCAGATTCCCAGATAGGGTACGCGGTTTTCACGGGCGTAACGTGCCGCCATGATCTTGCCCTCGACCCCACGGTGGCCAAAGCCTCCCGGCACCAGCACGGCGTCAACCCCTTCCAGCAGGCCAACACCATCCTGCTCGATCTGCTCGGAATCGATGTACTTGAGTTTAACCTTGGTGCGGGTTTTGAGGCCGGCGTGCTTCATCGCCTCAATCAGCGACTTGTAGGCATCGAGCAGCTCCATGTATTTGCCCACCATGGCCACAGTCACTTCGTGCTCGGGATTCTTCTCGGCATCGAGCACCGCTTCCCACTCGCTCAGGTCGGCCTCGTTGCACTCCAGGTGGAAGCGCTTGACCACCAGGGAGTCGACCCCCTGCTTGTGCAGCATGGAGGGGATACGGTAGATGGTGTCGGCGTCCTCGAGGGAGATAACCGCCTGCTCTTCCACGTTGGTAAACAGGGAAATCTTGCGGCGAGAGGCGCGGTCGATATGGTGATCACTGCGACACACCAGGATATCGGGCTGCAAACCGATGGAGCGCAGCTCCTTGACCGAGTGTTGGGTGGGCTTGGTTTTGGTTTCACCGGCGGTGGCGATATAGGGCACCAGGGTCAGGTGCATCAGCATGGCGCGATTGTAACCCAACTCTACCTTGAGCTGGCGCACCGCCTCCAGGAAGGGCTGGGACTCGATATCACCCACAGTACCGCCGATCTCCACCAGCGCCACATCGGCGTCACCGGCACCGGCGATCACCCGACGCTTGATCTCGTCGGTGATATGGGGAATCACCTGCACAGTGCCCCCCAGATAGTCACCACGACGCTCTTTGCGCAGCACGTGCTCGTACACCCGGCCGGTGGTGAAGTTATTCCCCTGGCGCATGGTGGTGCGAATAAAACGCTCGTAATGCCCCAGGTCAAGATCAGTCTCGGCGCCATCTTCGGTCACAAAGACCTCGCCGTGCTGGAAGGGGCTCATGGTACCGGGATCCACATTGATGTAGGGATCCAGCTTCAGCATGGTAACCTTGAGGCCACGAGCTTCGAGAATTGCAGCAAGGGAGGCGGCGGCGATGCCCTTCCCCAACGAAGAAACAACACCACCGGTGACGAAGATATAGTGCGTCATGTAAGGCCCGTAAAATAGCAAATTGGCGGCAAGGCGCCGCGACAGCGAAGGGAGACTTCAAGTCATCTCGAGATGGGGTTGCAGGATACCAGAAGGTGCCAGCCAGCTCAATCCACGCCATCCCATTTTGGCGGCACCCACTCCAGCTCAACCCCCTCCTCACCAGAGGCCGCCGTATAGCCTTCCACCACCCCGATCGAGGGCAGGGCGACCAGCGCATCGCCTTTCATCAGAAGCGGCCAGCGCTCCCTTAACCAGGGGGGAACCCCTTGCTCCTGCATCAGCTTTTTAAAGGGCTTACTGCCTTTTCGACCCGCCAGACGGATAGACCCCGCTTCCTCACCCTCCAGGCGGTAGGCGACCCGCAGGGATCCCAGGCAAGCAGAGAGCGGGTTACCCGATGCGCTACTGCGTCGCACCCTCAACACCCCGTTATTGGCAAGGGGCCACTCCCCCGCCTGCAGCGAGAGATCCCCCCCTTCACCAGGCCTCTCCCGCGTACGCAGAACCACCAGCGTTCCCCGGTAGCGGCGCACCTCCCACCCCAGCCACCGCACGCAGGGGTTGGCATCCACGCGGCTGCTGGCCAGGCGCAGCAGCTGCTCGGTGATCGTCTCCCCCGGTACTGGCACCCCCAGGCGACGCAGCCAGAAGCGCAGCAGGTTGCGCTGGCGCAACCTGCTGCGGCTCGCTACCGGCGGCCAGTACAGCCGATTGTCGGCCGATAACCCCGGCCCCGTGGGTGTGTCCACCGCAGCGCAGCTCTCCAGATCTTCCAGCGCCAATTCATCCAGTAGCGCGCTGTCATCGGCCATGCGTTGGGCCTGCCTCGACAGGCGCAACCCCAGGTCGGGCCAACGCTCGCGCAGGGGGGGCAACACCCGGTGGCGCAGGTAATTGCGATCGAAGCGGAGCGATTCATTACTCTCATCCTCTACCCACTGCAAGCCGCGGGCCCGCCCATAGTCCAGCAGCTGGGCACGGGGGTAGTCGAGCAAAGGGCGCAACAACAGCCCCGCCCCCAGGGGCCGAGAGCGGGGAATGGCCGCCAACCCACGTACGCCGCCGCCGCGCAGCAAACGGTAGAGCAGGGTCTCCTCCTGGTCCTGCTGGTGATGTGCAAACAGGAAGCCGTCACCCGCCCCGCAACGCTCGGCCATCACCCGATAGCGGGCCTCTCGAGCCTGCTCCTCCAGATTGGCCCCCTCCCGGTCGAGGCTTACCGCCACCGACTGCAGGGGGATCCGCCAGCGCTCGCACAGGGTTTGGCAGTGTTGCTGCCACTGGTCGGCATGGGGGCTCAGGCCGTGATTGATATGGAGTGCTTCGAGCCGGGCCACAAAGCCCTGGTCGTGCAGCCGGCGCACCAGGTCCAGCAACACCACGGAGTCCAGTCCCCCACTGAGCGCCACCACCCAACGTCGGTCACGCAGCGGCGCCAGCTGCGGCTTCAGAGAATCGGGACCAAAATCCCGTTGCAGGTCAGTGGTGGTCATAGGGAACAGCGAACAGTCATCGGCCTTCCAGCATAACAGATCCGCCAAGGGCTATGGCTAGCCCGGCGCCGGTTCTGCCGGCAAAAGCAGCATAAAAAAGGCCCGGCGACCAAGGTCAACCGGGCCTTTACCTGGCAGCGGCAGTTAGTTGGTGCCGTAGGAGAGCAGGCGCTGGTAGCGGCGCTCCAGCAGCTCATCCGCCGAGAAAGAGGAGAGCGAATCGAGCTGTGCCAGCAGAGACTGCTTCAGGCTGCTTGCCATCCGGGCCATGTTGCGGTGAGCACCACCGAGCGGCTCGGGCACCACCTGGTCTACCAGCCCCAGTTCGTGAAGGCGCTCAGCGGTGATCCCCATCGCTTCGGCGGCATCAGAAGCGCGCTCGGCGCTACGCCATAGAATCGAGGCACAACCCTCGGGAGAGATCACCGAGTAGGTGGAGTACTGCAGCATCATCAGGTGATCACACACACCAATCGCCAACGCTCCACCGGAGCCTCCCTCTCCCACTACAGTGGAGATGATGGGGGTTTTCAGGCGCGACATCACCGCCAGGTTATAGGCGATCGCCTCACTCTGGCCACGCTCCTCGGCATCGATACCAGGATAGGCCCCGGGGGTGTCGATAAAAGTGAGGATCGGCATTTTGAAACGCTCGGCCATCTCCATCAGGCGGCAGGCCTTGCGGTAACCTTCAGGGCGGGGCATGCCGAAGTTGCGGCGCACCTTCTCGCGCACATCGCGCCCCTTCTGGTGACCGATGATCATCACCGGCCGACCTTCCAGGCGACCGATACCCCCGATGATCGCCTTGTCATCAGCGAAGTGGCGGTCACCATGAAGTTCATCGAAATCGGTGAAGATCAGGTTAATGTAATCCTGGGTGTAGGGACGCTTGGGGTGACGCGCAATCTGCGCAATCTGCCAGGAGCTGAGATCCTTGAAGATCGACTCGGTGAGCGAGAGGCTCTTGTCCTGCAGCCGCTGGATCTCGTCGTTGATATTCAGCTCATTGTCACTGCCAACCAGGCGTAGCTCCTCGATTTTGGCTTCCAGGTCGGCAATGGGTTGTTCGAAATCAAGATAGTTGGGATTCATGGCGTTCCGTCTACCGGCCAGCGGAGGTCGCGACCGGATGCAAGGGTTCACTGGATTTAGCCGCCAACCTTACGTGATTCACCCGGTGGAGTCGAGTTACAAAAAGTAAGCGAGCTTACCTTCCCGTAATCCTGCCACCGGCTGGACGCGGCTACTGGTAGCTGAGCGTGACCCGCTCCTTGCCGAACCGGTCCCGCAACTCCTGCACCAGCTCATCACTGGGCTCAACGCGCCAGGGTTCCCCCAACCGCAGGGTGGCCCGGGCCTCGCTTGCGAGATACTGGATATGCACCGGTGTTGACCCCGGGTGTTCGCCAAACAGCTGTGCCAGTGAGTGCACAAATCCGTTACCACAACGGCTCTCGGGCAGCTCCAGCTGCAGGAAGCGGGCGTACTGCTGGCGCGCCTCCACCAGGCTCATGAGCCGCTTGGCACGCACTTTCAAGGCCCCGGAGTAATCGTCGAAGCTTACCTCCCCTTCGACAAACACGAGACTGTCTTTGGTGACCAGGTGCTGGTACTCCTCGTAACAGTCGGCAAACAGGGAGACCTCAATACGTCCGCTGCGGTCATCGAGGGTGATGAAGGCCATCTTGTCGCCCCGCTTGTTTTTCATCACCCGCGAGGCCACGATCAGCCCCGTCAGGTTCTGGCTTTCCCGGGCCGGCTTAAGGTCGTTGATGCGGTTACGGACGAAGTTGCGTAGCTCCCTCTCATATTCATCAATAGGGTGCCCGGTGAGGTAGATCCCCAGCGTATCCTTTTCCCCCTTGAGCCGCTCCTTGTCGGTCCATTCCCTCACCCCCATGAATTTGTCGTAAACATCGCTTTCGCCCACCGGCACCAGCTCGCCAAACAGGTCGCTGTGGCCGCTGTCGAGGCTCTTGCTGGACTGATCCGCTGCCTTGATCGCCTCCTCCATGGAAGCAAGCAGGATCGCCCGTAGCTGGCCCAGGCTCAGCTCGCCCCTGGGCGCCAGCTTGTCCATGGCACCGGAGCGGATCAACGCCTCCAGCACCCGCTTGTTGAGTTTCTTGCCCCCCAGGCGTGCGCAGAAATCGAACAGGTCGACAAAGGTGCCCCCCTGCCGGCGGGCCTCCTGGATCGCCTCGATGGGACCTTCGCCCACCCCCTTGATGGCCCCCAGGCCGTAGACGATCTCCTGCTGCTCATTGACCGTGAAGCGGAACTCACTACCGTTCACATCTGGCGGCACGATCACCAGCTTCATTTCCCGACACTCTTCGATCAGTGTCACGATCTTGTCGGTGTTCTGCATATCCGCCGTCAACACCGCCGCCATAAAGGGAGCCGGGTAGTGGGCCTTCAGCCACAGGGTCTGGAAAGAGACCAGGGCGTAGGCAGCGGAGTGAGATTTGTTGAAGCCGTAACCGGCGAATTTCTCCATCAGGTCGAAGATAGGACCCGATAACCCCTCGTCGATGCCGCGTTTGCTGGCCCCCTCCATAAAGAGCACCCGTTGCTTGGCCATCTCCTCCGGTTTTTTCTTGCCCATCGCCCGCCGCAGCAGGTCGGCACCGCCCAGGGTAAAGCCTGCCATCACCTGGGCGATCTGCATTACCTGCTCCTGGTAGAGGATGATACCGTAGGTCGGCTGCAGCACCGGGATCAGGTCGTCGTGCTGGTAGTCGGGGTGGGGAAAGGAGAGCTTTTCGCGCCCGTGCTTACGGTTGATAAAGTCGTCCACCATGCCCGACCCCAGTGGGCCGGGTCGGAACAGCGCCACCAGTGCAATGATGTCCTCGAAGTTACTCGGCTGCAGGCGCTTGATGAGGTCCTTCATACCGCGCGACTCCAGCTGGAAGACGGCGGTGGTTTCGGCACGCTTGAGCAGTTCGAAGGAGGCCTTGTCTTCCAGATCGATCTGCATGATATCCAGTGGCGGCTCGTTGCTGAGGGCGCGCACCTTGTTGACCGTGTCCAGCGCCCAGTTGACGATGGTGAGGGTCCTGAGACCAAGGAAGTCAAACTTCACCAGCCCCGCCGACTCCACGTCGTTCTTGTCGTACTGGGTGACCAGGCCGTGGCCCTGCTCGTCGCAGTAGAGGGGGGCAAAGTCGGTCAGCTTGGAGGGGGCGATCACCACCCCGCCGGCGTGCTTACCGACGTTACGGGTGACCCCCTCCAGCTTGAGGGCCATCTCCCAGATCTCCCCCGCCTGCTCGTCGGTCTCGATGAACTCCTTGAGGGTCTCCTCCTGCTCGATCGCCTTGCTGAGGGTCATGCCCACCTCGAAGGGGATCATCTTGGACAGCTTGTCGGCCAGACCGTAGGACTTGCCCTGCACCCGCGCCACGTCACGCACCACCGCCTTGGCCGCCATGGTACCGAAAGTGATGATCTGGGAAACCGCATCGCGACCGTAGGTCTGGGCCACGTAGTCGATCACCCGGTCACGACCATCCATGCAGAAGTCGACGTCGAAGTCGGGCATCGATACCCGCTCCGGGTTAAGGAAGCGCTCAAACAGCAGGTCGTAGGGTATCGGGTCCAGGTCGGTGATCTCGAGGGCGTAGGCCACCAGGGAGCCGGCACCGGAGCCCCGCCCCGGCCCCACCGGGATATCGTTGGCCTTGGACCAGCGGATAAAGTCCATCACGATCAGGAAGTAACCGGGGAACCCCATCTGGATGATGATATCGAGTTCAAACTTCAGGCGGTCGTAGTAGAGTTTGCGCTTGGCTTCGACCTCGGCCGCATCCAGCCCTTCCAGCACCGGCTTGAGACGCATCTCCAGCCCGTCCGCACTGGCCTTGCGGAAGAAGTCGTCCATGGTCATGCCGTCGGGTACGGGATAGTCCGGCAGGAAGTAGGTTCCCAACTGCACCTCCACGGTACAGCGGCGGGCGATCTCGACACTGTTCTCCAGCGCCTCGGGCAGATCCGAGAAGAGCTCGGCCATCTCTTCGGGGGATTTAAGGTACTGCTCTTCGCTGTAGAGCCGGGGCCGGCGAGGGTCATCCAGCGCCCGCCCCTCACCGATGCAAACCCGGGTTTCATGGGCCTCGTAATCCTCCTTGTCGAGGAACATCACATCGTTGGTCGCCACCACCGGGCAGCCCGCGCGCTCAGCCAGGGCCACCGCCTGGTGCAGGTGATTTTCATCCCCGCTGCGCGAGGTGCGCTGCACCTCCAGATAGAAGCGATCGCCAAACACAGAGCGCCACTCCTCCAGCAGCTGACGTGCCTGTTCCGGGTGGCCCGCCAGAAGGGTCTGGCCAATCTCTCCCTGACGCGCACCGCACAGGGCAATCAACCCCTCGGCTGCCTGCTTGACCCACTCCCGCTGCACGATCGCCACCCCCTGTTTTTGGCCATGCTGGAAGCCCCGAGAGATCAGCTCAGTGAGGTTGCGATAGCCGGTAGCGTTGACGATCAACAGCAGCATCCGGGTAGGGGGCAGGCTGGGATCCAGGTTTTCCACCCACAGGTCTGCCCCGCAGATCGGCTTGAGGCCTGCGCCCATGGCTGCGGTGTAGAACTTGACCAGCGCGAAGAGGTTGGACTGGTCGGTCACCGCTACCGCCGGCATCCCTTTGGCGGCAACCGCTCCCAGCAAGGGCTTGAGACGAACCAGGCCATCGACCAGTGAGTACTCGGTGTGCAGGCGAAGATGAACAAACTGTGCGGACATAGGGATAGACTACCGATTTGGGGAGGCTCATCTTAGCAGTACACAAGGCAATGGTTAACCGCTAGAATGGCCCCTCATTTGATATCTTACCCCATGGCAGGATGCTGTATTTCCGGGAGCCCCATCAGGACCGCCGATATTGCATCCTTTTACTTTACCCATGCCCTACCCCTACCCCCTTTTCCGTCTCCTGCTGCTGCTTGGCATCGCCGCCCTGGGCAACCGCGCCCTGGCCTCCGACGACGCCTGCCACACCCTCCACTTCAGCGGTAACGCCGAGTACCCCCCGATTCTCTGGCAGGACCCCAATAACCCGGGGAAGCTGATGGGGGTCGCCGTCGAGGTGTTGCGCAGGGCTCTTGAGCCGCTTCAGGTGAAACTCGACGCCCGTTACGAAGGCCCCTGGTCCAGAGCCCAGAAGAAGGCCCGGGAGGGAGAGATCGACGGTTTGGCGGGCGCCTTCTACACCGACCCCCGCACCCATTACCTCGATTACATCGAGCCCGCACTGCTGAAGATCCCCAGTGTCATCTTTATCCCCTGGGACAGCCCGATGCTTGAAAAAACCGGCGGCTCCCTGACCCACTGGGACCAGCTCAAAAGCTGGCGCGGCGTCACCCTGATCAACAACAGCTTTGGCCAGGAGTTTGACCAGTATGCGGCGCGGGAGCTGGATATCCAGACCGTGCGTTCCGTTACCCTGGCTTTTAAGACCCTGCTGGCCGGACGCTCCGACTACCTGATCTACGAACTGCAGCCCGGCCTCTCCTACAGCGATGCGATGGGCATCGGCTCTCAGGTTCGATTCCTCGCCCCCGAGATCAACTCCGAGCCACTCTATTACACGCTGGCCAAGGGCTCAGCATGCAACAGCGCCGAGGTGAAACAGCAGATCAGCCAGTTCCTGCGCAGTGGAATCAGCGCGCAGGAGATTGAGGAGATTACCAGCCGCTACCGGCAGCAGTGGCGACAGCAGGTCAAGCGTCAAAGCTACTGACTAAGCCAACCCCTGGGCCTCAAGGCAGCGCCGAACCGGCGCAAAGGAGCGCCGATGGCTATCGGTCACCCCGAGCCGCTGCAGCGCCTCCAGGTGGACCGCCGTGGGATATCCCTTGTGGCGGGCTATGCCGTAACCGGGGTAACGACGATCCAGCTCCAGCATCTCCCGGTCCCGGGTCACCTTGGCCAGAATTGACGCGGCGGAGATCTCCGCGACCCGACCATCCCCCTGCACCACCGCCTGCGCCTCACAGGGCAGTTTAGGGCAACGATTACCGTCAATCAGCGCCAGCTGGGGGGCGATGCCAAGACCTGCCACGGCGCGCTGCATCGCCAGCAGGGTAGCCTGCAGTATATTCAGGCGATCAATCTCCTCCACCGAGGCCCTGGCGATACTCCAGGCCAGGGCGCGCTCCTGAATCAACTCAAACAGCACTTCACGTCGCTTCTCGGTCAGTTTCTTGGAGTCGTTCAACCCCTCAATGGGGCACTCAGGGTCCAGAATAACAGCCGCGGTCACCACATCCCCACATAGGGGACCCCGCCCCACTTCATCAACACCGGCCACCAGGCGGTGTTGATCGGAGCTGCTTTCAAACAGTGAAAACTGCATCCCTAGCCCTTTACCAAACCCAGTACTGCCTCGGCGGCCAGGTTACTGGCGTCGCGGGAGAGCAGCTCATGGATACGGCGATATTCCGGTAACAGTTCATCGGCCCGCTGCAAGCTCACCAGCAATGCATCCGCCAGAGCTTCGGGGGTCGCCGCGTCCTGGATCAGCTCGGGCACCAGCTCCCGCCCAGCCAGCAGGTTGGGTAGGGAAAGGTAGGGGATTTTCACCAGCCAGGAGGCGATCCGATAGGTGATGGGTGATACCCGATAGGCCACCACCATCGGTTTTTTGAGTAGAGTGGCCTCCAGGGTCGCGGTACCCGAAGCGATCAGAATACTGTCGGCAGCGGCCATCACCTCCCGCGAGTGCCCTTGTACCAGGGTGATATCCAGGTCCGGTGCCCAGTGCTGGCGCAGCGCCTCGATCTGTTGGAAGCGGGCCTCATTGACACAGGGGATCACAAAGCGAAAACGGCCTGCCGCGGCACATCGCTGCGCAGCCTGGAAAAACAGGGGGGCCAGCAGGGCCACCTCACCCTGACGACTGCCCGGCAGCAGGGCGAGCAACGACTCCCCCTCCGCCACTTCAACCCCCAACTGCTGGCGGGCCTGCTGCGGGTCAGTCTCCATCGCGATGCTGTCCGCCAAAGGGTGGCCTACGAAGGTGACGGGGACATCATGCTCCCGGTAGAACTGCGCCTCAAAGGGCAACAGGCAGAGCATATGATCCACGGAGCGGGCGATCTTGTGAATCCGCTTCTGGCGCCAGGCCCAGACCGAGGGGCTGACATAGTGGGCGGTTGGGATACCCGCCTGCTTGAGCTTGAGCTCAACCGGCAGGGTAAAATCGGGGGCGTCGATACCAATAAAAAGATCCGGCGGATTATCCAGCATCGCCTGCACCAGGCGCTTGCGGATACCCAGCAATTCCCGTATCCGACCGAGGACCTCCACCAACCCCATCACCGACAGGCGCTCCATGGGAACCATCGAGCTGGCCCCCTCTGCCAGCATCAGGGGGCCGGCGATGCCCTCGAAACGGGCATTAGGGTAGCGGGTACGAATCGCCCGGATCAGCCCAGCCCCCAGAATATCACCGGAGGCTTCTCCCGCCGCGATACCCACCCGCAGGGGGCGGTCGGAGCTATGGGAAATCGAGGGGGAGGATGCGACCATGGCACGCCAATCCTTAACTGGACAGATAGCGGGAGGCCGGGTGCCCCCCGCTCGTGGGCTAGCGGACGATGCCGCGGGTGGAGTTCTGCAGGGACTCAATAAAGAGCTGCAGCTCAGGCTCGTGGTGATCCTGTGACCGCAGGCGCTCAAGGGCCTCTTCCAGGGTCAGCCCCTCCCGGTAAACGGTTTTGTAAGCCTTGCGAAGACTCTGCATCACCGGCTTGCTGTAACCGCGGCGCTTCATCCCCTCAAAGTTCATGCCGTTGGCCTTTGCCGGACTGCCGGCCGCCATCACGAAGGCGGGCACATCCTTGAAGATGGTGGAGCCACCGGCGCACATACTGTAGGCCCCGATGTGGCAAAACTGGTGCACACCGGTCATGCCCGAGAGGATCGCGCCATCCCCGACCTTGACGTGACCCGCTACCGAGGCGTTGTTGGCAAAGATGCAGCCGTTGCCGATGACGCAGTCGTGACCCACATGGGTGTAAGCCATAAAGAGGTTGTCGCTGCCAATGCGGGTAACGCCCTCATCCTGCACCGTACCCCGATGGATAGTGCAGCACTCACGGAAAATATTGTTGTCACCCACCACCAGGCGCGTCGGCTCACCGGCGTACTTCTTATCCTGGCAATCCTCACCAATGGAGGCGAACTGGAAAACCTGGTTGTTGCGACCCAGGGTAGTAGGTCCCTTGATGACTGCGTGGGAGCGGATAACCGTCCCTTCGCCAATCTCAACGTCGGCACCGATCAGGCTCCATGGCCCGATTTCAACATTGGCACCGATGCTGGCGCCGGGATCAACAATGGCCGAATCATGAATTCGCGCGCTGGGGTGAATACCCGCAGTGGTGTGGCTCAAGACCAGAGCTCCTTCTTTGCACAGATAATTTCAGCTGAGCTGACGACTTTACCATCAACCAGCGCCTTGCAGGAAAACTTCCAGATATCACGCTTCTGGACGACAAACTCCGCCTCCAGGTCGAGGCGGTCCCCGGGTACAACAGGCTGCTTGAAGCGCACCTTGTCGGCTCCGGCAAAATAGTAGACCGTACTATCCTCTTTCTTCTTGTTGCTCATCCTGAAGCCAAGAATACCCGCAGCCTGGGCCATCGCCTCGATAATGAGCACCCCCGGCATGATCGGATGATCGGGAAAATGGCCATTGAAGAACTCCTCGTTACCGCTGACGTTCTTGTAACAGCGGATTCGATTCGCTTCCAAATCCACATCGATTACCCGGTCAACCAGCAGGAAGGGGTAACGCTGGGGAAGGTATTCCTTAATCTTCTCAAGATTCATCATCTCTGATAGTCGCCTGCCTTAAGTGTTTTAAACGCCGATCCGATAACGGCGGTTAGTTGTCGCCACTATCGAGTCGCCTGAGTTGCCTGGCCATGTCGTCGAGCTGGCGGAAACGAACCGCCTGCTTGCGCCATTCCCGGGCCGGCATCACCGAACCGGCACCGGACGCGTAAACCCCCGGCTCTGAAATCGATCGGCTCACCATACCCTGCCCCAGAATCTGCACATTGTCGGCAATAGTGAGGTGACCGGCAAATCCCGCCTGACCCGCTATGATACAACCCTTACCAATTTTTGTACTACCCGATATTCCAACGCAGGAGGCGATCGCTGTCCCTTCACCGATCACCACGTTATGGGCGATCTGGATCAGGTTATCCAGCTTGGCGCCGGCACAAATGACGGTATTGTCGAGGGCGCCACGGTCAATGGTGGTGTTAGAGCCAATCTCCACGTCGTCGCCGATCACCACCCCACCAATCTGGGCAATCTTGTGCCAGCCACCGGGGCCCGGTGCCAGGCCAAAGCCATCCCCGCCGATCACTGCCCCACCCTGAATGATACAGCGCTTGCCGATGCTCACGCCGTGATAGACCACTACATTGGGGAACAGGTGACTGTTTTCCCCCACCGTGGAGTCAGCGCCGACCACTACACCGGCGTCCAGCCGCACGCCGGCCTCGATACGGGCATTGGCCTCCACCACTACCCGGGCACCGATGGCCGCGCTGGAATCAACCTCAGCCGAGGGGTGCACCACGGCACTGGGGTGCACCCCAGCTTCGGCCTTCGGGCAGGGGTCGAACAGGTGGGAGAGCATGGCGTAGCCGAGGTAGGGGTTAGCCATGATCAGGGCATTACCGGAAAACTGCTCCGCCCCCTTAGGGTTAAGGAGCACGGCTCCCGCCTCGGTGGTCGCCAGGTAACGGGCATAAGCGGGATTGGCCAGAAAGCTGAGTTGGTCCGACTGCGCGGACTGCAGGGTGGCAATGCCACTGATACGATATTGAGTGTCGCCCTTGACCTCGGCACCAATGTGGGATGCCAACTCCTCCAGACTGTAACTGTTGTGCGCGTTCATCTTACCCTCGTCTACCCCACCCTCTTTTCCCGGTTCTGCGCCCTACGGCAGCAGAAAAGGGGACCGAAGCCCCCCGCTATATCACTCTCACTGGCCTGGCGCCGGAGAGTGAGGTTAACTGCCTTTATTCAGCTTCTGAATCACCTGGGTGGTGATGTCGATGGCCGGGCTCACAAAGACTACGCCATTGCGCTCCAATACCAGGTCGTAGCCTCCCTCTTTCACCACCGCTTGAATCGCCTGATCCAACTTGGGGCGCAGTGCCTCGATCTCTGAACGGTCGGATTGCGCCTTTTCGCTTTGCAGCTGCTTGGACTTGTACTCAAAGTCCTGGGCCTTACGCTGCAGTTCCATCTCCAGCTCCTTCTTCTCGCTCTCGCTCATGGCCGCCGCATCACGTTCATACTTGGCCTGCAGGCGCTTGCCCTCCTCTTCAAGCTTTTTCAGCTCGTTGACCTGGGCACCAAAGCGATCTTCGGCACGCTTGGCGTAGGCCTTGGCTGCATCGGACTCAATCAGGGCCATCTGATAGTTCACGACCGCAATCTTGGTGTCGGCCTGCGCGGCAAGACCGGTTGCCAGGCCCAGCGCCAGTACTACCAGCTGTACACATCTGTTCATAGAGACTCCTGCTGTATTGTATTCACTTGTTAAGAGATTTGGTGCCGATCCTCAGACCCGCTTAAAAACTTTGACCCAGCGCGAACTGGAACACTTCGGTGTCGTCACCCGACTCATCCTTGATCGGCGTAGCCAGGGTAAAGCTCAAGGGACCCATCGCTGTGATCCAGGTCAGCCCCAGGCCGGCTGCCATACGCAGCTCGGAAAACTTCACGTTGGAGCAGTTTGAAATCACTGAGCTGCGTTCGCAGTCGTCCGAGAAGGCGTTACCGGCATCCACAAAGAAGACGGTCCGCAGCGAACGCTGGTCTTTGATAAATGGCAGCGGGAACAATACCTGTGCCGTGGTTTCCACCAGAATATTACCACCGATTGAGTCCTGGCTACCATCGGTGGAGAGCGCTTTGGGACCAAGGCTATTATCGGAGAAACCACGTACCGAACCAAAGCCGCCCGCATAATAGTTCTCGAAGAAGGGCATCACATTGGTGTCCCCGTAGGCGTCGGCATAGCCCAGGTTCGCCTTAAGGTTGAGGGTCAGCTTCCGGGTCAGGGGGAAGAAGATCTGACCGCTGTAGTTGAGCTTGTAGTAGCTGGTGTCACTGCCCGGCACCGCCACCTGGGCCGACAAGGAGTTGAAGTTACCGCGGGTTGGCAGCAGGCCATGGTTCAGGGTCGAGCGGGTCCAGGAGATCCCGGCCTTCCAGTTCAGGTAGTTGGAACCTTCGGAATCGACAAACTCATCCACCACGAAAGCGGGACTGCTGCCGGTTTTAATGTGCAGCTTTTCAGGGCCGAAACTGAACCCCAGTCGAGTAATCTCGTTGATGGGGTAACCAAATCGTACCGAGCCCCCTATCGAGTCGGTGGAGTAGTTGGAGATATCCGTACTGTCATAGTCGGTGGTTCGGTAAAAGACATTGAAGCCGCGACTGACCCCATCGACGGTATAGTAGGGGTTGAGGTAGCCGAAGCTGTAGACTTTCTGGAACTCGCTGGTGTTGAGGCCCAAATTGACCTGATTACCGGAACCCAGGAAGTTGTTCTGCTGCACGTTGGCTCCCAGAATGAGGCCACTGCCGGTGGAAAAGCCGACACTGGCAGAGACGCTACCGGAGGCCTGTTCCTCAACACTGTAGTCGACATCAATCTGGTCACTGCTACCGGGGACAGTAGGCGTCTCCACGTTGACCTCTTTGAAGAAGCCGAGACGGTCGAGCCGCATCTTGGACTGTTCGATGTTGAACGTGGAAGCCCAGGCGCCCTCCATCTGGCGCATCTCACGGCGCAATACTTCATCCTGGGTCTTGGTGTTGCCGATAAAGGAGATACGGCGTACGTAAGCGCGCTTACCCGGATCGACAAAGAAGGTGACCTCTACGGTATTTTCCTCCTCGTTTGGCTGGGGAATGCCCTGCACGTTGGCAAAGGTATAACCCTCATTACCCAGGCGGCGAGTAATCAACTCTTCGGTGGAGGTCATCACCTGATGGGAAAAAGTCTGTCCCGCCTTGACCTGAAGCAGGCTTCGCATCTGCTCTTCGGGAATGATCAGGTCGCCCGCCAGCTTTACATCGGAGATCCGGTACAGCTCTCCCTCATTGACGTTAACGGTGATAAAAACGCGTTCCTTATCGGGCGCAATCGACACCTGTGTCGAGCTGATATTGAAGTTGAGGTAGCCGCGGTCCAGGTAATAGGAGCGCAAGCGTTCAAGGTCACCGGAGAGTTTCTCACGGGAATACTTATCGTCGCTGCTGTAAAACGAGAGCCAGTTGGTTTCCTTCAGCTCGAACAGGTCCAGCAGTTCCTCTTTATCGAAGACGCTGTTGCCCACAATATTGACGTGGCTGATGGCTGCAACCGAGCCCTCCCCGACATTGATGGAGATGGCCACCCGGTTACGGGGCTGAGGCCTGACATCGGTGGTGATCTTGGCATCGTAACGGCCCTGGGCAACGTACTGGCGCTGCAGTTCCATCTTGATCCCCTCCAGGGTAGCGCGCTGGAAGATCTCGCCTTCGGCTAACCCGGACTGCTTGAGTCCATCAAGCAGGGCCTGGGTCTCTATCGCCTTGTTACCGCTGATGGAGATACCGCTGATGGAGGGGCGCTCGACCACCGTCACCACCAGCACATCACCGTCGCGGTCCATGCGGATATCCTTGAAATATCCGGTCCGAAACAGCTGCCGTGTCGCCGCCGCTACGGTCACCCCATCGACTTCGTCGCCGACACTGATCGGTAGCGCATTAAAGGCATTACCGGCCGAAATTCGTTGCAATCCGTTAATACGGATATCGGAAACCAAAAAGGCTTGAGCCAGCCCGGCAAATGGCAGCAGCAGGGTGGCCAACAACAGCGTCAGCAAACTTCGTTTCATGAAATCCGTTACTATCCTGGAATCGTTATCTTGTTATTGAACCGGTTACACCGGCCCCCCAAGGAGCACTAGAGGCGCGAAAAATCGTTATAAAGCGCCAACATCATCAACATGCCGATCAGCCCCACACCGATCTGGTATCCAAAGGCCTGCACCCGATCAGACACCGGGCTCCCCTTGATCCACTCCGCGATGTAGAACAAAAGGTGGCCACCATCCAGAATCGGCACTGGAAGCAGGTTCAATACCCCGAGGCTAATACTGAGAATGGCAAGGAAGTTGAGAAAGCTCTCCGCCCCCGACTTCGCTGATTCGCCAGCCACTTTAGCAATGGTTATTGGACCACTCAAGTTTTTTACCGACACCAGCCCTACGATCATTTTACGGATCGAATCGAGAGTGAGCACGGTAACCGACCAGGTTTTTTCTACCGCCGGCACGATCGCACCCACTACCCCATAGCTGATGTTACGCTTGAGGGACTCGGGCCACTCCACCGGCTTTACCCCGGCACCGATGTAGCCGATCACCGAGCCGTCCTCTTGGACCTTACGGGCCGGGATCAGTTCCAGCGTCAATCGCGAGCCAGCCCGTTCCAGCTCAACCCGCATCGACTGTTCAGGCTTGAGGCGCACCCGCTCAACCCAGGCGAACCAGTCCGCCACGGCTTCACCGTCCGCCGCCAGTACACGGTCGCCCACTTCGATACCCGCCTGCCGGGCTCGCCCCTCCTCCAGCAATACGCCGATCACCGGTTCAACCGGTGGCCGGTAGGGCACAATACCCAGGGCCCCTAATGGGTCGGGCTGATCAACCCCCGCCAGCCAGTTCTCCACCTGCAGGTGGCGGCGGGCTTCAGTGTAGCCAGCGCCCTCGAGGGTATTGGGCTTAACCCCAAGTTCGATCTCACCGCTATCGCCGATATAGCCCAGCAGCTTCAGCAGCACTTCATCCCAACTGCGCACCGCCTGACCGTCGACACGAACCAGCTCGTCGCCGGCGTGAATACCGGCCACCGCGGCGGGCGAGCCCGCTTCAACCTCCCCCACGACCGGCACGACCGTGCGCACACCGATCACGAACATCAACCAGAAGGCGATCACCGCCAGCAGGAAGTTGGCCAGCGGCCCCGCCGCGACGATGGCAATACGCTGCTTTACACTTTTGCTGTTAAAAGAGAGATGTCGCTCGCTCTCGGGAACATTGCCCTCACGTTCATCGAGCATTTTCACATAGCCGCCGAGGGGAATGGCCGCCACGACAAACTCGGTACCCTGGCGATCATAACGGCGCCACAGCGGCTTGCCGAAACCGACCGAGAAACGCAGCACCTTGACCCCGCAGCGACGGGCCACCCAGAAATGGCCAAACTCATGGAAGGTGACCAGAATCCCCAGGGTGACCACGGTAGCGAGTAAGGTTTGCAGTAGTTCCATCAGCAGATCCCCCAGCCAAAACGGTCCGAGCGCAACAGCTGCCCTGCCCGATCACGAGCCAGGCGGTCAGCCTCCAGCACCTGCTCCAGGCTGTCGGCAGGCTGGACCACCAGCTGCTCCAGCACCTCCCGGTTCAGCTCCGCAATCTGGCAGAAACCAAGCTGGCGGTTAAGGAAGGCATCCACCGCCACCTCGTTGGCGGCATTCAGGGTTACCATCGAGGTGCCGCCGGTGGCGACGGCGTCAAATGCCAGCTGTAAACAGGGGAAACGCACCCGATCCGGCGCTTCGAAATCGAGCCGTCCCACCTTAACCAGATCCAGGGGTTCTACCCCGGAGTCGATCCGTTCGGGCCAGGCCATGCCGTAGGCGATCGGCGTACGCATGTCGGGATTACCCATCTGCGCCAGTACCGAACCATCGAGATAGTCCACCAGGGAGTGGATCACACTCTGGGGATGGATCACCACCTCAACCTGGCTCACGGGGAGATCAAACAGCCAGCAGGCTTCGATCGCCTCCAACCCCTTGTTCATCATGGTGGCTGAATCGACCGATATTTTGCGCCCCATGGGCCAGTTAGGGTGCGCACAGGCCTGCTCTGGGGTGACCCGACGCAGGCTCTCCAGGTCGGTGGTTCTGAAAGGACCACCGGACGCGGTCAAGAGGATGCGTCGAACACCGGCCCGCCCTTCGGGCTCTGCATAGTTGTGGGGCAAGCACTGGTAGATCGCGTTGTGTTCGCTATCGATCGGCAACAGGCAGGCGTTGTGTCGGCTGACCGATTCCATAAAAAGCGCGCCGGCCATCACCAGCGACTCCTTGTTGGCCAGCAGGACCCGCTTTCCCGCTTCCACCGCTGCCAGGGTGGGCAGCAAGCCCGCCGCCCCCACGATAGCTGCCATCACCAGCTCCACCTCTGCATCCGCGGCCACCTGGCGCAGCCCCTCCGTGCCGGTCAGGACCTCGGTCGCACAGCCGCTCTCGCGCAGCCGCTGGCGCAGGCAGCCGGCAGCGACGGGATCAGCCATAACGGCAAAGCGGGGACTAAACTCCAGGCACTGTTGATGCAGCCGGTCAACCTGGGCATTGGCCGTCAATGCAAACACCCGATAGCGGTCGCTGTTGCGCCGCACAACATCCAGGGTACTTTGACCAATGGAACCGGTCGCACCCAACACTGTAATCATCTGCACCGGCAAGGGTTCACTCTTCATAGGGTCATAAACGGGCGTAACGGTAACGGGGCAAGCTACCCGGCCATTACCATCAGCGCGAGGGCAAACAGGGGAATGGCGGCCGTCAGGCTATCGATGCGGTCGAGTATACCACCATGCCCTGGCAGAAGCTGGCTGCTGTCCTTAATTCCACGCTCGCGTTTGAACATACTCTCGGCCAGATCTCCCAGCACAGAGACCAACGCCACAAACACCGTCACCCCCAACAGGGGCCCGAGTTCCTTGAAGGGCAGGTAGGGCTGCGCCACCAGCGCCACCAGAACCACCGTGACGATGCCGCCCAGCACCCCCTCCCAGGTCTTCTTGGGGCTGACTTTCGGTGCCAGCTTATGACGACCCAGATACTTACCGGCGAAATAGGCGCCCACATCGGCCCCCCACACCAGGAACAGCAGGAACATGATCAGTATCCAGCTATCGGGGTGCGACTTCAGCAAGACCAGCCCCACCCAGGCCGGCACCAACACCAGGTAACCGATCAGCAGGCGCACCAGGGAGGAGCGCCAAAGCCCGGCCGAGGCCGGATAACTGACCACCAATCCGAGCGCCAACAACCACCACCCGAGGGCCGACCAGAGGATCGACTGGGCCGAAATCTGGGTCGCGCCGAACAGCGCCAGCGCCACGCTCAGGCTGTAGCCGATACGAGCAGGCTGAGCAGAAAAGCCCGCCAGGTTGGCCCACTCCCAGGCACCAATCAGGATCACCCCGGCGATAAACAGGGAAAAGGGGTGCAAAGGCAGGAAAAACACGCCACAGAGCGCAATGGGGGCCAGAATCAGGGCCGTAATTACTCGTTGCTTTAACACGTACTAGCCCTCAACCTGTTCGCTGGTTTTACCGAATCGCCGCTGGCGCCCGCTGAAGTCGACCAGGGCTTCGCGCAGCTGGGCAGCGTCAAAGTCCGGCCACAGCGTGGAGGTAAAATAGAGTTCCGCGTAGGCAAACTGCCATAGCATGAAGTTACTGATTCGGTGGTCCCCACCGGTGCGAATGCAGAGGTCGGGAAGTGGGAGGCCTGCCGTATAGAGGTGATCCTGGATCAGCTCCGGGGTAATCTGGCCGGGTTCCAGCTCACCCGCCTTAACCTTCACCGCCAGCTGCTGGGCGGCCTGAGCGATATCCCACTGCCCGCCATAATTGGCGGCGATCGCCAGGGTCACCCGTGAGTTTTCGGCGGTCAGTGCCTCGGCCTCACGAATATGCTGCTGGATCTCCTCACTGAAGGCGCTGAGGTCACCCAACACCTTCAGCCGGATACGGTTTTTGTGCAGGCGCCGGGTCTCCTTCTTCAGCATCTGCAGGAACAACCCCATCAACCCCCGCACCTCCTCCTCGGGGCGCTGCCAGTTCTCACTGCTGAAGGCAAACAGGGTGAGCACCTCAATGCCATGCTCATCACAGGCTTCGACCACTCGACGAACCGCTTCGACCCCGGCACGATGCCCGGCAATACCCGGCAACAGACGCTTTTTCGCCCATCGGTTATTGCCATCCATGATGATGGCGACATGGCGCGGAGGGTTAAGAATCTCGGTAGAGTTCATGGAGTCAGGTTGTGACATCGCGCAACTATTTAGCCTATGGAGTGGCCCTGGCCACACCACCGGCCAAACCCGATAAACATCGGAGCGCCGGCAGAAAGAGACAGGGCAGGAGATAAAACGCCCGCATCGGCGGGCGCATCCACGGGAAAAACTGCCTAGATCTCCAGCAGGTCTTCCTCTTTGCCCTGCAGCAGCTTATCAATTTCGGCGACGTACTTATCGGTCAGCTTCTGGATATCGTCCTGCGCACGGTGATCATCGTCTTCACTGATCTCCTTCTCCTTGAGCAGATCCTTCACATCCCCAAGAGCGTCCCGGCGGATATTCCGTACCGCCACTCGCGCGTGCTCGGCTTCCTGACGGGCATGACGAATGAACCCCTTACGGGTCTCCTCGGTCAGCGGCGGCAGGGGCAGGCGAATCACTGCACCGGCGGTGGAGGGATTCAGCCCCAAGTCAGACTTCATGATCGCCTTTTCGATGTCGGTGACCAGATTTTTCTCCCAGGGGGTGATCGAGAGGGTCCGGCCATCCTCAACGGAGATATTGGCCACCTGGCTCAATGGAGTATCGCTGCCGTAGTAGGAGACGGTAAGACCGTCGAGCAGGCTGGGGTGTGCGCGGCCGGTACGAATCTTGGCAAAAGCAACCACCAGCGATTCCACACTCTTTTTCATTCGACTTTCAGCGTCGGCCTTGATCTCGTTAATCATTATTCACTCCCACGAACCAGAGTTCCTTCATTGCCTCCCAAAACAAGGTTCAGCAATGCGCCTGGTTTATTCATATTAAAGACTCGCAGCGGCATCTGGTGATCACGAACCAGGCAGATTGCGGTCAGATCCATTACGCCCAACTTACGATCAAGCACTTCATCGTAGCTGAGACTATCATATTTGACGGCGCTCGGGTTCTTCACGGGATCAGAATCGTAGACACCGTCAACCTTCGTTGCCTTGATGACCAGGTCTGCATCCACCTCGATACCACGCAGGCAGGCCGCGGAGTCGGTAGTGAAGAAGGGATTGCCGGTACCGGCGGAGAAGATAACCACATCCCCACTGGTCAAAAATCGTAGTGCTGCCCTGCGGTCGTAATGATCAACTACCCCACTCATGGGGATCGCCGACATCACGCGGGTAGCTATATTGGAGCGCTCCAGGGCATCACGCATCGCCAGGGCATTCATCACCGTGGCCAGCATACCCATGTGGTCGCCGGTTACCCGGTCCATGCCGGCCGCACTCAGGGCCGCACCGCGGAACAGGTTGCCCCCGCCAATCACCATGCCGACCTGCACACCGATACCGATAAGCTGGCCGATCTCCAGGGCCATCCGATCCAGCACCCGCGGGTCGATACCAAACTCCTCCCCCCCCATCAGGGCTTCACCACTGAGTTTGAGAAGAATGCGCTTGTACTTGGGTTGGCGGTCGGTAGCGGGCATAGGGCTGGTTCCTTGGAGAGGAGCGAGAGGCAAAAAATAGTGTCAGCAGTATAGACTGCCGAAGCGGGAGGGGCACCCGGGTGCCACCTCCCGTCAGTCAGAGGGGGATTAGCCTTTCAGCTGAGCAGCCACTTCAGCTGCGAAGTCCACCTCTTCCTTCTCGATACCGTCGCCCACTTCGAAGCGTACGAAATCGATCACCTCAGCACCCGCATCCTTGACCAGTTTGCCAACGGTCACTTCAGGGTTCTTCACGAACGCCTGCTCGACCAGGCTGTTCTCGGCCAGGAACTTGTTGATACGACCAATCATCATCTTCTCAACGATCTCGGCAGGCTTGCCTTCCATATCGGGCTGCGCCTTGATGATCTCCTTCTCCTTCTCAACGACTTCAGAAGGCATCTGGTCCTTGTTGACAACCCGTGGGTTGACCGCAGCAACGTGCATGGCGATATCCTTGGCCAGCTCCTGGTCGCCACCCTTGAGGGCAACCAGTACGGCGATACGGTTGTTGCCGTGAACATAACCACCCACCACTTCGCCGGCGATGGTGCCGATGCGACGGGGAGAGATGTTTTCACCGATCTTCTGAACCAGTGCCAGGCGAGCGCTTTCGATATCACCTTCAACCAGTTTGGCCATATCGGTTTCACCGGTCGCTACAGCGGCGTCGGCTACCTGACCCGCAAAGCTCAGGAAACCTTCGTCACGCGCGGCGAAGTCGGTTTCGCTGTTGACCTCAACCACTACGCCGGAGGCGCCATCCCCAGCCAGACGCACCAGTACCACACCCTCAGCAGCGGTACGACCCGCTTTTTTGGCGGCCTTGGCCTGACCGGACTTGCGCATCTCTTCGATCGCTTTTTCGATGTCTCCACCGGCTTCGGTCAGTGCGCGCTTGCACTCCATCATGCCCAGACCGGTGCGGTCACGCAGTTCCTTCACCTGCGCTGCAGAAATAGCTGCCATATCAATACCCTCAACTTATTCATGTAAACTGATTACCCACGCCACCTATCACTGCAACCGGCAACGCAGGCGGAATCTCAATCAGAAAAAGGGGGCCATGCCCCCTTTTCCAAGCATGCCCTGGGGCACGCACTGCTCGACTTAGCCTTCGGCAGAGGGCTCTTCATCGGCAGCCGCTTCGGTCGCAGCGACTTCAACGAACTCCTCTTCGCCACCTACGTTGGCAGCGGAGCGGCCTTCAGCAACGGCGTCAGCAACAGACTTGACGTACAGCTGAATAGCGCGAATCGCATCGTCGTTGCCGGGGATAACGTAGTCAACACCATCGGGGTTGCTGTTGGTATCCACGATGCCGATAACGGGAATACCCAGCTTGTTGGCTTCGCTGATGGCGATACGCTCGTGATCCACGTCGATAACAAAGATAGCGTCGGGCAGGCCGCCCATATCCTTGATACCACCTATGCCACGATCCAGCTTCTCAAGAGCACGGCTGCGCATCAGCGCTTCCTTCTTGGTCAGCTTCTCGAAGGTACCGTCCTGAGACTGGGTCTCCAGCTCACGCAGGCGACGAATGGACTGACGGATCGTCTTGTAGTTGGTCAGCATACCGCCCAACCAGCGATGATCAACGTAAGGCATACCTACGCGGGAGGCCTCCTCCTGCACAGCCTTGCTGGCGGCACGCTTGGTACCAACAAACAGGATCTTGTTTTTGCCCTGGGCCAGACGCTCAACAAACTTCAGCGCCTCGTTGAAGGCAGGCAGAGTGTGCTCGAGGTTGATGATATGAATCTTGTTACGGGCACCGAAGATGAACTTGTTCATCTTGGGGTTCCAGTAACGGGTTTGGTGACCGAAGTGAACGCCCGCTTTGAGCATTTCACGCATTGTAACTTGAGCCATTATGTTCTCCTGAACTCGGGTTAGGCCTCCATACACCCCATAATCCAACCCCGCAGGGCACCCAGAATCATGTGTCGGTGTATGTGTGTTTAAGTAAGTAGTTGCCCTCAATACAAGCCCTTTTGAAAAAGGGTTTTGCCGAAGGCGCGCGCTTTATACCACAATTCGCTCGACACGAAAACCGATTAAGCAAATAAAGCTACCTGGCGCGCCCCTGACAACCGGTTAGGGAATAAAGACGCCTGCCCCTTATACAGACAAACCGGCTTTGCTAGAATAGCCCGCTATTCGCCGCCCCACGGGGCAACCTTATTGAGTTGGAGCCGACCGCAGCAGCCCTATGACCGTCACCATCAAGACCCCCGCTGAAATCGAGAAGATGCGCACCGCAGGCCGCCTGGCGGCAGACGTGCTGGACATGATCGCCCCCTCCGTAGAGGCCGGCATCACCACCGGCGAGCTGGACCGCATCTGCCACGACTACATCGTCAATGTACAGCGGGCCGTACCGGCCCCCCTGAACTATCATGGCTTTCCGAAATCGATCTGCACCTCCATCAACCACGTTATCTGCCATGGCATCCCCAGCGATGACAAGGTGCTGAAAAATGGCGATATCGTTAACGTCGACATTACCGTCATCAAAGATGGCTACCACGGCGACACCAGCATGATGTTCTGCATCGGTGACACGCCTGAACACGCCCAACGCCTGTGCCGGGTCAGCCGCGAGTGCATGTTCCTCGGCATAGAACAGGTCAGGCCTGGTGCCCGACTCGGAGATATCGGCGCCGTCATCGCCCACCACGCCCACGCCCACAACTACTCTGTGGTCGAGGAGTACTGTGGCCACGGCATCGGCAAGCTGTTTCACGAAGAGCCGCAGGTGCTCCACTATGGTAAAGCAGGGACCGGCATGGAGCTGCGCGAAGGGATGACCTTCACCATCGAGCCCATGATCAACGCCGGCAAGAAGTTCACCAAGCTCAACGCCAAAGACGGCTGGACGGTGACCACCCGCGACAAACGCCTCTCTGCCCAGTGGGAACACACCATTCTGGTGACGGCAGACGGCTACGAGATCCTTACCCTGCGCGCGGGTGAAAGCGCACCAGACCTCGGCTGAGGCCACCACCAACCATCCCCCTCAGGGATCGAGGGGGTCCGCCGGCTATGCGGGCTTTTGATCAGGCTGGGGATACCAATGCAGACAATAATCGATGAACAGCAGCTCACCGATGAGCTGTTCAACAAGGGACAATTCCGGGCGGAACTTACCCTCTCCTCCAGCCCCATTCCCGCCTATAAACGCTGTATCCGACAGGCCCAGGAAACCTTAGACCGCTGGTACCGGGAAGGCCGCGACATCCGCATGCTGGTCAATGCCCGCGCCTGGATGATCGACCAGGTGCTGTCGCTGGCCTGGAACCATCTCGACTGGGGAAAGCCCGGTGATGTTGCCCTGCTCGCCGTGGGTGGCTACGGCCGGGGTGAGCTGCACCCGAGCTCCGATATCGACCTGCTGATCCTGCTGCGCACCGAGAACCACGGCCGCTACCGCGACAACATCGAGCGTTTCCTTACCCTGCTGTGGGACATCAACCTGGAAGTGGGCCAGAGTGTACGCTCGGTCAAGGAGTGCGCGGTGGAGGCCAGCAAGGACCTGACCGTGATCACCAACCTGCTGGAGTCGCGCACCCTGGCGGGCCCGGAGACCCTCCGCGAGGCGATGCTCAAGCGCATCGACCCCCGCCATATGTGGCCCAGCAAGATCTTTCTGCGGGAGAAGTACGAGGAGCAAAGGGCTCGCCACCGCAAGTTTAATGAGACCGAATACAACCTGGAGCCCAACGTCAAAAACTCCCCCGGAGGCCTGCGGGATACCCAGATGATCCTGTGGGTGACCCGTCGCCACTTCGGCGCAGAGAGCGCACACGACCTGGTGCGACTGGAGTTCCTGACCGAGTCGGAATATCAGATTCTGCAGGAGGGGCAGGCCTTTCTCTGGCGGGTACGCTGGGGGCTGCATATGCTCACCGGCCGAGAGGAAGATCGCCTGCTGTTCGATCACCAGAAACACCTGGCGGAGCTGTTCGGTTACAGCGACAGCAATAAAAGCCTGGCGGTTGAGCAGTTTATGCAACGCTATTACCAGGTAGTGCTCGGGCTTGCCGAGTTGAACGACATGCTGCTTCAGCACCTGGATGAAGTGATTCTGTCGGTGGACGATGACGACA
Source organism: Aestuariirhabdus litorea (assembly GCF_003864255.1). Classification (NCBI taxonomy): domain Bacteria; kingdom Pseudomonadati; phylum Pseudomonadota; class Gammaproteobacteria; order Oceanospirillales; family Aestuariirhabdaceae; genus Aestuariirhabdus; species Aestuariirhabdus litorea. The sequence continues at coordinate 1,858,018 of NZ_QWEZ01000001.1, forward strand.
ACGTGATCCCCCTCAACAGCCGCTTCCAGGTACGCAAGAACTACATTGAGGTCATGGACCCCAACGTCTTCGTGCAAAGCCCCTTCGCCCTCCTCGAGCTGTTCGTACTGATGACCCAGAACCCCTTTATCCTGGGAGTCAGGGCCTCGACTATCCGCCTGATCCGCGAGCACCGCTACCTGATCGACGACGAGTTCCGCCACGACATACGCAACACCACCCTGTTTATCGAGTTGATGCGCGCCCCCTACGGGCTGACTGTGAACCTCAGGCGCATGCTGCGCTGGGGGGTACTGGGGCTGTACCTGCCGGAGTTCGGAAAAATCACCGGCCAGATGCAACACGACCTGTTCCACGCCTACACTGTGGACGCCCACACCCTGCTGCTGATCAAATTCCTGCGCTCTTTCACCTATGAGGAAAACGCTGAACGTTTCCCCGTGGCCTCCAAGGTGATCCGCAAACTGCCCAAGCCTGAGCTGATCTACATCGCCGGCCTCTACCACGACATTGCCAAGGGGCGCGGGGGCGATCACTCGGAGTTGGGCGCCGTGGACGCCGAGGCGTTCTGCGAGCGCCACCACCTCAGCAAGTGGGATAGTGCCCTGGTGGCCTGGCTGGTGAAAACACACCTGCTGATGTCCACCACAGCCCAGCGCCAGGACCTCTCCGACCCCGACGTGATCAACGACTTTGCCAAGCTGGTGGGTGATCAGGTGCGCCTCGATTACCTCTACCTGCTGACGGTCGCCGACATCAACGCCACCAACGCGAGCCTCTGGAACAGCTGGCGTGCGGCTCTGTTGCGACGCCTTTACAGCGAAACCAAGCGCGCCCTGAGGCGCGGCCTCGAAAACCCGCTTGAGGCACAACAGGCGATCGCCGAAACCCAGTCGAATGCCCGCTCGGAGCTGGAGGGGGTGCTGGACAGCGCCACCATCGATGGCATCTGGAGCACCCTCAGCGAGGAGTACTTCCTGCGCCACTCGGTAAGGGATGTTGTCTGGCACACCCTTAACATCGCCCGCCACCATTCCAACGACCCGCTGGTGCTGGTGCGAGAGACCACCGATCGCGCCTTCGAGGGGGGAACCAAGATCTTTATCTATACCTGCGACCTGGATGAACTGTTCGCCGCCAGCACCGCGGTAATCGACCAGCTCAACCTGGATATCCAGGACGCCCGCATCATCACCTCCAACGCCGGCTACAGCTTCGACACCTTTATCGTACTGGAGCTCGATGGTTCCCCCATCGGCAACAACCCCCAGCGGATCAAGGAGATCAAGCGGGTCCTGACCGAAGCCCTCAAGAACCCTGAGGACTACCCCCTCGTGATCCGCCGGCGCACGCCTCGCCAGCTTAAGCACTTCAGCTACCCAGCCGAGGTCACCATCAGCAACGACCCACTGATTCACCGCACTGTGCTGGAGGTAGTGGCACCGGACCGTCCCGGCCTGCTGGCCCTCATGGGACAGGTGTTCATGGACCTCGACATCTCGATTCACAACGCCAAGATTGCCACCCTGGGCGAGCGGGTCGAGGATGTCTTTATCATCACCGATGCCCAGCAACGGCCGATAGAAGACCCCAAGCAGTGCCAGCAGATCTGCGACACCCTGCGCGAGGCACTGGATGCCCATACCCAGGAAAACGCCTCCCGTAACCGTACCACCACCAGCACCCCCCACTAGGTTGATGGCCATGAACCCCGATCTCTCTACCCTGCACCCCTATCCGTTCGAGAAGCTGGCGAAGCTGAAAGCGGGGGTCACCC